>LFSN01000098.1:43680-45258 GCA_001513125.1 Clostridia bacterium DTU030
AGGAGCTGGCGGTTGGCTATCTTTTCCTTAGTCATGGTCATCCTCCCTTCGCCGCTGCGGGCCCGGTCTCTGCCCTGGCCGGGCCCGCCGGGGCTCCCGGAAGCCCAGGAGCTTTGGCCGGGTAGTCATGCCCCACCAGGGCATGCGGATGTAGGTATCCTTCCAGTCCTGCAAGATCAGGGGACCGATGGGGGAGAAGTAGGGTATGCCGAAGGAGCGCAGGGAGCAGAGGTGGATTAGGGCCAGGATGATGCCCGTTTGGATCCCGAAGAGGCCAAAGGCGCCCCCCAGGCCGATGAAGAGAAAACGTAAGATCCGGGCGGAAATCCCAATGCTGAAGACGGGGACGGTAAAGGAGGCAATGGCCGTCAGGGCCACCACAATGATCATGACCGGGGAGACGATTCCGGCCCTGATGGCCGCTTCCCCCAGGATCAGGGCACCGACGATGCTGATGGCAGGGCCGATGGCCCGGGGAAGGCGGATACCGGCCTCCCGGAGGACCTCAAAGGCAAATTCCATCATCAGGGCTTCTACCACCACGGGAAAGGGGAGCCCTTCCCTGCTGGCGGTGATGCGCAGGAGCAGGGTGGTGGGGATGAGTTCCTGGTGGAAGTTGACCACGGCCACATACATGCCCGGCAGGAGGACCGAAGACAGGTAGGAAAAATAGCGGAGCCAGCGGGTCAAGCTCCCGATGAGGGCTCCCTCGTAGTAATCGTCGGGGGCCTCCAGCAGTTTGATAAACTGGGTGGGGACCACCAGGGCAAAGGGGGTGCCGTCGGTGAGGATGGCCGCCTTTCCCTCTAGGAGGCAGCTGATGACCCTGTCCGGCCTTTCGGTGCGAAAGACCAGGGGGAAGATGGTGACGGGGATATCCTGGATGTATTCTTCCACCAGGCCACTTTCCAGGACCCCGTCGACCTTTATCCGGGCCAGGCGGGAACGAACCTCCGCCAGCATCTCCTCACTGGCCAGGCCCTTTATGTAGACCAGAAGGAGCCGGGTCCGGGTCAGGCTGCCCAGGGTGAAGGCCTCGCTCCAGAGGTTGGGGGTGCGCACCCGGCGGCGGATGAGGGACATGTTTATGGTCAGGCTTTCCACAAAGCCGTCCCGGGGACCCCGGATAGTCGTCTCCGAGGCCGGTTCCGTGATGGCCCGGGTTTCCGGCCCCCTGGTTTCACAGAGGAGGGCCTTGTCCAGGCCGGCAAAGAGGAGGGCTGCCTGCCCCGAACCAATTTCCTGGCAGATTTCTTCCACAGTGCCTGCTTCCCGGACCATGTTGGTCGGCAGCAGCCGTTCCTTGATGGCCGCCAGCAGCTCCTGGCTCCGGGGCATTTTTTCCGGGAGCTTGCGGCTGCCCATCTCCAGGGCTCTGAGGATGTCCTCGACACTGTCCTTGTTAAACATTCCATCAAAACAGAGGAGAACCCCGGGGAGCCGGGCGCTGCCCAGCTGAAAGGTCCGGACTACCAGATCGGAGCTGTTGCCGTACAGCCCGGTGATGGTTTGGATGTTTTCTTCCAGATCGGTGGTGAGGGCCAGCTCCTGGAGCCGGGCCTCCCGCTGGCTGATATC
>LFSN01000123.1:0-5851 GCA_001513125.1 Clostridia bacterium DTU030
CCTTCAACATCGAGGACCCGGGCATAGCGGGTATAGACCGCCATGCCGGGGCCGATGGCCGCCTGGGCCAGGTCCACCGGGGCAATGTTGCTCCGCTGGAGGTGAGCCAATGCCGGGGGCAGTTCCGCCTTCAAGGCGGCCACAAACTCCCGCCGGGTGGCCGTCGGTGCATCGGCAGGCCGTGGACGGCAGACGAGGACAATGCTGGAGGCTAGGGCACTTCTTTTTTTCTTCAGGTTTCCAGTATACTCTGTCCTTATTGGCCAAGTACCACAAACCGATAAGCCTGCTCGTAGCACTGCACCGAGAAATGTTTCCCAACCAGTACTGACAGTGCCTTCTTGGCTGTCACTCTCGGTCTGTTTAAATGCATAATAAATAGTAACTGGAAAGACAGGGTGTGTTTGATCTGCGAATTTTTCTATCGCCTTGGTCATACCATTTAAAAAAAAGGCTTCAGCTGATATTTTATCTTTGTGACGGTAAGCAAAAGCAACTAACTCATCACCTTTGGGGACCGCTAATGTAGTAAAAAGCTCCGGGAAAACAGCCTGCAACGAGCGGCGCAGCCAAACATAAAAGAAATCCGACAAGTCCGCATAGGGAACATTGTCATAATACGGAGGGTCAGTTGATATAATTTTATCACAACTCAATGATTGAACTGCAGCGTCTTCCTGTATTGCCCTTCCAGCAGGTCCAATACCCAAAGATGTTAGCATTTCTGTGGCTTGTTTTATTCCTTGCATAAAATTACCAGACGAATTACTAATGGGATTTGCTTCTGCAAAGTCCCATACTATTGGTAAGGCTTGTCTACCAAATGTAGAAACTATTCCCTCTCGTGTCTGATGCCACGTGCAGAGTGATGACCAGTAGTTAGCTCCTTTATCAACCGCAAACGCCAAATATATCGCAATTGCCTCTGCATATGCAGTAGCACTAAGAATGTTTCTTTTATTGTATACATTAGTTGTCTCATGCAAGTCACAAAGATGCATGTTATTATTTAAAAGCCCAGCCTTTACAGCGTCTCGCTTGATAATTCCTATTGCTTCTGTCACTAAGTCTGTAAAAGTCGTTAACACTACAAACTGGCGATTAGTAAAAAGCTGGCCAAACCTTTCAATGCCATAGGGTTTAACACCCAAATACTGTGTAGAACCAGAAATAGAAACATCCAGTCGCCACAAAGGCTTTTCTTTCCTTGTCACTGCTTCATGTTCGGGAAGGGGCGGCAGATAGACCCGCCCTCCCTCACCCTCTGCCACAATAGCCATGAGCCTTGCACCCATCCGCCCAGCCTTGCCCTCGGCTTTAATATAATCCCCGGCTATCGGAGCACCCGACAGCAGGCATTTAAAATTAGCTCCCCGCCCCAGCTTGGTTCCCTTTTTCGCTGCCTCCGGATCCCTGGGTTTCCCCACCTTCACCGTAAACCGGTAGCTGTCCCCCTCAATGACCGGCTCAATATAGGCCTCCTTGCCCTTTTTGGTGGAAAGCATAAAGGTGGAGGCCAGAGGCACGTCCACATGGGCAAAGGCCGGGTTGGGGCTTTTTACCGTCCGGGCCCAGATCCAGGCAATCACCGTCAGTTCTTTCCCCGTATAGGGTTTTAGATCCGGCCGTTCTTTGACCATGTCGGCAGTTATCTTCACTTTAGGGTAAAGGTGGCCAATGCGCTTCTCGGCCTCATCCCGCATCCACTGCCCGTAATAGCGGACATCTTCGGCCAAGCCCCGGGCCCCCGGCCAGGATTGCTCAAAGAGGGTTTTCTTGGCCCTGGCCGCAGGGTTCACCGGCGGGCAGCCGGCAAATTTGGGGGGGATCTCGATCATGGCCTTGTTGATCAAAACCGCCACCGGGTTCAGATCACTGGCATATGCCTCCAACCCCAGCCGCTGGGCCTCTAGGGGTAGGGACCCACCCCCGGCAAAGGGGTCGTGAAAGGCCGGAAGTTTATGCCGGTCAAATAATTCCCTGGCCCTGGGGTGGTCGGCATTATCGGCACAGGCCCGCCGCCACGACTGCCAGATCTCCTCCCGGGCCCGCTGCAGCACCTCTTCATTGTTGGTGTTTTCCCACTGGACCAGTTCTTCGATAATCTGAAAGAGTCTCTCCCGCTCCAATTCTGCCAGGACTTCATCCAGGGTGGGTTCCGGACCAGGTTCCGGGGCGGGAATATTGGCCGCTGCAGCCTGTTGGGCAACCTCCTTCGCTTCTTCCCAGGCCTTCCGGCGGATCTTGAGGATGGATGCAGCCCGGCGCCGCTTCCTGGGATCGCTCTTTAAAACGTCAACATAGGTCGACGGGTCATCCACCATCTGGGCAAAGATCACGGCCCGGGCCGCCGCCAGGGGGCGCCTGGCCCACCACAGGTGCAGGGTACTGGGATGCCCGTGCCTAATTGATTTTTCCCTGGCCGAGGCCTTATTGATGGCATCCAGGGGTAAGGCCACTTCAATCAACTTTTTCCGGTACTTCATAAAGCTCCCCCCATATCTCAGCTGATATTATAAAACATATTTTATCATGACGGTGCCTCCGCCCGCGCCAGGAGTTCCGCAAAGCTGTAATTGACACTGGTAACACCAAAGTCCGGTTCCCGCTGGAAGGGACGGCGCAGGTAATGGACCCGGTGGGTATTATCGGGAAAAAACTCCACTATGGCCAGGATAAAGGAATCAGGTTTGTTCAATGAATAGAGGATCTCGTTGCGGGTGACGGTAATTGTCTCCGCCCCGGTCACCCGGCCCTTGACCTCGATAAACCTCAGCTTTCCAGTGTTGGGATCGCGGCTCTCAATATCATAGCCCAGCTTCTCCCGTTCCCGATCCACCGGTTCAAAGCCGAGGCTCCGTTCCACCTCTATGACAATTGACCGGGCCCGGGCGGCGACAGCCTGGGTTTCTCCCGTATTGCCAGGTGCAGACACAGACTCGCCCATCAGCTTCCGGAGCAGTCCCAGGGGCACCACCACCAGCCCGCCCAGTACAACCGGCGGCAAGGCGGCAATCTGGCTTTCCAGATCGAGCTGTTCCATCCGCCGCTGGAGCCGGGCCTGGAGCTCATCGGCCCGGCGCCGGGCTTCCTGGGAATTAAGGCGGGCATTGGGCTTACCGGCCTGTTCCTGCAGTTTTAGCTCGGCGGCCCGGTAGTCCCAATAGCCGATCTCCTTGGTAAGACGGTCTTTAACAGCCGCCCGGGTTTTCTCGATCCATTCCAGGCGGCTGTTCTTTATCTCCTCAAGATGGCCGGGTACAACGTGGGTAATGGCGTAACCCTGGGCCTTCTGCTCCAGTTCCCTCGTGATCCAGGCACAGGCAGGGTGATTGAGAATTTCCGCCACATCCGGCTCTCCCGGCTGCAGGGGCCGGTAGTCGAGATAGGGGGCATAGTGGAGATGGCGCATATTACCGGCGGCATCGACTTCCACGTAGAGCATCCGCTTGGAAATAACCCGCCGCTCGCCCCTGGGAGTAATACTGGCATACTGGAGGGCATGCTCCAGGTAAAAAAGGACGCGGGGCTCCTCCCCTAGATCCCTAACATCTACCAATACAGTACCGCGGCGCAGAATGTCGCCGTGGCGCTCCAATATAAGATCAATGACAGCATTGAGGAGGGGATGGCCCGGACACACAAAGGCGGCCGGGGGTTTTCCCGGAGGGGCAATGAGGTCCTTTTCAAACACGATCCGTTCATAACGGGAGAGAACCGGTTCTCCGCACCCGATGAGCCGGTCGCGGGCCCGTACAGGGGCAGGAACGCGGGTTACTTCATAGCGCCGCGGTTCCCGTTTACGCACCGTACCGCCCAGCCTTCGGAAGGCCTCCAGGAAGAATGATTCTATATAATGGGGCTGGAGACGGCGGGCCTCGGCCCGCTCCATATCCTCCCGGACGCGTCTGACCCGACTGGTATCCATCAGGTCCCGGACCAGAGTCCGTTCCTCCAGGAGTTCTTGAAGGTGACTCTGGTCCAGGGCACCGGCTACAATCTTGTTTAACCGTGCCCTGACTTCGGGCTGTTCCCCGTACCGGATGGCCTCAATCAATAGTTCCCGCAGGGGCTTCCCGTCAAACTGGAGCTTGCCCAGCACATCAAATACCCGGCCTCCTAGGGCTTTGCGGGCTTCTTCCAGCTTCTCCAGCAGGGTATAGTAGACATCCCCTTCCCGGGTTTTCTCAGCCACCAGATTCCACAGGTGGCAAACCTCTGTCTGTCCGATGCGGTGGATGCGCCCAAAACGCTGTTCAATGCGGTTGGGGTTCCAGGGAAGATCGTAGTTCACCATAAGGTGGGCCCGCTGCAGGTTTATCCCTTCTCCCGCCGCATCGGTGGCAACCAGCACCTGGACGACAGGGTCGTGCTTGAAGGCTTCCTGGGCCTTCAGACGTTCCTCCCGACCCTTGCCCCCGTGGATGGTGACCACTGCCTCCGGGCGGCCGAGAAGGGTGGTAATACGTCGTTCCAGGTAGTTTAAGGTATCCCGGTGTTCAGTGAAGATAACGAGCTTCTGCCCTGGAGATGCTTTTGGTTTCTTGATATCAGCTGCATAAGGGGCCCGTTCTTCAGCCAAATGATTGGCGATGGCCGCCGGGGTAAAGATCTCACTCAATAGATTGGCCAGTTCCTGCCATTTACGGTCGACACCGCTCTGCCGCACTGACTGGGCCATGGCCTGCAACCTACGGAGGGTGGCAATCTCGGCCTCCAGCTCGTCTATAGTGCGGGCGGCTGTGGCCTGGTCGAGAATCTCTCCCTCTACAGTCTCCACCTCGTGATCGGGGGCATCCTCCAGGTCCTCAAGATCCTCTGCATCGAAAACCGGCACATTCTCGGCCATAATATTCACTGCAGCGCCCCGCTGCAGCAGCTTCAGTTCCCGGAGGCGTTTCTCGAGCCGCTCCCGGCGGCGGCGCAGGGACTGGTAGATGGCCTCCGGTGAGGAAGCCAGCCGCCGCTGTAAGATGGTCAGGGCAAAACCCACGGTACCGGCCCGTTTGTTATTCTGCAGCGCCTCGGCCCGGTTAAATTCTTCCCGCACATAATCGGTGACTGCCTTGTAGAGGCGGGCTTCGGGGTCAGAAAGCTGGTAGAGGACAGTATAAGCGATGCGCTCGGGAAAAAGGCGGGTACCATCAAATTTCAAGAGTTCTTCCTTCACCATGCGGCGCATCAGATCAGATACGTCAACGGTATGTACTCCATCGCGAAAGCGTCCTTCAAAGCGATCACCATCGAGGAGGGCCAAAAAGAGCTGAAAGTCTTCTTCCTTACCGTTGTGGGGAGTGGCCGTAAGCAGGAGAAAGTGCCTGGTGCGGGTGGACAACAGCTGGCCCAATTTATAGCGCTTGGTATATCTAACCTCACCG
Source organism: Clostridia bacterium DTU030 (assembly GCA_001513125.1). GTDB lineage: Bacteria > Bacillota > DTU030 > DTU030 > DTU030 > DTU030. Next base: position 5,379 of record LFSN01000123.1, read on the forward strand.
CCAAAAAAGGTGGCTGACAGCTTGTGGGCTTCATCACATATAACAAGGTCCCAGTGACAGTCGCGAGCCATTAATTTCTGCTGTACATTTTCGTCCCGGGAGAGCTTGTCCAGGCGGGCGATAACAAGATTATTCTCTAAAAACCAGTTGCCGCTGCGGTCCGATTCGAGCTTATCATTGGTAAGAATCTCGAAGGGTAACTGGAAACGCCGGTAGAGTTCATCCTGCCACTGCTCGGCCAAACTGCCCGGGCAGACTACCAAGCAGCGCTGCAGGTCGCCCCGGGCAATTAATTCTTTTATTAAAAGACCTGCCATTATGGTTTTACCGGCACCCGGGTCATCGGCCAGGAGAAAGCGGAGGGGCTGCCGGGGCAGCATGGCTTCATAGACTGCGGTGATCTGGTGGGGCAAGGGCTCCACCAGGGAAGTGTGTACGGCCAGGACCGGGTCAAAGATATGGGCTAAACGAAT
>LFSN01000123.1:5984-11758 GCA_001513125.1 Clostridia bacterium DTU030
GTACCAAACCACTGGACAGCAGTAACGGTAACCGGGCATTCCGGCAGAATGCCCCGCACCGTGGCATTGACCTGCAGTTCTTCAAGGGCAGCCAAATATCTCGCCCCCCACCAAAACAAGAGTAACTCCCGCCAATAGATTTACCCTAAATAAATAATATTTTCGCCATCTTGCCTGGCATTTCCTGCAGAACCGGGCTATTTCCAAAGGTTTAAGCCGGTCTGGTCACAGCTTGCCTTCCTATTGGCTTTTTTTCCCAGACAAAAGCAGTCAAAACCCTGCAACCACCATGGTTACAGGGTTTTATTGTGGGGACTGAGACTGGGGATGTCTCGAAAGCGGCTAGCTGCCGGACAGGTTCAACCCCGTGCCCTTCTCCGCCCTGGCCCGCAGCATCTCAATGAAGGCCTCGAGGCGGGTCTGTAAGCCCACTTCCCCCGTATGCTCATCGAGGAGGAAGGAAAAGGCGGGGATATCCCAGTCCCGGCTGACCTGGGGCAGGATGGTCTTGGCCACAATCTCGGGCATGCAGGTTAAGGGACCGATGTGGATCACACCGGCAAAGCCCCGCCGGGCATACTCGATGGTTTGACTGATATTCTCTAAACCGTGGCCGCCGACGAAATGGCCCAGGTAAGGGGCGGCTATCTCCTCCATGAGCCGCCGGTCCTTGCGGAGGCGCAGGGCATCGAGGAACAGGTGGGCAATAACCCAATCCCCTAGATAAATCCCCCTCTCCACCTCCACCCCCAGTTCCCCCAGAAACCTCTCTATGTTCAGGTTGGCCGCCGGTTCCAGCACCGTATAGATCTCACCAACCAGGCCCACCCGCAAGGGGGTGATATCCCAAACTTCCACCTCCTCGAAGGCAGCCCTGATTCTTCTTTCCACCGCTGCCACTGCCGGCAAATTTGCCGCGGCATCGATCCAGGATAGGGCCTGACGGTAAAGCTCCCCCGTCTCCCCCCTGTTTTTTTCCCGGCACCGGGTCCGGGCCGCCAGCCGATCCAGACGGTCCAGGAGCACCAGTTTGGCCCAGGCCAGACGCCCGGCCTGCCAGATCCGGGCCGGGGAAGCCCGCCCCGCCAATTGCCACAGCTGGCCCAGGGTCTGCCACAAGTGGCCCCGGGGTGGTTCCAGCACTATCATCTCGTACTTTATCCCCAGATCGGCCAGGATTTCCCGCTGCACCTGGGCATAGTAGCCAAAGCGGCAGGGGCCCACGCCACCGGCCATAATAATGGTATCTGCTCCCCTTTCGTAGGCTTCCAGGTAGTTGCCCACATTTATTTTCAGGGGAAGGCAGGCAAATTCAGGGGAATAGCGGGAGCCCAGGCTGATGGTTTTGTCGGTTATGGGGGGCGGTTCTATAACCTCAACCCCCAGGGTACGGAAAAAGGCCTTCAAGGGTATGGCTACGGTTCCCATGTGGGGAAAGGTTACCTTCATTCTTCCTGCCTCCATTCCAGGGTGTCGACAAAGGCCTCGAGGCGGGTGGTTAAGCCGGCCTCGCCGCTGTGTTCATCCAGGGTGAGGAGGAGGAAGGGAAAGCCCCGGCCCCGCTGGGCCCTGCGCTCCACCAGTTCCCCCACCAGGGAATCGGGGCCACAGCCGAAGGAGATTAAATGGATTATACCGTCTATCCCCGGGTCTGTTAAAAAGTGGGAAGCGGCGCCCAGCACAGACCGGCCCAGGGTCCAGAATAGTTCCTTGGGCAGGCGCCGGGCGTGGCTGGCAATGGTGTGGGAAGGGAGCATTTCCGGGGTCCAGACCTCCACACCCATTTCATCCAAACGCCTCAGCAGGCCCATATTTACATAGCCGTCATAAATGTTATAGGGGTGGCCCAGCACCCCGACCCTGAGCCTTCCCCCGGCCCTCTTCTCGCCCCCTCCTCCCTTCCCATCCAACAGCTCCTGGGCCTCCAGGGGAAAGAGGCCCCGCCTCTGCAGGTCCTGCCAGCGGCGCCACCGCCGCCAGGCACGCATAAAGGCAGCCCAGGTTTGCCAGGGATCGGCCTTGAGCAAGGCGGCCGTCTCGGCCACTGCTGCCAGCAACCCCCTGCCCCGCCGGTTCATGTTTATGGTCGGGGCTATGAGAGGAGGCAGCTGGGGCAGGGAATGGCGCACCATATCGGGTAGGCCCAGGAATTTGGGACAAATGTAGGCCCCCTTTTGGACGCTCACCAGACGGGGAAGAAAGAGATAGTCGACCCTGTCCTTCAGTTCCCAGACATGGCCGTAAAATATTTTCACCGGCAGGCAGGTCTCATCCACCGCCGCTGCCAAACCCTGTTGGAGGATCCTCCGGCTGGTAGGCCCCGATTCTACCACCTGGCACCCGAGGCCCTCCAGAAAGTCCCGCCACAGGGGGTAATAATGATAAAAGAGAAGGGCCCGGGGAATACCCACAACCGGCACACCTTCTACCTCCCATCTGCTGCTGGCTGCTTCTACAATTGAATATTACCCTTTTGGCCCTTCTCTATACAGAGCGATTTTCGTTTGTCGGCAGTCCTTTCTAAATTGCCCACCCTGCCCCCATCCTTGAACCATAAATAATTGTCAATTGTCTATTATCACCTGGCAAGCTGGGATGCAAAAACTAATTCTACCCCCTGCTCCTCCAACTCAGGTACAAATTCTTGCAGGGCCTGGGCCATGGCCGGGTGGACGTGGCCGATGGCGATGACTTCCCCCTCCTCCCGGGCCAGTTCCGCCGCCCGCCGCAGCTGTGCCTTGATGCTTTCCAGCTCCCTCTCATTGTCGAGGAAGATGCGGTTTTCCGCCGTCGGTATGGCCAGCTGCCGGGCCAGGGCGGCCGCCACCGACTTGTTGGTCGTCCGGCTGTCGATGAAAAAGAGGCCCCTCTCCCCCACCGCCTCCAGGAAGGGCAGCATGAGCTCCTCCCTGGCTGTGACCTTAGACCCCATGTGGTTGTTGACACCCACGGCGCCGGGAACTTCCTCCAGGGCCGCCGCCACCGCCTCCCGGATCTCTTCCGGCGCCATACCGGCGGTGATGGCCCCGGGTCCGGGGGGAAGCTTTTCATTGAGGGGTTCCATGGGCATGTGCAGGAGCACCTGGTAGCCCCTTTCCCGGGCTTCCTGGGCTTCCCTTTGGCTACTATTCCTGTGGGGTATGACGGCAAAGGTCAGGGGTATTTCCAGTTCCATCATTTCCCTGGTCCCCGCCACTCCCCCGCCAAAATCATCGATAATAATGGCCAGCTTCCCCTTCTCGGGAGGGGCAGCCTTCCCCTGGAGGAGGGTCAGCCCATGAGTCACCAGGGAAACCTCCCGTCCTGCTACCTCCGGCCTTATCCCCACCTCCAGGGTTACCACCAGGGCAGTATCGGTGCCCCCCTCTTCCTTCTTTCTTATTTCCGCCCCCACGGCAGCAAGTTCTTCCTCCAGGGCAGCCAGGTAGGAGGCCATGGGCAGCTCCTCCGGCAGGCTGACCCGCAGCACCCGCCTGTTCCAGATGAGCCGGGTCGGAGGGGAACCGGGCACCAGCACCTCCTGCTCCCGGGTTTCATCGGCAACTATGATGTACCTGTCCCCCCGGGCCAGGGCCGTCTCCAGGGCCCGGTCTACTTCCCCCACCGGAACCTCCACTATCTCTTCCCCTTCTTCCTTTACGGGCTCTTCTGGCTCCCGCCCAGAAAAAAGGCCGCACCCGGCCAAAGCTGTCACAAATATTATCAAAAGCAAAAAGCTGAGAACTGCCCGCTTCATACTCCCCTGCCACCCTTCCGCCTCCTGCTAAAAGCCTGCCACCAACGCTGGAGGGATCCTTTATTCTTTAATTGTACGTAAGAGACATTATTGCCGTCGGGGACAAAAATTACACCCAGGTCCCTTGTTTCCCCTTCTACCGTCAGATACCGTACCTGATGGTAGCTCCCCACAGGCTGCAGGGTTACCATTTCCCAGGGGGGAACCAGCTCCCCCAATATCCCCGCCAGCTCGGCCGGGGAAAAGAGCTCCCGCCCGCCGACTTCCAGGATCACTTCGCCGGGCACCAGGCCAAGGCCTTCCCCCAGGCCGCCGGGAACCGTCGCCAGGACCATTGCCCCCCTGGGCGGCGGGGTGTAGATGGCCCTTCCCCCAAGCTCCCGCCGGTTCCCCAGCTGCACGACCAGCTCGTGCCCCAGGGGAGCAAACACGGCGGCAACAACAAGGAGGGGGCTATAGAAGGAAGCCCCGATGGCTGCTGCCAGAAGGGCCAGGCTGTAGAGGGCCAGATGGCCGGCAGAACGCCTGGCCTTTTCCCGGGGCCGGCAGGTCAGGGCCAGATCGCTGTAGCCCAAGGCTGCTGTTACCAAAAAGAGGGAATAAACCAGTTCTTTTCCCGGCGGCGGCAGCTCCCGCGGCCGCAGGAGGGGCCACCACTCGGGCATCCGGATCAAGTCGCCGGTAAGCTCGGGCAGCTCTATGGTCACCGCCAGCATCACCGCCACCGGTATAGGCCAGAACTTCAGCAAGTTGAAGCCGCCCACCAGTTCTCCCGAGGGTTTCTTAACAATTACCGGCGTCGGATCCAAATGGCCCGTCAAAAAGATCAGCAGGCTTTCCACCATGTGGAGCACTGCCACCAGGGCCAGGATCTGGGGTATCTCCAGGTCGGGAAAGCCGAAGATAAGATGGGAGAGGGAGACCAGCCCCCCGGCATAGGCAAAGCACATAAAGCGGGGATTGATGAGCATGAGGGCTATGGCCACCGGCCAGAGGTAAACAATGCCGGCCCCCGAGAGGGATACCCCCACCAAAACCAAGAGGAAGCTGCCCGCCACTCCCCCCAGGAGGCCGTAGAGGAGGGACCGCCAGACCTGCCTCCCCACAGAGCTGAAGGTAACACCGAAGAGGCTCCGTTCCAGATTGTTTATCCGCCGGTACTGGCTGAAGACTAAGAGCATGACCACCCAAAAGATGGGGCTCAAAACAATCTGGGGCAGGAGTTTCAGGATTAAAACACCTATTTCCAGCCAGGGAAACATTTGCCATCGCCATCCTTTTTCCAAAAGAAAAATCCTCCAACCCCAGGGAAAAGAACTGCCTCAGGACAGGGATTCCCGGAGGATCTCCACAGCAGCCTCCAGCTGTTCATCCCCTTCTGCCTCCGGTTTGTACTCTACCGTTACATCGGGCTGGATGCCCTCCTTGTCGATGAAGTGGCCGCCGGCGGTAATGTACAGGGCCGTGGTCAGCCGCACTGCTCCATCATCACCCAGGGGATAGATGGTCTGGACCGAGCCCTTGCCAAAGGTCCTGGTCCCCACCAGGGATGCCCGGCCCGTATCCTGGAGGGCCCCGGCGAGGATTTCCGCGGCACTGGCACTGCCGCCATCGACGAGGACGACCATGGGAAGATGGGGACAGAGGGGCTCGTCAAAGGTGGTGATGGACTGCTCCTCCCCGTCCCGCCCCCGAACGTGGAGGACTGGCTCCCCGGCGGGCAGGAAGAGACCGGCCACCTCCACGGCGACCTTGAGGATTCCCCCTGGATTTCGCCTCAGGTCTAAAACCAGACCCCGTACACCCTCTTTTTCCAGAGCTGCCAGGGCCTCCCTGACCTCCTGGCCGGTGTGCTCATTGAAGACGCTGATCCGCAGGTAGCCGATGCCCGACTCCTCCTCCAGCATCTGGGACCGGACCGAGATAATGGGAATATGGTCCCTGACCAGGGTTACTTCCAGGGTTTCCTCCCCGCGCCTGATCCCCAGATCAACCTCGGTGCCCACGGGACCGCGAATCAATTCGGCCGCCTGATCCA
>LFSN01000123.1:11782-21381 GCA_001513125.1 Clostridia bacterium DTU030
CCGCAGCCGCCGGGGAACCGGGCATGGGCGGATCGACAATGACAATATCCCCCTCCCAGAGGGTCATAATGACCCCTATCCCCCCGAAGGTCCCCGTCACCTGGATCTTTAACTTCTCGTAATTCTCAGGGCTGAGATAATGACTGTAGGGATCTTCCAGGGCTTCCACCAGGCCCTCCATGGCCCCCTGCTGGAGCTGTCTGTCGGCAACCTCCTGGACATAGCGTTCCTTGACCAGGCGGTAGGCATCGACCATGGTTCCCAGCTCATCGATGATGGCCTGGGCGGCCTGGTATTTTAAATAGTAATAGCCGTTCCCGGCCACCAGGGCAACGAGGAGCAAAAAAATCAGCCCATTGACCAAAATTCTGGGCCATCTAGACATTTCATCACCCTTCCCAAATTGTCCCGGCTGATGCTCTTTCTTCTACAGTATATGCCGCCGGTATAGTTGCTATCCCCGGAGCCAGTGGGCTCCGGGGATAGTATAAGCACACTCTACAGCTTTCTTCCATCCTCCCTGCCTCAAGGCAGCCAATCCATTGGGTTCACCGGGGAACCGTTGACCCGCACTTCAAAGTGGACGTGAGGGCCGGTGCTGAGGCCTGTACTCCCAACCCGGGCAATGGTCTGCCCCCTGGTCACTGTATCCCCCGCCTTTACCAGCAGGGCGGAATTGTGGGCATAGAGGGTGGAAATACCGCCACCGTGGTCTATGATAACCGTATTGCCGTAGCCGCCCTGGGCCCCAGAAAAGATTACCGTTCCCGGGGCCGCAGCAAAGACGGCCTGCCCGTGGGGCGCGGCAATATCGAGACCGCTGTGCATCCTGCTGTATCCTAAAATGGGGTGGTGCCGCATGCCAAAGGGTGAACTGATCCGCCGCGTCGGCCCTGTGGGCCACTGCATGGCCCCCTTACCGGGGGAAACCAGGGCCTCGCCCATCCGCTCCCGCTGCAGGCGCCGGATCATGTCCTCCACCTGCCGGGAGGTCCGTTCCAGCTCGTCGAGGGCCGCCTCATAGACCTCCTTCTCGACCTGGATTTTCTCCAAGAGCTGTTCCCGCTGGGCGGCGTCGGCCTCTATCTGGGCCTTCTTCGCCTCGGCCTGCTGCTGCAGGGTCAGCAGGCGCTCCCGTTCCTCTTCCAGTTCCGCCTTCTTCTGGGCTATTTCCTCCCGCTTCTGCTGGATGCTCTCCAGCAAAACCACATCCTGGTTGATGATCTCCTGCATCAGGTCGGCCCGGTTGAGGAAGTCGGAAAAATCCGTAGCCGAAAGGAGGACGTCCAGGTATGTAACGGTGCCGTTTTCATACAGGGCCCGGAGGCGACAGCCCAGTATTTCTATCTGGCGCTCCAGTTCGGCTTCCGCTTCCTCCAGAGCCCTGGTGGTCTCGCTGATGCGGTTTTCCGTTGCCTGCAATTCCCTTTCCAGCCTGGCCAGTTCCCCCTGGGCCTGCTCCAACCGCTGTTCCAGGGCAGACAATTCCTCCAGCACACCCCGTTCCTGGCGGCGCACACTGCCCAGGCGGCTTTCCGTCTCCCGGATTTTCTCCTGGATTTGGTGCAGCTCATCGTATTTTTCCTTCAATTCGTCGGCAAAAACACTGCCCGTCAAAAACAGCAGCAGCGCCACCAGCAGGGCGGCCAGAATCCGAAATTTCCTGGGCAAGGCTTGTCCCTCCTTAGCAAATTAACTTCGCCGGCTTCCCGGCGGCGTCTTTTTTATGCAGGGGCTTAAATCCAGGCGGCCTGCCAGGCTTCCTGCCTAGACCCGCAGGAAGCGCCGCAGGGACACCAGGCTGCCAAAGGCCCCGACAAAGAACCCCAGACCAAAGAGAAGGAGTATCAGGGGCTGCATGATCCCTTCCGGCGGGATAACGGGTATAAAGGGCAAACTGCTGTAAATACTGGCCACCACCCAGTCGTAGAGCCTTCGCAGGATCAGCACAGAGACCAGGGTTCCCAGAACCCCCAGCAGAATTCCTTCCAGGATAAAGGGCCAGCGGATGAACCAATCGGTAGCCCCCACCAGTTTCATAATGCCAATCTCCCGGCGCCGGGCAAAGACCGTGAGCCTTATGGTGTTGGAGATTAAGAACACCGTGGCCATGAGCAGCAGCACCACCAGCACCAGGCCGGCAATCCGGATGGACCGGGTCAGGCTAAATAACCTTTCCACAACCTCCTGCCGATATTTAACCTCGGCCACGCCCTCGATCCGGCCCACCTCCTGGGCAACTACCTTCACCTGCTCTGCTTCCTCGGCCTTGATCTCAAAGGAGTGGCGCAGGGGGTTCATCTCTTCCACAGAATCCAGGAGATCCTGCCGCTCGCCAAACTGCTCCCGCAGCCGGTCCAGGGCCTCCTCCCGGCTGACAAATTCGCTTTCCTTCACTCCCGGCAGGGCTTTAATCTCCCTGGCAATCCGGGCTATTTCTGCCTCTTCCAGTTCCGAGTCTAAATAGGCTGCTATCTCAACCTGGGCTTCCAGGGTATCGGCCATGTGGTTGAGGTTGACAACCAGTAAGACAAATAACCCCAGGATCAAAAAGGACAGGGCTACGGTACTGATGGAGGCTAAACTCATCAAACTGTTGCGGCGTAAGCTGAGAAGGGTTTCCCTGATATAAAACTCCCATGTACTAAGGCGCATCGAACCAGGCCCCTCTCCGTCTCCAATGTATTTTCATCCTTTACTTCACTCCCTGGTACAATTAAGTTCGGTTACAATTTCGTCACAATAAGCCGAAACCCTTTTTCAAGCTCGTTATTTCCCTATCTTCCAGGAATTTTGTCTCCTCACAGCCGTAGCTCCCCTGTTTTTCGTCCCTGACGATCCTGCCCCCTTCCAGGGCAACGACCCTTTTCTTCATAGTATCGACAATATCCCGGGCATGGGTAGCCATGATAACGGTGGTCCCCCGCCGGTTGATTTCCACCAACAGGCGCATGATCTCCCAGGAGGTTTCCGGGTCCAGGTTGCCCGTCGGCTCATCGGCCAGGAGCACCGGAGGATTGTTGACGATGGCCCGGGCCAGTCCCACCCGCTGCTGTTCCCCCCCGGATAACTGGGAAGGTTTGGAGCGGGATTTATGGGAAAGGCCCACCAGGTGGAGGACCGCCGGCACCTGCCGCAGTATTTCCCGCCGGGGAGCCTCCACCACCTGCATGGCAAAGGCAACATTCTCGTAGACGGTCTTCTCGGGCAGGAGGCGGAAATCTTGAAATACGACACCTATCCCCCTCCGGTAATAGGGGATCTGGTGTCGCCTTAACTTGACTATATTAACGCCGTTGACGAGGATTTCCCCCGAGGTCGGCACTTCCTCCCGCAGGAGGAGCTTGGCCAGGGTCGATTTCCCTGCCCCGCTGGGACCGACGAAAAAGACAAATTCCCCTTTTTCGATTTCAATATTAATATCCTGCAGGGCAACATTGCCGTTGGGATAGGTCTTACTCACATTACACAGCTTGATCATAGCCTCCACTCCCTACTCCAGTACGAGCTTTTTTGTCTTTTATCAGTATAGCTTTCGACAACTAACAGGGAATTCCTTTCCCAGAACAATTTTTCCATTTTTTTCAGCCTATTTTTTACCAACGGCAACCATCCCCAAGCACCATCTGCACCCACCTTCATATACTGTAGGTAGATACGGGGCGAAAGCTGAGAACCTTGAGGCTGCCTGCAAGGTTAAAAGAGCTTCGCAACAGGAAAGGAGTGTATAAAAAGATGGCCCAAATCCAACAGGTTTTCCCCGGGACCCAGTGTCAGATTGATTGCATAAGGGTCGAAAAGATCTATGACCAGTGTTTCCAATTGGAGGAACTGCCCGATACCGTTGCCGTTGATCTTGGCCGGGCCCTTCTGCCCACCGACAGTATCTCCTGTGAGATTATTGAAGCAGAATGCGAGATTATGGAACCACTGCGGGATCCCGATCCAGAAGGTTTCCGGACCATTGACGTGGTACAGAACGTAACAGTCAGAGTGACAGTAATAGATGCCGCAGGTAACGTAGTTGGCTCCACTACAGTAGAGCAACCCCCCCACTTCAAATCCGTCACCCTCTTTGCCCCCGAGGGCACCTTCCCCGAATGCGAAATCGTAGATACCTTCTGTGAGCCGGTCTTAATTGTAAACCCCGGCAGTACTACTGCGGCTGCTCAAATTCGCATCCTGAAAAAGCTCTGTAAGATCATCTTTGTGGTGGCCACGGTAAACCTCCTGGTTCCCACCTTCGGCTTCTGCCAGCCGGAACCGTGTGCGGCCTTCCCGCAGCAGTTTGTCTGTCCGCCCGAAAACCTCTTCCCGCCCCAGCGGCCAGGCCCAGTGTAATATCAGCCCCTCGGGAATGGGAAAAACGGCCCCCAGGCCTCTGCCTGGAGGCNNTTTCTGACCCTGGCAATCCCTGCTGCCGGCTGGTCCTCCTCACCCTGCCTTCCCTTGTTTCGTTCTCCTATTGGCGGCTTGTCCCAGCTGCCTCCTCTATCTATAATGCAGATAAATAACTAATTCAAACCAAGGGAGGCAGAGCTATGTCCAGAGCAAGAACCGTAGTTACCCTAACCCTTGTTACCCTCCTCTTACTCACTGTGCTGGCACCGGCCAGGGCAGCAGCGGCCCGCTGGGTTAAGGTGGGGGACCTCCCCGGCTTTCCTTCCTCCGGGCAGCCGGTCCCTACCCCGGAACCAGAAGAACCGGAAGAACCTGAGGAACCCCAGCTGCCGGAAGAACCTGCAGAACCAGAGAAACCGGCACCCAAGCCCCAACCCACAACCCCCAGCAAGGGGAAATGGGTAAGTGTTGGCGATCTCCTGAATCCACCCAAACAAGAGCCCACTCCACCGGCCGAGCCCGGCGACCTGCCCCCCATTCCCTCCGGGCTCACCAGTGCGGAAAAACAATTTCTCCAGTACCTGAATCAGGAGCGGGCTGCCGCAGGTTTGCAACCCCTTACAGTAGATATGGAACTGGTGCGGGTGGCCAGGATGAAGGCCCAGGATATCACCAAGTACAATTACGACGGCCACAATTCTCCCACTTACGGCAACCCCTCCTATATGGCCCGCCGGGCCGGGGTCAAATTTACCCGCCTGGGTGAGACCATTGTTAAGGCCGGGGATCCCTACAAGGGCCACAAACTCCTCATGGGGAGCATGGCCCACCGGAATATTCTCCTCAGCCCCAACTACACCAGGGTCGGCATCGGTGTCGATTACTACAACGGCCGGCACAATATCAACGGGCTGGTGGGCGTCACCCTCCTGGCCGATTAAAAAGGGAACAGAGAATTCTGCCAAGGGCTCCAGGCCGCCCCTCCTACTAAATAGGCAGGGGACCCTGGAGCCCTTATTTTTTACCCCCTGGGGGCTTTGGCCAGGGGCCATATATAAAACCCATAAGCCGCCCGGGTTTCCTTTTAAAAACCGGCTGCATAGAATATCCCAGCCATACATTTCTACCACGGACCCTACCACCAGTGAAGGGAGGCATCCAATTGAAACCAATGAAAAAAATTAAAGCCGGGGACCTGGGTAAGAAAACAGCCTGGAAGAAGGCCCGCAACATCATGAAAAAGAAGAAATGCAGCCGGTGACAGCCCCACAAACCCAACAGGAGGTTGGGAAAGGATCTTCCCTCCTTGCCTGCATCCAGGTCCGGCAAATAATGCTTCAAGGGCCTTCAAGGGCGGTCTAAGGGCCGCCCTTTGTCGTTCCTGCCTCCAGTCACAATCGCCCCCGGCCGGCCATAAAATATAAGACCTTAGATAGGTTAAGGGGGAAAATTCAGAATGAAAAAAGCCCTGGCAGAGGGAGAAATAAAATTTCAAACCAGCTATCAGCTCCCTACCCCACCCGACCCTGAAATTATCAGCTGCCGCATCGATGGGGCCAGGCTCTTTCCCGTCTTCCTCGACCCGGGGGAAGTCCTGGTCTTCGGCTACTTTACCACGGCAGTCTGTTATTCCTATAAGAACGATGGGGGAAGCAGGGGCTACCACGTGGTCACCCAGACCCATAACCTGGCCGAACAGATCCCCTTAAAATGGGAACAGGCGGTACCGGTCCCTTTTCCGGCGGCCAATTTCCGCCTGGAAGTTACTACACCCACATCCTGGCAGTGCTGGGCCGAACTCCCGCCACCGGAGGCCAGGGGGGAAGGGCCTAGGCTCCCCCTCCTCGCCAGCCTCTTTCCCCCCCAGCCCCGTAATCTGGTCGTCTTCGTATCCGGCGTCATAGCCGTCCAGCTCTTCCCCCGGGAGGAGGGCCTGCCGGAAGCACAGCTCCGGGAAGAAGAAAAATGCCTGCCTCCCGAACCAGTGTCCCATATTCCTTACCACCCCTCCCCGGCTGCCGGCCAGGACCTGCTGCTGCAGATGCTGCTGGAAATCCTCTTCTCCCAGGAACAGCGGCCCCGGGAAACACAAAAACCTGCCGTCGTCCCCCCTGCGGCTCTGCCGGAGCCGGTGCCAGGGTCAGGTACTTATGGAGCCCAGGAAAAGAAAAAGAAAAGACAGGGAAAAACCACCTCCAAGTTACCGGAACGCCAAAAGAGCCGCCCCACCCAGCCGACCGGGAAAAAGATTGTCCTCCCGGCAGCCAGTATACCAGGCACAGGCAGGGGGGCAATTGGTGCTGTAGAGGAAGGCCTAAAAGCCATTCCCGCTGCGGAAAGCCAAAGCAGAACCTGGCCCAATCTGGCCAGATTAGCCCCCCCGCCCAAACCGCCGGGCGGGTGAGGCTTCCCCTTCCAGCCTGGCGGGCTGCCAGGTCCAACGAAAAGCAAGAACCCCGGCCCCTCCCCCCCAGGGAAAAGGGAGGCAGTAAAGCCGGTACATATACTCCTCCTAGAGGAAGAAAAGGGACAGGGGCAGGGGGAAAACAAGATAACCCCCATGCCGAACCAAACCGTGGATTTAGCCGCTGTCCTCGGCTCATTGGGATTCAGAACACCCAATTGATAATTGACAATTATTTTTATTCGTTGTAACTCGGTTTTTTACTGCTATTGACGCAGGAAGCTTAGGAAGAAGGGAGGCAGTAGACCTTGACCAGGCTCCACCTCCTCCACACTTCCCTCCCCTTCACCCACTCCCTAAAACTGCCCACCGATCCCTTTCCTCAAAAAATTACCGGCCGGGTAACCAGCTGCCAGCTCAGCCCCACACCCCAGGCCGATGGTTTCGTGCTGGTAACTGGAAGTTACGAAATAACGGTAAGTTACACCAACCCCAGGGGAGAAAAAAAGAAAATCCAGGAAATCCTCTCCCTTGAAGAGGGGATCCCCGTCGAAACCTTCCCCGACCTTCCCAAGCTTCCCCAAAAACTGGCCCCGGGGGAGAAATGGGAGCTGGTGGCAAATATGCCGGCTCCCCGGGTGGCCGCAGAACCCGTCCGCCTCCAGGAAACCCTGGTATCCAACCGGGGCATAGGCACCTTCAGCCTCATCCCCCGGGCAGTGTCGGTCCGTATCCAAGGGGACATTGTCCTGGACGGCTGGCTCCATATAGGGAAGGAGCAGGAACACGGGGAACAGGGGAAACAGGCCCTGGACCGACATAATCGGGAACAAAGACCTCCTCCCTCTGCATATGATAACAGGGGAATACGACAGGAAAACAAGGGAGGGATACCTATGGTTGACGAGGTAAAACCTGCTGCCTTTAACCATGGCGCCAATGGGCCGCCAGAGGCGGAATTCGGCGAGGTGGGTCCCGCAATCCTCCGCTATGCGGCAGATACAGAAGAAGGGGCAGTTTCCGAGCCTCCAGGTCAGGGGACAGAGCCCACCGTCCCCCGGGCTGAAGGAGAGGATACTCCCCCTGCCCAAGGGGCTGCAGCCTCAAAGAGGGAGAAACCGGTCCCCTATTACAGGCTTCCCAGCAGTAAAGGTCCGGAGGAAAAGAAAGGGAGTGATCTGATGGCCAGAAGAAAAGTCACCATCAAGGTTGAAGATTTACTGCGGGAAAGGCGCAGTCTTTTTGAGATCCCCAAGTCAAAGCAGGATGCCCTCAAAAAGAAGGCCCCCCGGAGGGGGTGCTGTGGCTAAACCCCCTGTCCCGGTGAGCCGCGGAAACAGTAGTTCCATTGAATTTGTCAATTAAAACCAGGGGGACAGGCGCCTTTGCCCGGTGCCTGTCCCCTTCCCTGTCTCACCCTATTTTTTTGCCATGGCCTTCTTGGCAGCTTCCACAATATCTGCTGCCGTCAGCCCATACTTTTTCAGCAGTTCAGCGGGGGAACCCGATTCCCCAAAGGTGTCCTTTACGCCAACCCTGAAGATAGGCACGGGATATTCCTCGGCCAGTACCTCGGCCACAGCACTTCCCAGGCCGCCGACGATGTTGTGTTCCTCGGCGGTGACCAGGGCCCCCGTCTCCCGGGCGGCCTTTACCAGGGCCTCGGTGTCGATGGGCTTGATGGTGGCCATGTTCAAGACCCGGGCTTCCACCCCTTCAGCGGCCAGGGTCTCAGCCGCCGCCAGGGCTTCTCCCACCATGTAGCCACAGGCCACAATGGTTACATCCTTACCATCGCGCAGCAGGGCAGCCTTGCCAATCTCAAACTGGTAATCGTCACCAAAAACTACAGGTACCTTGGGGCGGCCCAAGCGCAGGTAGACGGGCCCCTTGTACTCGGCTGCCGCCCGGACGGCCAGGCGGGTCTCCACCCCATCGGCGGGAACGATGACCGTCATCCCGGGGAGGGCCCGCATGATTGCAATGTCCTCCACCGACTGGTGGGAAGCACCATCTTCCCCCACGGTGAGACCGGCGTGGGTAGCAGCAATCTTCACATTGAGCTGGGGATAGCAGACGGAGTTCCGCACCTGGTCAAAGGCCCTGCCGGTGGCAAAGACGGCGAAGGTGCTGGCAAAGGGAATTTTCCCTGCCGCTGCCAGGCCGGCTGCCGTGCCGATCATATTGGCTTCGGCAATCCCCATATCGAAAAAGCGCTCGGGAAACTCCTTCCCAAAAACTGCCGTCTTGGTCGATTTGGACAGGTCAGCATCGAGAACCACAATATCAGGATTAGTCCTACCCAGTTCTGCCAGGGCCTTCCCATAGGCATCACGGGTAGCGATTTTTTCCGTCACTGGAATTCCTCCCTTCTCACTAGCTTACTTTCCTAGGCCAATTCAGCCAGGGCCTGCTCCGCCTGCTCCTTGCTGGGAGCATTGCCGTGCCAGTCCACTTCATTTTCCATGAAAGAGACGCCCTTGCCCTTTACTGTATTGGCAATAATCATGGTCGGCTTGCCCTTGGTGGCCTTGGCCTTCTCTACGGCTTCGATGATCTGCTCAAAGTCATGGCCGTCGATGGTCAGGACATTCCAGCCGAAGGCGGCCCATTTATCGGCCACCGGCTCCGGATTCATAACTTCCTGGATGGGGCCGTCGATCTGGAGGCCGTTGAGATCGAGGAAGGCCGTCAAATTATCCAGCTTATAGTGGGCTGCAGCCATGGCCGCTTCCCAGATCATACCTTCCTGGATTTCACCATCACCCAAAATCACATAGACCCGGTAATCCTTCTTGTCCAGTTTTCCAGCCAGGGCCATCCCATTGGCTGCCGCCAGCCCCTGGCCCAGGGA
>LFSN01000123.1:21510-23884 GCA_001513125.1 Clostridia bacterium DTU030
AAAGTAAAGGGCCGTGACAATATCGGCAATGGAAAGGGATCCCCCCGGATGACCCGATCCGGCTTCCGCCAGCATGCTCACTATGTGGCGCCGGATCTGCTTAGCCTTGTCCTCCAGCATTGCTTTGGTTTCTGCCGCAAGCTCCATCTTATTTCCTCCTTTTCCCTATTGTTTTCATAAAATCACAGGCCTGGGGCCCGGATAGCGCTGCCGATGCCAGTTTGCATTGACTTTAATGCCCTATTGCATCTATTTTCTTCCACCTTCCCCCTTACCCAGCCGGGCAGGAATCCCAGCGGGACAGAGGCCGGAGAAGAGGCAGCCCCGCAGGCCTTTTACAGGCCATAGCTTATAATATGCAAATTTCATGCCTTTTACTGCAGGACTGCAAAAATTGTTTCCCCTGCTCCCCCTCAAGATCTGCCCTGGGCCAGGACCTTTAGCACAAAGCGGGGCAGGGCCAGCATCCGGAAAAATCGCTGGGGCTGGGAGAGGAGGCGGTAGAGCCACTCCAGGCCCCGGCGGCACATCCAGTCGGGAGCCCGGCAGACCTTCCCGGCAAAGACATCGAGGCTCCCCCCGACGCCGATGGCCACCGCCGCCCCCAGCCGCTGCCGGTGGCGGTAGATCCACTTTTCCTGCTTGGGCATCCCCAGGCCCACCAGCAAAAGATGGGGCCTGGCGGCGGCCACCGCAGCCACTACCCCTTCCTCTTCCTCACGACTGAAGTAACCGTGCTGGACCCCGGCGATGACCAGGCCCGGGTATTTTCTTTCCAGGCACCGGGCCGCTTCTGCCGCCACCCCCGGGGCCCCACCCAAAAGGTAAACCCGGTAGCCCCTCTGGGCCGCCAGGGCCACCAGGGCTTCGGCCAGTTCCACCCCCGGCACCCGCCCTGGGAGGGGGGTCCCCAGGCAGCGGGCCGCCCAGACAATGCCAATGCCGTCGGCGACCACCAGCTGGGCTTCCTGGAGTATTGCCATAAGCTCCCTGTCTTCCCCTGCCTTCATCACCGTTTCCGGATTGGCTGTGACCACCAGGTGGCATTGGTCCACAGCCATAAAGGAGGCTATTCTTTCTACCGCCTCCTCCATCCCCAGGGGATCGAAGGGAACGCCCAAAATCTTTATTCTAGCCTCATCCACCGCCCTTCACCTCCCCCAGCAGTTGGGCCACCAGGCGGCTGTTCTCCTGGGCCCGCTCCACCAGTTCCCAGCCCTTCTCCCGCAAGATTTTTCCCCGCTCCTTGCGCTCCTGCCAGGCCGACTGGACACAATTCTTCAGGGAGGCATAGGTCAGGTCCGCAACCCCTCCCGCCGCCGGCTGTTCCACCAGCTGGAGAAAATCCTCCACCTTGGGGTCATAGATAATCCCCACCATGGGCACCCCCTGGACGGCGGCAAAGATCAGGGCATGGAGGCGCATGCCGATAATCAGGTCCATCCTGCCGGTAACGGCCAGGAATTCCTGGGCCGAATAATCGCCCTCCAGGATCACAGCCGGCTCCTTCATTAAGGCTGCCACTTCCCGGGCTACCGGGATATCCACCGGCGACTGGAGGGGCAAAAAAACGATCTGGGCACCGCATACTTCCGCCAGCCAGTCGGCCGCCTGGGCCACCGCTTCCTTGTAGCCCTGGTAATCCCGCCACCGGCGCAAGGAGATGCCGACCAGGGGACGGTCCAGGTCGACCCCTTCCCGGGCCAAAATAGCTTCGGCCCGGTCCGCCGGTGCCGGTTCCAGGCAAAAGACCTGGTCGGCCGTCACATGGATGGGGGGCTTTGCGACCCCCAATTCCTGCAGGGTCTCCAGGGAGCCGGCCTCCCGAACGGTGATAAGGTCCACCCGGTTGGCGATAAAGGCGGTGAGGATTCGGTTTATGGGACGCCGGATGGGCCCCACCCCCTGGCCAAAGAACATCACCCTGGTGCCGCAGAGCTTGGCCAGGACAACAATCCCCAGGTAGTAAAAGAGGGAACGGGAACTGGTCACATCCTGGAGGATGCTGCCCCCGCCGCTGAGGAGGAGGTCAGCCTGGCGCAGGGCCCTGATAATCCCCGGGAAATCGGTCCTGTCTACGGCCTTAACCTGGTGCTGGGCTGCCGTCAGGGCCGGGTTGCCGGAAATGACCGTCAGCTGTATCCGGGGCACAAAGCGCCGCAGGGAACCCACCATGGAGGTAAGGATGGCCTCATCCCCGGCATTGTTGAAGCCAAAATAGCCGGAGATGACAACCCTCGGCTCCCGGTCTTTATCGGTTTTCTCCCGTCTCCTTGTTCCCATACCAAAACCCCCGTAAACAATTGACAATTGACAATGGACAATTGACAATTATTACAGTCTGCTACCCTATTCTCAATGCACTTTTTATTCG
>LFSN01000123.1:23989-35088 GCA_001513125.1 Clostridia bacterium DTU030
ACTGCCCCTCTGCATTAGCAATTGACAATTGACAATGGACAATGGACAATTGACAATTATTATAAACCTATTCACCATTTCGAATTTCGAAACTCGAACCTCGAATTTCGAGCAGTGTTAGGGTTATCCCCACCACCGTCCAGAACATAATTATTATTTTGGGAAGGTAGAGGACGCTCTCGAAAAGGCCGAAGACCAGAATCCCGGCCAGGGAAGATGTGGCGGCCACCAGCATGGTCCGGTCAAAGGGATGGCTTTCCACAAAAATCCGCCTGACAGCCCCCTTCAAGATGCTCCCCAGGTAGAGGAGGAGGGCCGCCAGCCCGAAGAGGCCCGTTTCCACCGCCACCTGCAGGTAAGTGTTGTGGGAGTGGAAGGGATACTTGCTCCGGTCAAAGGCAAAATAGGGGTACAGGAAGCGGAAGGCCCGGTGCCCCAGGCCCACCCCCGTGGCCCAGAAGTTCCGGATCATCACCAGGGTCTCCTGCCAAACCACAATCCGATGGGCATTGGAAGAATCCTTTAAAGAAAATATGGACAGGAGCCGCTGGAGGAAAACATCGGATCTGAGGAGGACGGGCAGGGCGAGGACCCCCAGCCCCAGGCCCACCAGGAGCAAACGCCTGTCCAGGAGCACGGCAAAGACAGCCATCCCGGCGGCAAAGGCCAGCCAGCCGGAGCGGGACATGGTCAGGACCAGGCAGAGGACCTGCAGGGCCGTGGCACCGCCGTAGAGGAGGCGCAGGCTCCAATCCCGCTGGTACCAGGCCAGGGCCAGGCTGAAGGGCAGGACAAAGACCAGGTATTCCGCCAG
The DNA here is from genome assembly GCA_001513125.1 of Clostridia bacterium DTU030. Lineage (GTDB taxonomy): Bacteria > Bacillota > DTU030 > DTU030 > DTU030 > DTU030. Next base: position 24,804 of record LFSN01000123.1, read on the forward strand.
CACGTTGGGGTTGCCGAAGGTGGAGTAGGCCCTGGTGGTCAATTCGGGATGCATTTCGGCATCGACCCAGCCCGACTCCCCGGGAACACCGATAAAATAACCATAAATACCGTACAGGGAAACCAGGACAGCCGCCAGCACCATGGCCATAAGGAAGATCTTAAGCCTGCGGCGCTGGGTGAGGCTGCTGGTCAAAGCCAGGACAATTCCCCAGCCCAGGCAGTGGAGGACAAACTCCCGCAGGCTGTAGCCCAGGGTAATGGAACTTACCCCACTCAGAAAGAAGAGGCCCAGGAGAATATACATAAAGGGATTGGCCGGCACCCGCAGCTGCAGTTTCCTGTCCAAGAGGACCCGCAGGAGAAAGGAGCCCAGCACCAGGGCCAGGAGCATGGTATAAGCCAAATTGGGCAAAAAGGGCAATGCAAAGGGTATCAGAAGGAGGCCGAGGAAGTAATTGCCGGCCAGCACAACCACAGCCCCCAGGACCAAGAGCAGCTTTGCCACCTCCAGGGGGGGAAAATATAGGAATAAAAGACCAATAAAGACACCGGCCAGGATCCCCACAAGCTGGATCCCCTGTTCCCCGGACCAGACCATTTTCATTGCCCTCACCTCTCAATCATCGACCGCCGTCAGTTTCGTCCAGAGTTTGGCCGTCAGGCTGTGAACCCAGATGGCCCGGCGTTGGGGCCAGAGCCGGGCCCCAATAACTGTGGCCGCAACCAGCAAAACCGCCACCGGCCACCAGGACCCGCCCCGCACCACGGCACCGGCAAGGAGGGTCAGGCCCAAACCCAAAAGGAGGGAAAGGACAAAGCCGGCAGCCCTTGGATTGTCACCGGCAGCCAGGGCCAGAACCCTGCTTTCCCCGGCCGCTGCCGCCAGCCACTGTCGGATTCCCTGCACCAGGCCCGTCAGCCAATGGACCCCGCCCTGCACCAGGCGGCCAAAACAGCTTCCCTGAAGCCAGCCGGGGCCGTCCCCCAGCAGAAGACCAACTATCTTGCTGCCAGAGGCAACCCTGCTCCCGAAGACGCCCAGGTTATCTATGAGCCGCCGGCAGTAACTTCCACGCCATATTCTAACCAGCACACTACCTTCCAGCATGCCTACCACCTTTCAATTGACAATTGGCAATGGACAATTGACAATTTTTTATATCGGTTCTGGGAGACGGTCCCACTCCTGAGCAGGGGCGACCTGCGGTCGCCCGCGGGCGGTCAAAGACCGCCCCTACCTTTCTAGGGGGTACTTAACCTATCCCCCTTCAATAAAGCCTCACCAGCCTAATCCAGTACTTCAAGTCCAAACACTACCGTTTCTACCTGGTAGGTCTGGGTTCGGATGGTGGGGGTCAGGCCGATGCGGACCTGCTGGCCGGTAATCCGGATGTATTCCTCCGTCACTTCCGCCGGGGATTCCAGGGTGAGGTAGATGTTGTAGCGCCCGGGCACCTCGGCCTCCACCAGCTCCCCGGCTGCCGTGGCCACCACTTCCTTGGCCGGCATCACCTGGATATCGGTAATGGTCCCAAAGTATCCATTGCTGTTTTTTTCGTAAACCCGGTCTCCCAAGGCAATGGCATCCACCGTCGGCTGCCTCACCCCTTCCACCACCAGCTGGACCCGGACAGTTTTCGGTTCCGGCTGGTAGGTGGGATTAACGTACAGAAACTTGTAGGCACCTAGGGCCAGGACCAGGCCAAAGACCAGGACCACCGCCAGGTCGATTATGTTCACCAGGCCGAACAAGCGTCCCTTTTCATCGAGCATCGGGCTTCTACCTCCTTGTCCCCGCAGCAAGAATTTGCTTATAGATATCGACATGGGTTGCGGCCATCTTGGCCGTAGAAAAATTTTCCTTAACATGGGCATAAAACCTCTCCCCCACCTCCCGGCGCAGTTGGCCGTCGCCCAGGAGCCGGATCAGGATCTGGGCCAGGGCCCCGCTGTCCCCGGGGGTAAAGAGGAAGCCGTTCTCCCCGTCCACAATCATTTCCGGTATTCCCCCCACCCTGGTGGCCACCGTCGGCAGCCGGTGGAGGGCCCCTTCCAGAAGGACGTAGGGAAAGCTCTCGCTCCTGGAGGTGAGGACATTGATATCTATGGCATTGAAATAACTATCGGGATCCTCAACGTATCCGATAAAATGGACGGCACCATCAATTCCCAGCCTCCGGGCCTGCCGCAAAAGATTGCTGCCCTCGTCCCCATCCCCGGCAATTATAAAGCGGGTGTCCGGAAACTTATCCAAAACGGCCGGCACCGCCTCCAGGAGGACGGCCTGGTCCTTCACCGGGTGAAGCCTCCCCATGGTACCAACCAGGGGGGCGCCGGGGAGAACTTCCACACCGGCCTGGCTCAGGAAGGCCGCCCTTTGCAGCCGGGGGACCGTGTTCTCTGAAAGATCGATGCCGTTGTAAACGGTAAAGATCCGCTCCCCGGGAAAACCCCGGTCTATCAGCATCTCGCGGAAATGCTCGGAAACGGCCAGATAATAATCAAAGAAGCGTAAGGCCAGTTTGTTGAGATTGGTGTAGACCAGCTGTTTGTAGATATTCCCCAAAAAATCCAGCTCATAGTCACTGTGGATGGTGGTCACCAGGGGAACCTTGAGCCTCCCCTTCAAGAAGGCGAGGATAAAATTGGCCCGGGAGCCGTGGCTGTGGATGAGATCATAGCCCCCCTCCTCAATTACCCGCCTGAGCTTCCCCACCACACTCAAATCATAACGGCGTTCCTGGGGGAGCAAATGGGCAGGAATACCCCTGGCCACCGCCTCCTGGTAGACGGGGCCCTCTAAAAAGCAGAGGATATGGGCATCTATCTTGTCCTGCAGTGCCTGCAGCAGCCCCAGGATGTGGGATTTCCCTCCCCCGGTGTCGCCGCCGCTGGTCACATGGAGTACCTTCATAGTTCAACACCTCCGGCGAGGTCGACCCTATTACATTCGCTGGTAATCCCCCGTATTCCTGCCTGCTTCCCATTATCCCCGAAATTGCCAATCTTAGACTAAGTAGGAAAAAGGGGACAACCCCTGCCCCGGACGAGCTGGGCAAGGGGAAGTCCCCACTTTTTCACACCGGTACAGGAAGGCCCTGTTACTGGACCCAGTATCCTCCCCTGACCATCAGGATGGTATCGGTTTCAGCCTTGACCCCCCGGCCGTCATCCCGGGGCACAATCAAGAGGTGATTGGCCGGGATAACCTCGCCGCCCGCAAGGTCCCGCCCCTGGGTCACGTCGCACAGGCCCCCCAGGGGGCTGGCAATGGCCACGCCCCGGCCGCCCCGCAGGATTATCTCGGTCCCGCCTTCGGCGATGAGGCTCTGGCCCCTCTGCAAATTCACCACTTCCAGCCGCAGGAACTTGTCCACATAGCTCTTGGCCACCAGGGGGTCAACCTCCGAGCCCGGGGCCGAACCCTGGGCCAGGACGGCGCCGCCCACCACGAAGCCCAGCAGCAAGGCTGCCAGGACAACCAGTCCCAGCTGCTTCTTAGAAAACATAGACATCCTCCTCCCTGACCTGCATTACTAGCTTAATTACTCCAGGCAGGAGGAAATTCCTCCCTAGCCTTTGGCATTTTGACGCAAATAGGCATAGATGAAGGGGTCCAGGTTGCCGTCTACCACTCCCTCGGCATTCCCCACCTCCACCCCGGTCCGGTGATCCTTCACCAGCTTGTAGGGCTGGAAGACGTAGGAGCGGATCTGGCTCCCCCAGGCAATCTCCTGCTGTTCCCCCCGGAGCTGGTCCAGTTCCGACTCCCGGGCCCGCCGCTCCCGCTCGAAGAGCCGGGCCTGGAGGATCTTCATGGCCGTCATCCGGTTGGCATGCTGGGACCGCTCCCCCTGGCAGGAGACCACTATCCCCGTAGGGAGGTGGGTAATCCGGACGGCGGAATCCGTCTTGTTGACGTGCTGGCCCCCGGCCCCGCTGGCCCGGAAGGTATCGATCCGAAGATCCTGGGGATTGATCTCCACTTCCAGATCATCATCCTTAACTTCGGGCATAACCTCCACGGCGGCAAAGGAGGTGTGGCGCCGCCCCGAGGCGTCAAAGGGGGAAATCCGCACCAGACGGTGGACTCCCATCTCCCCCTTGAGATAGCCGTAGGCATTGTCGCCGCTGACCAGGATGGTGGCACTTTTCACCCCGGCCTCCTCCCCGGGGAGGAGGTCCAAAACCTCCACCTGAAAGCCGTTGTCCTCGGCCCAGCGGGTATACATCCTGAGGAGGATCTCCACCCAATCCTGGGCCTCGGTGCCCCCGGCACCGGCATGGAGGGTTAGGATGGCATTGTGGCCGTCATACTCTTCATGGAGGAGGGCGGCCAGCTCCATCTTTTCCACCTGGGCCTGGAGGCCTTCCAGGGCGCTGGCCACCTCTACCAGGGTTTCCTGATCCCCTTCCTCCTCCCCCAGCTGGGCCAAAACCTCCAGCTCCTCCAGCTCCTTTTCCAGCTGCCGGAAGGTCTGGACCTGGTTTTTGTGCCTGGTCAGCTCCTGCATCACTTCCTGGGCGGCCGCCGGGTCATCCCAGAAGCCCGGCCGGGCCGACTCCTCCTCCAGGGCTGCTATCCTGGCCTCTTTGCCGGCAATGTCAAAGGGAGTCCCTCACTTCCGTCAGTTTCTCCTGGAGGTCTTGCAATTGGCGGTCTAGTTCCTCATAGAGGATCACTGGCATCACTCCTCAAATCTCAAGTCAAACATCATTTCTTCTTGCCACAGCACTTCTTGTATTTCTTCCCACTGCCGCAGGGGCAGGGTTCATTGCGGCCGATCTTTTTCCCCGCCCGGCGGACGGGCTGGGGGGGAGCCTCCTGGCCCCGGTTGGTGGCGACGGCAGCCTGCCGGGGCCCCTGGGGCCTGACCGCCGCTACCCGCACCTTAAAGGCATAGCGGACAATGTCTTCCTGGATGCGGGCAATGAGGCTCTGGAACATCTCGTGGGATTCCCGGGTGTACTCGATGAAGGGGTCCCGCTGACCGTAGGCCCTGAGGCCAATCCCCTCCCGCAGCTCATCGATGGCGTCCAGGTATTCCATCCACTTGCTGTCCACCACCCGGAGCATGATGACCCGCTCCAGCTGCCGCATGTTCTCGGCACCCAGCTCCTCCTCCCGGGCCTCATAGACGGCCCGGGCCTTCGCCAGGAGGAGCTCCCGGATCCCCTCCCCTTCCAGGCCCGCCAGTTCCTCAACAGATACAGAGTCCGGCGGCAGGAAGGCCTCTTCCACCGCCGCCAGCAGGCCCGGCAGATCCCAGTGTTCGGGGGTCAGTTCCTCGCTGCAGTAGACGGGGAGGAGGCCGTCCAACACATCCTCCGTCATCCGCAGAATATAGCCCTTCAGGTCCTCGTCCCTTAAGATCTGCTGGCGCTGCTCGTAGATGACGGCCCGCTGCTCGTTCAGGATATCGTCATACCTGAGCAGGCGCCGCCGGATCTCGAAGTTCCGCGCCTCCACCCGGCGCTGGGCGTTCTCGATGGCCCTGGTGATCAGGGGATGTTCGATGGGCTGGTCTTCTTCCAGGCCCAGGCGGTCCATGATGCCGCTGATATTGTCGGAACCGAAGAGGCGCATCAGGTCGTCTTCCAGGGAGAGGTAGAAGCGGGAGGAACCCGGGTCCCCCTGGCGGCCCGCCCGGCCCCGGAGCTGGTTGTCTATGCGGCGGGCTTCATGGCGCTCCGTCCCAATGATATGGAGGCCCCCCAGGGCAATGACCTTTTCCCGCTCGGCCGCCGTCTCTTCCCTTTTCCGGGCTAAAATTTCCTCATACTCGGCGGGGTCAATCTCCTCTTCCCGCCCGGCCACCATTTTCTTGGCCAGAAACTCCGGGTTGCCCCCCAGGAGGATGTCGGTACCCCGGCCGGCCATGTTGGTGGCGATGGTCACCGCCCCCAGGCGGCCGGCCTGGGCGACGATTTCGGCTTCCCTTTCGTGGTACTTGGCATTGAGGACATTGTGGGGGACGCCCCGCTCCTTGAGGAGGCGGCTCAGGTACTCCGATTTCTCAATGGACACGGTGCCCACCAGGACCGGCTGGCCCCGCCGGTGGCAGTCCACTATCTCCTCCACCACGGCCTGGAACTTGGCCCGCTCCGTTTTGTAGATGACATCGGGGTAATCGACCCGGATCATGGGCTCATTGGTGGGGATAACCACCACATCCAGGTTGTAGATCTTGCGAAATTCCTCCTCCTCGGTGGCGGCGGTACCCGTCATCCCCGCCAGCTTCTCGTACATGCGGAAATAGTTCTGAATGGTAATACTGGCCAGGGTCTGGCTCCTCTCTTCCACCTTGACCCCTTCCTTGGCCTCGATGGCCTGGTGGAGGCCGTCGCTGTAGCGGCGGCCGTACATGAGCCGGCCGGTAAATTCGTCGACGATGATAATCTTGCCGTCCTTCACCACATAATCCCGGTCCCGCTTCATGAGGGCATGGGCCTTGAGGGCCTGGTCGATCTGGTTTAAGATCTCCCGGTTCTCCTCGCTGCCGTCATGGATATTCTCGATCCCCAGGATTTTTTCGATGAGCTCCGTCCCCTCTTCCTCCCGGGTTACCGTCCGGGCCTTCTCATCGACGGTGTAGTGGACCCCGGCCTTGAGGCGGGTAACCACCCGGTCAATCTTCTCATAAAAATCGGTGGACTGCTGGAGCTGGCCCGAGATGATCAGGGGCGTCCGGGCCTCATCGATGAGGATGCTGTCCACCTCGTCGATGATGGCGTAGTGGAGGGGCCGCTGTACCCTGTGGTCCCAGCTGGTCACCATATTGTCCCGCAGGTAGTCGAAGCCAAATTCATTGTTGGTGCCGTAGGTAATGTCGGCGGCATAGGCTTCCTGGCGCTCTTTGTGGTCCAGGCCGTGGACGATGAGGCCCACGGAGAGATTCAGGAACTTATAGATCTGGCCCATCCATTCACTGTCCCGGCGGGCCAGGTAGTCGTTGACGGTAACGATGTGGACCCCCTTCCCCGCCAGGGCATTGAGGTAGGCCGGCAGGGTGGCCACCAGGGTCTTCCCCTCCCCCGTCTTCATCTCGGCAATCCGGCCCTGGTGTAAGACAATGCCCCCAAGGACCTGGACATCGAAGTGGCGCATGCCCAGGACCCGCCGGGAGGCCTCCCGGACCACGGCAAAGGCCTCGGGAAGGAGCTGGTCCAGGGTCTCCCCCCGGGAGAGGCGCCCCTTAAACTCGGCCGTCTTGGCCTGCAGCTCCCCATCGGAAAGCTTTTTCATATCGCCTTCCAGGGCATTGATCTGCCCCACAATGCGGCCCAGCCGCCTGAGCTCCCTTTCATTGTCATTGAAGATATTCCGCAGTAAACCCAAAACCATCTATAAACACCTCTTTTTCTTGCCCTTTCATATCAATTCATTTTATCACTTCCCCCGGGAGAATACAACGCCGGCAGGGACCCGGCCGGGGCAAGAAAAAAGGAGGCCTAGAGCCTCCCTCCCCTGCGCTGCATCAGCCGTACAAAGGCCTCCACCACCCTGGGGTCAAACTGCTTCCCTACGTTTGCCTTTAATTCTGCCAGGGCCTCCTCCACGCTCCGGGCCCGCCGGTAGGGCCGCTCCGAAGTCATGGCATCGAAGGCGTCGGCCACGGCAATAATCCGGGCCCCCAGGGAAATCTCCTCCCCCTGCAGGCCGTCGGGATAGCCCTCCCCGTTGTACCACTCGTGGTGGTGGCGAACGATGGTGCTGGCCTTTTTGAAAAAATCCACCTCCGAGACGATCCGGGCCCCGATGACGGGATGATCTTTAATCACCTGGTATTCCTCCTCGGTGAGGCGCCCCGGCTTGTTGAGGATGGCCTCGCTGACCCCAATCTTCCCCGTATCGTGGAGGAGGGCCATGTATTCGATGACTTCCTGTTCCCCTTCGGGCAGCTTGAGCTCCCGGGCGATGGCCACACTCATCTCCCGAACCCGGTCCGAATGGCCCCTGGTGTAGGAATCCTTGGCGTCCACGGCGGCCACAATGGCCTTTATGGTCTGGATACAGAGGTTCCGCATATTGGTGTACTGCTGGAAGGAAAAGCGGGCCAGGGCCAGGGGAATGACCAGGAGGAGGACGGCGGGGATCCCATCCCGGACATAGAGGATGGCAATCAGCACCGCCAGGGGGATGAGGACCAGGTAGTTGACGACGACACTGCCCACCCGGGAAATCCAGATATCCAGGGGCGAGATGCCCTGGGACAGGCCGGCCACAATGGCAATAAAGGAAGAGTTGAGGAGGAAATAGACCAGGGCTCCCACCACAATGGGAACCATGTCCCCCACCACATCTATGTAGCCCGGTTCACCACCCAGTCTCTGGAAGACCAGCCCCGCCAGGCCGGCGGAAAGGGCCAGCTGGGCGCCATTAAATAAAATCCGGTACCAGGGGGTCCCGGGCCGGTTTCCCACCAGTGCCCCCGCAGCGGCAGCCAGGCTCCCGATCCCCGGTCCGTGGATGAGGAGGACGGCATAAATAACGCAGAAGCTGACGGAGACAATTATTTCCCGGGGAAGATATACGGGCATGCCCTCGGCAGCCATGACAAAGAAAATAAAAAATGCCAGCTCAAGCCAGCTAACCTCCTGGAGGGCTGGCGGAATGAGCCAGGCAAGCAAAGCCAGACCAGCGATAATAACAGTGCCCACATATAGCTTGAGAGCCAACTGCTGCCCCATGCGCTTCCACTCCAAACGACAATAATGGGCCAAAATTTATTTGCTGCCCGCTTTCCCAGAAGGGGCAGGCCTTGTGCCTATAAATTGCCAAATAAATAACCGGCGGTTACTAGTTCATTTTAGCCCCAACGGAAGCTGGCACCACCGGCCAGGATCATGGTCGCAATGGCCGTGAGGATGGTTAAGAGCCTTGCCATGGGGAAAACCCTCCCGTCGTTTCCGTACTCTGCCCGCCTCCGCTAAACGCGGACAGGCAATACGGCTCCGCTCGGGTTTTCCGCTCCGCTCTGTAATTTGTTATTACCGCCGGCCACTTATTTGGCAGATAGGAAGGACAATCTCCGGTTCACGGCAGACAGGGCCGCCTTGACCACCGCTTCCGCCCGGTCCCCCTCCACCAGGACAGCGCCCACCAGCTGTTCTTCCCTCCCCTGGGCCAGGGCCGTGACCACCACCAGGGCCGTCTCCCACCGGCCCGTGGGCACAACGGCCACATCCTCCAGCAGCAGGGAGCAGCGCTGGCGGGTCAAACCCTCAATGGCCTTCAGGGCGGCTGCGGCGGTGAGGCGCAGCTTGTTGAAACTGGTGTTGGGGCCCTCTGCCTCACCCTCGTACAGATCCCGGGCAAACTCCAATTCCACCCGGGCCGTGGCCCGGTTGTTGGCGGCCGTAAAGGCGACGGAGGCCAGGCGGGGCCGCGCGGAAGGAGGAAACTGGATCTGACCGTTTACCTGGGCAACGCTGATCTTCTTATGGTCGATGGCGAGCCCGTAGCGGGCCTGGAGGGCCGATTCCACATCCCTGACCACCTGCTTGGGGTTCCGGTCGGCCTCGGCCAGGATATGGACAGCCTCGATCTGGCCTTTGGTCATAACTACCCGGGCCGCCGATATCCCCCGCACCTCGGTCAGACTGGCTTCCAGTTCTTCCTGCGTTGGAAGGGTAGTCGCATCTTCCACACCATACCCTCCTTCCCCAGCCTTTAATTGACTATCATACAATAATTCGACTGCAGGGAAAAAATACCTTCTTTTTGCCGAAAAAAAGCTTATAGATCAGAAAAAGCCGGCCCCTGGGGGCCGGCTCCCTGGCCTTTCCCTAAAAAATCGGTTCAATCAGACCGTAGTTCCCGTCCCGGCGGCGGTAGACCACATTCACCTCTTCCGTCTCGGCATTGCTGAAGACGAAGAAATCGTGGCCCAGGAGGTTCATCTGGAGGATAGCCTCCTCGACGGGCATGGGCTTCATGGCAAAGCGCTTGGTCCGGACAAGGCGGGGCTCCTCCTCGGCAGCCTTTTCCTGGCCTGCAGCCAGATCCAGGAGCTTGCCGTCCTTCATCTTCCGGGCAATCTTGGTCTTGTACTTCTCAATCTGCCGCTCCAGCTTCTCCATGACCAGGTCCACCGAAGCATACATGTCGTTGGTCTCCTCTTCCCCTCTAAGGAGCATGCCGCCGTTTAGGGGTACCGTCACCTCCACAATGTGCCGCTCTTTTTCTACCGAAAGGGTGGCGATGGCTTCGTCGATATTTTCAAAATACCGTTCCAACTTGGATAGCTTCTTTTCCACATACTGGCGCAAGGCTGGTGTTA
>LFSN01000123.1:35143-39412 GCA_001513125.1 Clostridia bacterium DTU030
TATTCCCTATAGTAAAAGAAAATCCTGCCTAGAGGATAAAATTAACAAATACTATGCCGGGAAAAAATATCCCGGAAAAAAATAAAAGCCCCGGCTCAACACCGGGGCAACTTTGCCGCGTAGATTTAGAGCTTCACGACATTGGCAGCCTGTGGGCCTCGGGCACCTTCAACGATGTCGAATTCCACTTGCTGACCTTCTAGGAGGGTCTTAAACCCTTCTTCCTGGATGGCGGAGTAGTGTACGAAGACATCGCCACCATCTTCCCTCTCAATGAATCCGTACCCCTTCTCCGCATTGAACCACTTGACACGGCCTTGCATGTTGCACATTCCTCCCTAATGTTTCTCTGAGCCCTTGAGCCCACATTTGCTTAATCGTACCACAGGCCTGCGGGAAAGTCAAACAAATTTAGCCAACTTTTTAACCGGCCGCAATGAAGCGGCAGAAGGCCGGAGCCAGCTGGGGATCGAACTGGGAACCGGCCCCAGCTTCTATTATCCCCAGGGCCTCTTCCCTGGCCAGGGGGTGGCCGCTGTAAAAGCCGCTCACCATGGCATCATAGGCTTCGACCAGGGAGACAATCCGGGCCAGCAGAGGAATTTCTTCCCCCGCAAGGCCCATGGGATAGCCCCTGCCGTCCCACCTTTCGTGGTGGGTGAGGACAATGTCGGCCAGGTCAAAGGTCTCGTCAAAGAGCTTGAGGATGCGGCAGCCCACCACGGGATGTCTCTTGACCTGGCTCCATTCCTGCTCCGTCAGCACCCCCACCTTGTTCACGACTTCCCCGTCGAGGACAATCTTACCCAGGTCGTGGAGGAAGCTGGCTTCCACCAGCTGCTCCAATTCCCGGGGGGAGAGCCCCAGCTTTATGCCGAAATTGCGGCAGAGCTGGGTAACCCTCTCGGCATGGCCCCTCTCCCTGGCGCTGGCCTTGTGGAAGGCGGCCAGCAGATTCCCCAGCATCCGGCGGTCGTTGCTGTCCCTGCCCAGGGACTTTTCTGTGTACATGGCATCTTCGGCTGCCTGGAGGACCTGCCTGATCCCCTGTTCCCCCTTCTCCTTGGTGGCATAGCCCAGGGATATGGTACCCTGGATGCCCCGGATATATTCCTGGCCGGCTTCATCCTTGATCCGGGCCACTATCTTCTCGACCTCCCGGGCGCCGGTTTTTGGCAGAAGGACCAGGAACTCATCCCCGCCCCAGCGGGCGACAATGTCGCCGGCCCGGAGGACCCGCCGGAAGACCTCTGCCGTCTGCTGCAGGAGCAGGTCCCCATAGGTGTGGCCGAAGATATCGTTGACCAGCTTCAGGCTGTTGATATCCCCCACAATTATGGACAGGGGGAGGTTTTCCGCCCCATCCAGCTCCTGGAGCTTTTCTTCGATAAAGCGGCGGTTGTAGAGGCCCGTCAGGGGGTCCCGGTAGCTCAAGTATTCTATTTTTTTCCGCTGCTCCTTCTCTGCCGTCACATCCCTGAATACCAGGACGGCCCCGATGGTAGCGCCGGTGCTGTCCTTGATGGGGGCGGCACTGTCCTCCAGGTGGTACCGCTTCCCGTCCCGGGAGATCAGCACCGCCCGGTCGTCCAGCTTCTGGATCCTTTCTGTGGCCAGGGCCGCGGCGATGGGATCCTGGACCTCCTGGCCTTCCCCTTCGTGGGCGAGGACAAAGACCTCCTGGTAGTGCCTGCCCACCGCCTCATGGGCCGGCCAGCCCGTCAGCTTCTGGCCAACCCCGTTGAGGATTTCAATTCTCCCCTCCCTGTCCACCACCATAACCCCATCGCCGATGGAAAGGAGGGTGAGGTAATATTTCTTCCTCTCCAGGGTCAGCTTTTCCACGGCCTCCCGCTTTTCCTTGGCCTGCCAGACCCCGTTCATGAGAACTATCACCTGTTGGAGGTCTTCCTCCCGCAGGTGGTTTATGAAGAGGAGACAGCCAATAATGGCCACCAGGGAAATGAAGTAGGCGGCTGCCATAAGCCTTTCCCGGGCGGCCAGCTGTTTTTCCTCCGTTATGTCGTGGATAATAGAAAAGAACATCTCCCTGCCTTCCAGCCGGTAGGGATAGACATAGATTTCCACCGCCCTGGTCTCCCCACTGGCCAGCCGGCGCTCCAGGACAAAACTATTTTCCTCCTGGGCCAGGGCTTCCTCCCAGATGGCCGCCAGCTCATCCAGGCTGCCGGCGGTGAGCTCCGCCAGGGGCAGACCGGCCAGGGCATCCGCCGGGTAGCCGAAGAAAGCTGCCGCCGCCTGGTTGCCATACTCAACGCTGCCCTTTTCCGGATCAATCAACAGCATGATGGGCCCGTGGTCGTCAAGGTTCTGCCAGATACAATCATCGACGGGATTGCTATGTACAGGAAGTGAAAAACTCACCAGAAATAGAGAAATTAGGGGTAATACCACTACTGCCTTCTTCATCCTTAACCTCCCAGCTGTAAACAACGGCCCCTGTTTGCACCAGAGGCCCCTCCCCCCCAAACCTACCTTCCCCCCACCTGCCCCGCAGCCAGGCTAAAGCTTCCTAGCAGCCCGTCTGGGGCAGTTTCCTGAGGAGGGGCGCAAATTTCCCCGCAGGCACCGGCGGGCTGAAGAAGTTCCCCTGAAAATAGCGGCATCCCAGCTGACGCAAAACTTCCAGCTTCCTGTAGCTTGCCACCCCTTCGGCAATGACCTTCAGCCCGAGACCGCCGGCCATGTCCACCAGGGCGGCCACAATGGCCCTGCTGCACCCATTGATATCGATGTCCAGGACAAAGGAAGGGTCGAAATGCTGGATATTCTACTCCCTATTAAGAGACGTAGGTTGCAAAGGCAACAACAGCTAACTTCCTCCGAGGGGCCAACACAAGAGCTCCAACTTCTCCGCCAGCCCCAAACCGGGGCCCTGCCGCCCCAAGTCGGGCATTTAGCCTCCAGGGCATAATATATACTAAGTCGACAATTCTTGGCAAGCCTAAAGGGTAACAATAGAAAAAAATAAAATAAACGCGCCAATCAAGAGCTGGCGCGCTTCCTTGCCCGATTTTTTACTTTGGGCAGCCCTACAAGATTTTGCTCAAAAAGGCCTGGGTCCGGGGATTCTGGGGGTTGCTGAAAATTTGCTCCGGCGGGCCTTCTTCCACTATCCTGCCCTCGTCCATAAAGAGGACCCGGTCCCCCACCTCCCGGGCAAAGCCCATCTCGTGGGTCACCACCACCATGGTCATACCATCCCGGGCCAGGTCCTTCATGACATCCAAAACCTCGTTGATCATCTCCGGGTCCAGGGCCGAAGTGGGCTCATCGAAGAGCATCACCTTGGGCTGCATGGCCAGGGCCCGGGCAATGGCCACCCGCTGCTGCTGGCCGCCGGAAAGCTCGCCCGGATAGGCGTTTATCTTATCCGACAGCCCCACCCGGGCGAGGATCTGGTGGGCCAGTTCCACCGCCTCCCTTTCCCCCATTTTCTTCACCTTGATGGGGGCCAGGGCCACATTCCGGGTCACCGTCATGTGGGGAAAGAGGTTGAACTGCTGGAAGACCATCCCCATCTCCTGCCGGACCCGGTTGATGTTGGTCTGGGAGTGGTTGAGTTTCACGCCGTCGACAATAATTTCCCCCTTGGTGGGCTCCTCCAGGTAGTTGAGGCAGCGCAGGAATGTGCTCTTCCCGGAGCCGCTGGGCCCGATGACGACCACCACTTCCCCCTTTTCAATTACCGTGTCGATGCCCTTGAGGACCTCCAGCTTGCCAAAATTCTTGTAGAGATTAGATACCTTTATCACCGGCACCCATCCTCCTTTCCAAATTGCGCACAACCAGGGAGAGGGGCAGGGTCATGGCCAGGTAAATCAGGGCCACCATAATATAAATGGGGAAGGGCTGGCCGGTGCGGGCCACGTGAATCTGGCCGGTGCGCATCAGTTCCTGCATGGTCACCGTGGAGGCCAGGGCGGTGTCCTTGAGGAGAATAATAAACTCATTGCCCAAGGGAGGCAGGATCCGGCGGAAGGCCTGGGGCAGAATAATGTACCACATGGCCTGCAGATAGGTCATCCCCAGGGAGCGGGCCGCCTCCATCTGCCCCCGGTCGATGGACTGAACTCCGCCCCGGACAATCTCCGAGGTGTAGGCGCCGCTGTTGATGCCAAAGGTAAGGAAGGCGGCCGTAAAGGGCTCCAGCCGAAAACCAATAATCTGGGGCAGACCGTAGAAGATCAGCACCAGCTGTACCAGCATGGGGGTCCCCCTGATGACCTCCACATAGAGGGTTGCCAG
>LFSN01000123.1:39417-39885 GCA_001513125.1 Clostridia bacterium DTU030
CCGGCCCCAACCCCCAGCAGGGCAAGCTTAACCGTAGTTGTTGTAACCCGCAGGAGGTTGGGCAAAACCTTGATTGCGTAAGACCAATCTACCACCACAATTATCCACCACTCTTTTCATTCTTTGACTAATCTTCCTTCCGGTAAAAAACAGGGGAGCGGCATGGGTGGGTGCAAGGCCCACCTGCCGCCCACATTCTATCACATTTCTCGAAGAATCTTAACCCTCAAATTCCACAAACCACTTCTGGACCAGTTCCTCATACTTGCCCGACTCCTTCAGTTCGGCCAGGGCGGCGTTGAGTTCTTCCACCAGTTCGGTATTTCCCTTGGTAACGGCAATGGCGTTATACTCAGCAATGAAGGGTTCTTCACTGACCATTTTTACCTTGTCATTCTCCTTCACTTCGGCCTTGCCGACGGGAATGTCAACAATAACAGCATCGCAGCCGCCGTTCACCAGGTCGAT
>LFSN01000123.1:39917-40097 GCA_001513125.1 Clostridia bacterium DTU030
TCGTAGGGAATGATATCGCCTTCGTTAATGCCTTCCATCTCCAGGAGAATTTCGTGGGCCGTAGTCCCCACCTGGACCCCCAGCTTCTTGCCCGGGAGATCCTTTTCACTCTGGATCTCGTCATAATCCTGGCGGACGATGATTACCTGGCCCGCTTCATAGTAAGGATCGGTAAACTCC
>LFSN01000071.1 GCA_001513125.1 Clostridia bacterium DTU030
GCGAGGAAGTCTGGACCTTCCCCATCCCCCGGACAACTATCCTGGCGACTGAAATTTTTGCCATCGGTTATGACGAACAGGGACGTAAGGCCGGCAAGATTTCCTTGCCTGTCACAGGCGTAACCGCCCTCAATAAAGCTCTGGGAACAATAGGTAATTAAACCCTTCTACCCGCCGGAGGCTACCGGCTAAAAACAATATGTCAACCGCTGAAAACTAAAAGCTATAGTTCTGGTTAACCGGGGCTATAGCTTTTAGCTTAAAGACCGGACTGTTTAAACCACACCAGTCTTTGAGGCCAGGGAGTTTTCTGTTGGTGGTTTGTTTAACCAAATTAAAGCCGGTGTTGCAAGGTGCAGTTTTGTTAGACGACAGGATCGGCACAAGGTAATATTATCCACGGCTTGACAGGTGTAATCCATAAGGGTTATATTATGGTTAATTAGATATTCTTCTAAATATCCGGAAGGGTAAAGGTGAAAGGCGATGGGGTTAAATACCCTCCCTGAATCCGTGACAACCCAATAACAAAATAGTTGGATATGGCTCAAAACCTCGCGAAAAATAAGGTATAATAGGCTAGATGGCAAACAAAACCATCTTCACCTGCGAGGTGCAGCCATGAAATTCATTATTGAACAGTCTGATGAACACCTTACCCCCGTTGCCGGACTGGCTCTGGTAGGGGAAATCATTGATCATACTGCTCTGAAATTCAGGCTAAATAAGACCCGGATACCTGGTGTTTCCTCGCCGGATATTTCCCATGGGGATGTTATCACCTCATACATCGGCCTGCTTTGCCAGGGTCGCAGTGATTTTGACCATATTGAGCTTTTTCGGGATGACCCCTTCTTCGCTGCAGCGCTGGATATTCAGGATGTGCCTTCAAGTCCTACCCTGCGCCAGCGCCTGGATA
>LFSN01000116.1 GCA_001513125.1 Clostridia bacterium DTU030
GTTGCCGGGGGACTGAACCGGGTCGAGGGCATCCTGGGCGCCCTGCGGGGGGGATATATTAATGTGCTGATTACCGATGAGATAACGGCTAAGGGGGTTTTGGAGGTAGTTAAAGGTATTTGACTGGAGGGGAAAATGGAGAGAGGGGGTGATATTGACGAACGAGGATTATTTTGTAGGCTGGTATGGTGAAAGTTAATGGAAGTAGGCAAGAATGAGGACCTTAAGTCGACTCCTGAATAGGAAAAGGAGGTATTAGTATGGTTGTAACAAATCAACCTCCCTATGTGATTGGGATCGATTCAGGCACCCAAAGCTTGCGTACTGGGATATTTGACTTGCAGGGAAATCCTTTGATATTTGCCACCAAGGAATATCCTACTTACTTTCCCAAACCTGCCTGGGCAGAACAGGACGCTGCAGACTGGTGGTTGGCAGCAAAGGAAACCGTTAGGGAGTGTATAGCAAAGAGCGGTGTTGCAGCCGAGGATATTATCGGCATTTGTGTCGATGGAACTTCCTCTACTGTGGTTCCAGTTGATGAGAAGGGAGAGCCCTTGCGGCGGGCTATCTTGTGGATGGATTCCCGGGCCTTCCGCCAGGTGGAGGCCATAGCTGCTACCGGACACCCGGTCTTGAAATACTCGGGTGGTCAGGATGCGGTGGAATGGATGGTGCCCAAGGGCCTTTGGCTGAAGGAGAATGAACCAGATATTTACAACCGGGCAGCTATGATTGTAGAGAGTACCGACTGGTTGACTTGGAAGCTGAGCGGAGAGTGGACGGCTTCCATGTGCAATGCTACATGTAAGTGGAATTACGCCCGTCCAGAAGGGGGCTGGCCCAGGGACTTTTTCGCTGCCATCGGTTTGGAGGATATATTGGACAAATGGCCCCAGAGGGTCCTTTTTATGGGCGATAAGGTGGGGGAATTATTGCCAGAGGTTGCCCAAGAGTTGGGATTAAAACCAGGTATTGCCGTCGGCCAGGGTGGTATTGATGCCCATGCAGGGATGTTGGGACTTAATGTAGTGAAACCTGGTCGCTTGGCTTTGATAATGGGTAGTTCCACTGTCCATCTGGGCCTCTCGGCAGAGCCAATTTTTGATCCTGGCATATGGGGTCCCTATCCGGAAGCGGTGGTCAGGGGTTCCTGGCTCTTGGAAGGAGGACAGGTATCTTCTGGTTCAATAATCAACTGGATACGGGAAAACTTTGCCGGGCGGGAGGAACAGGAGGCGAAAAAGAAGGGTGTCAATGTCTTTACCATCCTCGATGCTAAAGCTGCTGAATTGCCTCCAGGAGCAGAAGGGTTAATACTCCTGGATTACTGGCAGGGAAATCGGACTCCCTTGCGGGATCCCCTGGCCCGGGGAGTCATTTGGGGTCTGAGCTTAAAGCATGGCCTTGGCCACCTGCTGCGGGCCGCTTATGAGGGTACTGCCTATGGCACCAGGCATATCCTCGAGACCTTCGCCAAGACCGGTTTTGGGATAAGGGAAATCTACGCCTGTGGGGGTGGAACTAAGAGCAGATTGTGGCTGCAGATACATGCCGATGTCTGTAATGTTCCCATCTTTTTAACCAAGGTTGCGGAGGCTTCAACCTTGGGTACGGCTATCTGTGCTGCCGTGGCAGCCGGGGCTTTCCCCACTGTGGAAGAAGCGGCCCAGGCAATGGTGCAGATTACAGATAAGATTGAACCTAATGCAGAGAACCATGCCCTTTATAATTATTACTTCGAAAAATATGTGGCTACTTATCCGCGGCTCAAGGACCTGATGCATGATATGGTCAAAAAGGTGGAAGGCCAGTAAATTAGACACTAGGGGAGGAGAGGGTGGCGGCATTTGCCGTCACCTGCCTGAATATGCCTTCTATTCTTAAAATGTCTTTGCTTATTTGCGCCGAATACAAGGTTTGGCTAAGACTTGGAAGGGGAGGTAATTTCAATGGCAAGGATGATGAAAGCGGCCAATTTGTATGCACCGGGTGATATTCGGGCCGAGGAGGTTCCGGTTCCAGAACCCAAGGAAGGGCAGGTTCTGATTAAGGTTAAAGCCTGCGGGGTCTGTGGCTCCGACATCTCCCGGGTCATGGAGACGGGTACCTATCGCTTCCCCACCATTCCGGGGCACGAGTTTGCCGGGGAAGTGGTGGACCTGGGTCCGGGAGTAGATGGTATCCCCCTGGGATTAAGGGCTGCCGTCATTCCCCTCATGCCCTGCCAAGTCTGCGATTTTTGCCGCATTGGCGAGTACCAGCTCTGTGACAATTACAATTACCTGGGATCCCGGACCAATGGCGCCTTTGCCGAGTATGTGGTGGCCCCGGCTGCCAATCTCATACCCTTGCCGGAAGGGGTAAGTTTTGAAATGGGTGCCATGACGGACCCGGCCTCGGTGGCCCTCCATGCGGTGAAAAAGCTGGGCATCCAGGCGGGGGACTGGGTGGCCGTCTTTGGCGTTGGGCCCATCGGCGCCTTTGCCCTCCAGTGGGCCAAGCTCCTGGGGGCCGGGGAGACCATTGCCATCGATATCTTCCCGGAAAAATTGGCCGTGGCCGCCCGGCTGGGGGCGGATCACTGCATCAACGGCCGGGAAGAAGACCCGGTGGAAAGGATTATGGCCCTGACGGGGGGCAGGGGTGTGGAACGGGCGGTGGAATTTGCCGGCCACAAGGTTACCCAGGAACAGAGCATTCTCGCGACGGCGAAAATGGGGAGCATAGTATGGGGGGGTATTTCCCACAGCGATCTCCCCTTACGGGAAAAGGCAGTGGATGGGATCCTCCGCAAGGAGCTGACCCTGATCGGGTCGTGGAATTCTTCCTTTGCCCCCTTTATCAGTGATTGGGAAAAGACTCTCCTCTTCATGGGGCAGGGCCGGCTCAGGGGGGAAGAGCTCATCACCCACCGGCTTTCCCTCGACGAAATCAAGGATGCCTTTAAGATGATGCAGGAACGGACGGAGTATTTCAATAAAGTCATGTTTTTCCCGGAATTGTAATGGGCAGGAGGAGATGGAAATGTTAAGTGGTGCGGAAATAGCCAAATATATAGATCACACCAATCTGAAAGCAACGGCGACCCGGGCGGATATAGAAACCTTGTGCGCAGAGGCCCGCCAGTATGGCTTCCGGGCCGTGTGNNGTCAATCCCAGCCAGGTGGTAAATGCCGTCGAATTCCTTGCCGGATCAGAGGTCAGGGTGGCTACCGTCATCGGTTTTCCCCTGGGAGCCACCACCAGCCTTACCAAGGCCCGGGAGGCGGAAGAGGCGGTGGCGGCCGGGGCGGCGGAACTGGACATGGTCATCAACATAGGCGCCCTCAAGGAGGGCCGGTTGGACTATGTCCGGGATGATATCAAAGCCGTTGTCCGGGCTGCCCGGGGGGCCCTGGTCAAGGTCATTCTCGAAACCTGCTATCTCACCGATGAGGAAAAAGTTCTGGCCTGCCGGGCGGCGGCTGAGGCCGGGGCCAACTTTGTCAAGACCTCGACGGGCTTTGGACCGGGGGGAGCAACGCTGGAAGATGTGCGCCTCCTCAGGGCCAACATCCCCCCGACCATGGAAGTCAAGGCTTCGGGGGGGATCAGGGATATCGAGGCGGCCCGGGCCTTTATCGCCGCCGGGGCAACCCGGCTGGGGACAAGCGCCGGCGTGGCCATTGTAAAGGGTTAGTTGGGGAAGAATAAAGTGTCCAGGA
>LFSN01000140.1 GCA_001513125.1 Clostridia bacterium DTU030
ACCACATTTCCTTTCAAGTCGGTTATCATTACTGTACACCCGGTAGTACCTGCATCGATCCCGCAAACATACTTGGCCATTTTGTTCGCCTCCTTTTTCCTTTTTCATTCCCTTCTTTTTGCGCTATCCTGCCTACAATCCACACCCCAAGCGGCCCGCTATCACCCCCTGGTTTAGGCTTGGCCGGGCAGAGTCAGGTTGTTCTGCCGCCCGAAGCCAGGATGGTATCACCGATAACATAGCTGGACAGATCAGAGACCAGGAAAAGGACTACATTGGCGATTTCCTCCGGCTGGGCAATCCTGCCCAGGGGAATATCCTTGATCCGCTGCTGGCGCACCTTGACATCGTAGTTGGCTGTGTAGTACATTTCTGTTTCCACGTAGCCGGGGGCGACACAGTTCACCTTGATGCCGTACTGGGTCAGAGTCCGCGCCCCGTACTTGGTCAGGGCAATGACCCCCGCCTTGGCCGCCCCGTAGGCAGGTCCCATGGTGCCGCCGGTAATGCCGGAGGTGGAAGAAACATTGACGATATGGCCCCCGCCCTGTTCCTTCATTATCGGCACCACTGCTTTGGTACACAGGAAGGTGGAACGAAGACAGATCTTGTAGGCGGCATCGAAGTCGGCCAGGGGGGTATCGAAAAAGGTGCCCCGGGGGCAGATGCCCGCATTGTTGACCAGGATATCGATCCGGCCAAAACGATCGTAGGTCTCCTTGATGAGCCTGTTGGCATCCTCCTCTTCCCCCACATCCGCCTGGACCAGCAGGCCTTCGGCTCCCCTTTCTTCCAGCTCCCGCACTACCTCCAAACCCCGTTCCCGGTTTTGGACGTAGTTGATGGTAACACCCCGGCAGCCGGCCTCGGCCAGCCGCAGGGCAATGGCACGGCCCACACCCCGGGAGGAACCTGTCACCACTGCCACCTTACCCGCCAAAGAGATTTCCACCACAGCCATTCTCCCCCCATTCCTGGACACTTTATTCTTCCCCAACTAACCCTTTACAATGGCCACGCCGGCGCTTGTCCCC
>LFSN01000064.1 GCA_001513125.1 Clostridia bacterium DTU030
CGGCACCGTCGTGGCCCACCGGAACCGGGATCTGCTGCTGCGGCACAATTATATAAGGGACACCAAGCCGCAAGTGGACACGGAAAGCGGTGGCGATGTCGACGCCGTCTCTGAGGCCACTGTAGACGCCGTCACCAGCGCCACCCAGGCCATCGGCCTGGAAGTGGTCAGCGGGGAAGTGGGCCATTCGGAATACAAGCGGGAAGGGATCGATTATCTGGTTGGTTATGCGCCCGTACCCCTGACCAAGTGGGGTGTGGCCACGGTCCTGCCACGGGAGGAAATCCTGGTTCCCCTGGCCGACTTGCGGGAGAGTTCCTTTCGTTACACAGCCATCTTCGTCGTACTGGGAGCAGCGGTAGGTTTATTCCTGGCCAGCGCCATTGTGAAACCCATCAAGGCCTTGACGGCAGCGGCGCAAAAAATAACCCAGGGGGATCTTACCCAGCAGGTGGCTGTCAGGGCCCGGGATGAAGTGGGCATTCTGGCCGCCAGTTTTAACAACATGATTCAGGAACTGAAGGCCTTAATAACTAGTATCCGGAAGGGTTCCGAGACCCTCACCCAGTCGGCCCGGGAAATCAGGATGGCTTCCGAGGAAACGGCCACCTCGGCGGAGGACGTGGCCGCCGCCATCAATGAGATGGCCGTAGGGGCCACCATGCAGGCGGAAGACGCCCAGGAAAGCGCCCAAAAACTGGAAGAGATGCTCAAAGCCCTGGAGAAGGTAGCCGCCCATTCCCAGGAGGCGGCCGAGGGCGTCAACAAAACCATGACGGTCATCG
>LFSN01000077.1:0-651 GCA_001513125.1 Clostridia bacterium DTU030
TCAAGATCGGTAATCCGGTTGGCAACCTGCCAGTGCCAGTCATTCCACTGTTCTTCCGTGGCCCCGAAAATCTCCTTTACCTTCTCCTTGCGGGCCGCAAACTTATCGGCCAGTTTAAAGCCCGTTTCAATATCCTTTTGGGCTTCCAGGAAAGGTTCAATTTTTTCCCTTAACTCCTTGGCCCTTTCCAGGGCAATGGCCCTTTTTTCTGCTTCCGTTTTGATCATAAAGACACACCTCCCTGATTTTCCTTTACACAGAAGGTTTTTTCGCTAGAATAGACACAGCAGCATTATATAATATTTCACCATTTCCACTCTGCGACCGCACCCCCACGCGGTCCTTTTTTTATTTTTCGATGGCTTCCTGCCACCCCCTTTCCAGACCATGGTAGAAGATCCGGTAGTTGTCCCAAATCTCCTCCAGCTGCTCCAGGGAATGCAGGACATTCTCCCGCTCCCGCATGCCCACGGCTGTGGCCAGGGCCGTTATCAGACTCAAGGGTGCAGCGAAGGCTTCGATGAAAGAATTCAGGTCGCTTTTGGCAATAAGGGTTAAATCGGCCAGCTGGGCCAGGGGGGAAATAACACTGTCGGTAATGGCCACGGTGCAGGCCCCCATCCGGGCCGCGAATTCAAAACCCTCAACGGA
>LFSN01000077.1:661-1546 GCA_001513125.1 Clostridia bacterium DTU030
TAGCGGGGAAAGCTGATGCCAATTACCAGATCTTCCGGCTGGACAATGGCCAACTGCTCAAAAATACTGGTCACCCCCGTGGGCACAGCCTTCACCCGTTTGCCCAATAGTTCCAGATACATGGCCAAAAACAGGGCCAGGCAGTGGGCACTGCGATTCCCGATGATAAATATGTGGGACGCCTTCCCAATTTCTTCTACCACCCGATCAAAGACCTCGGGGGATATTTCCTCCATGGTCCGGCGCAGGTTTTCGATATCGTTTTCCAAAACTTGGTGCAGCAGGGAAGGACCTTTTAGCTTCCCCGGGGACTGCCGCAGGCGGGATACCGTGGTCAATTCCCTTTTGAGCTGTTCCTGCAGTTCCCTCTGGAGGTGGGGATAACCCCGGTAGCCTAGGGTGTTGGCAAAACGCACCACCGTCGATTCACTGACACCGACCAGGGTCCCCAACTGACCGGCCGTAAGAAAGGCAGCCTTTTCGTAGTTTTCCAATAGAAACTGGGCAATGCTCTTCTGGGCGGTGCTCAAGTCGCTATACTTAACCTTGATTCGTTGGAGCAGGTCTTCAGAAACTGCCACCAGGTTTTCCCCTCCCCAATTTATGCAAATCTTGCAGCAGAACAATAATTTTCTGCAGGAATTGCTGCAATGGGATAAAAAATTTACCCCCCCCCGCCTTTCCCACAACCATAAAAGGGACAGCCCAAGTTGAGTTGTCCCACTATTTCGACGCCACCCCATTAATTTCCTCCTTGCCCGGAATTATTTTTATAATTTTCTGTGTCTGTAATTTTCCCTCAGTACTACCTGCCAGGCAGGGCCTCTATTTCAACACCCCTGTAGTAATACTGGAGGATTTCCCGGAAAGACCGCCCCTCCTTGG
>LFSN01000027.1 GCA_001513125.1 Clostridia bacterium DTU030
GGGCAAAACAGTATAACGAAGAATGGGAAGTGGACTTCAGCAATTACTATGTCTGCATTACCGGTCTTAAGAAAGCGGTCTACACCGGTGTCTATGGCAAAAGTGCTGCCGAGTATATGCAAATCTATGTACCATTAGAGAGGGAAATAAAGAAATACCTGGAGGAATGTGGCTACAAGTGTGAGGTATTCATGTTCTGCTACTTTAACACCAAGCAGATAGTAGTAATATTTGAACCCCAAGAAGACACAGGTGTCCCTGCCCAAAGGGCAGCAAAATATATTACAGACATGGTGCAAAGGACATACGAAGAAAAAATATTTAAAGGAAGCACACGTTATTGCAATTTTACCGCCTTATCGGACCTGCTGGAGGATTACCAGCAGTTGGCCCCGGCCTTTAAACGTCTGCAGGAGCTGTATGATTTTTCCTATTTTTATATGCAGCCCCTGGTAATGGATGAAAAACTATATGGAGAATTAAAGAGGGATTTTAGCTACAGGGAAGCACTGCAGCTACTAGATAACATCAATAACGCCATCACCCGGGGGGATATTGAAAGGGTCTCCCATTTAACGGAGGAATTATTCATCCACAGGCTCAAATATGCCTTTGACTTTTCCCTCTGCCGGGATGTTATCGGGGAAATAAAAAGGTTGGTGTATCGTTACAGCACTATCTTTGATTTGGGCCTGGAAGAGGAAGCCGTCGGTTTAAATATTGAGGAACATGCTACGATAGAAGAATTGTATACTGCAGCCAACGAGTTACTGATGATATGTGTCCAAGCTACTGCCGAAAGGGGAAGGGTGATAGGGCATCTTTCCCAGCAGGCCATTCGTTATATCAAGGAACACTATACCGAAGATATTGCCCTGACCGATGTTGCCAGCTATGTAAATGTTGTGCCTGAACATTTGAGCCGGGTTTTCAACAGCGAAGTGGGGAGAAGCATCCCGGCCTATATCACGGAAATTCGTATCGAAAGGTCCAAAGAGCTGCTCACCAATAGCAATCTTAAAGTAGCGGAGGTTGCCAGGGAGGTTGGCTTTACCAATCCCCGTTATTTCGGGCGGGTATTTAAAAAGCATCTGGGAATCACGCCCCTGGAATATAGAAATAAGAGCAGGGAATCTAAGTTGGACATCGGGGCAAGGGGCAGCTCTCTGCTTGCGGGAGCTGGCAAAGGGGCCTCCCAATAATCTAAAAAACACTTTGCAGGTAAGGGGAAAGACAACTAACCCAATTTCTTATTTAGCCTATTAGGAAAAATGTTCCGAGGTTTTCATTCTGTGAAAAGCTCGGAACTTTTGTTTTTGGGGGTGGTGTCCAAGTTAATAATCTGACTTACAAAAAAAAGAAGTTAAGAACTGATAGAGAAATAACGGAATTATTATTAATACTCCCGACCAGCTGCTTGGTACCTAATACTGATGCATTGTAGGATTAGATAAAGAAAAAGCCTCGCGAAAGCACAAGGCCCATGATAAGAGAAACTAGGCTGAAATGGCACTCCTTCTATTATTACCCTCAATTGCATTAAAACTGCATTGCGGAGGTCTTTCCACAAAAAACTTCCGGGGCACCTGATACCCCGGAAGTTTGATTATCGCTGGTGCCGAAGGTGGGAGTCGAACCCACACGGAGTTTGAGCTCCACTGGATTTTGAGTCCAGCGCGTCTACCAGTTCCACCACTTCGGCTTGTGTACACTTTAGTATAGCCAATAATGGGCCAACTGTCAAGGGGGGTACTCCTGCGGCTGTCGTAGACCAGTCAGAATTTCGTTTTAAGGAGGCAAAAAAAGCTAGGTATTTGTAGGGACAAAAAAGATTGAACAACTGTCGGGCCCTGTGCATAGTACTAAAACATAGCAACTGCATTGCCGAAGCTTTATCTTCACCAGGAAAGGCATACACGGCTATTACGTTGCGTATATTTAGCTAGTAGATTTTGGAGCAGACCACAGCTTCTATGGGGCCTTGAATACTATGGGAGTTTGAAGGGGGTGTTTTACTGCCTGCTGTATTTGTGGGGTGCAATACTAATGAGGGGTGGGTCGCTATGGGTCGAAGGTTAGTTCCGCTGGTCCTTGTGGCTGTAATCATTTTGTTATATTCCGGTTCCGTTTCTGCCGGGCAAAGCTTTCCAAACACGGTGACAGGTGGGCAGAGGGAGATCTGGCTCAATATACCGGCCCTTCGCCTGAGCTATTGGGAAGATGGTCAACTGATTAAAGAATATCCGGTGGCGGTGGGAAAACCCACTTCCCCGACCCCGGAAGGTACCTTCACCGTTCTCAACAAGCTGGTGGATCCCACCTGGTATCCCCCTGATGGAAGCAGACCGGTACCGCCGGGCCCCGGCAACCCCCTGGGGCGAAGGTGGCTGGGATTTGCCCCGGGCTACGGGATCCACGGGACCAATGCCCCCGGTTCCATCGGCAGAGCCGTTTCCCTCGGCTGTGTGCGGATGCACAACAAAGATGTGGAGGAGCTTTATGCCAACCTTCCCCTGGGCACACCGGTACATATTATCTATGAAACCCTGGAAGCCCGGTGGCAGCCCGAGGAAGGGCAATTTTCCCTGACGCTGTATCCCGATGTCTATGGTCGGGGAGTAAATACCCTGGAGAATTTACAGCAAAAAATGGGGGAGCTGGGTTTGGGGGGGCTGTGGTCCGAAGAAGCCCTGGTGGATTTATTGGAAAAGGCAAAGCAGCAGCCGGTAAATATAACGATACCCCAGATTTCCCTTACCCTCAACGGCCGGCCCCTGGAACTGGACTACCTTTGGCTGGAAGGAAGGCTGTTTTTACCCCTGAGGCCCATTGCCGAGGACCTGGGTTTTGCCGTTTCCTGGGAACCGGAAAGGGGACCCCTGGTGGAGGGAGAACCGGTCCAGAATGGGATCATTGTGGAGGGGACCACCTATCTTGCCCTTCCCGCCTTCCGGGAGCTCCTGGGGCTAAAGACAGACTGGCAGCCTGAAGGACAAAACCTGGCCCTTTACCGGATTATAGCCACCTATAACGGTTGTTTCCTTACCGATGCCATCATCCAGGAAGAGGGAGAGTATTTTATTGGGGCCCATTTTTTAGCTGCAGCTTTGGGTATACCCTACCGGTGGGAACCGGAGGAGGGTTTAGCTTACCTCCTTGAGGAAGGGATACCGGGTATGGAGCGGGAAGGGGAGCCCTACCTTTCCCTCACCTCCCT
The DNA here is from genome assembly GCA_001513125.1 of Clostridia bacterium DTU030. GTDB lineage: Bacteria > Bacillota > DTU030 > DTU030 > DTU030 > DTU030. The sequence continues at coordinate 3,218 of LFSN01000027.1, forward strand.
GGCAGAAAAGCTGGGACCCCGCTATGGTTGGGGGCTGGAGTGGGTAGAAGAAAGCTATGAGTTTCGCCTTTACGATCTGCCCGAGGCTGACGAAGCTATCCAGCCTCTCTTTTCTTTATTGGGGAGGGAATTGCCGCCGGTAGTGCGAAATTCTTATATAAATACTCGAGAGCCAGGGGGACGGCGGCAATGCAAACCTATCGCTGGTGTATTAACACCCGGGACCGGGTGGGAATGGTGTTGGACGTACTCCGGGTCTTATCCCAGGAGGGGGCGAACATTATTACCATGGAGGTGGCCCCGGGGGTAATCAACGTTAAGTTTACCGGGGTAGATGCAGCAGGGGCTTTGCGCCTGGAGGAAAGCTTGCGCTCCCTGCCCGATATATACGGCCTCAGGGAGATAGAAGTCCTTCCCCACGAAGAGAGGGAAAGGCAGCTTAAGGCTGTCCTGGACTCGGTCAGCGAGGGGATCATTGCCGTCGATAAGAGGGGGATGATTACCACCCTGAACCCGGTAGCGGAGCAAATCCTGCAGGTAAACCGGCAGAAGGCTATCGGGCAGCATCTGGCCAATGTTGTTCCCGCCGATGTACCCATGCTCCGGATCCTGGAAACGGGCCAGGGCTACAACAACAAAGAAATTATCCTCGCTACCAAAAGGGGGCGCAGCCACTATATTACCACCGGCCGGGCCATTAAGGACGAGCGGGGCGAGACGGTGGGTGCTGTGGCAGCCCTGAAGGACATGTCCGAGGTGCGGGAGCTGGTCTTTTCCCTCACCCGCCCGCCGGTCATTACTTTTTCCGATATCATTTACGCCAGTGGAGCCATGGGCCGGGTGGTGGAAATGGCTAAAATGGTGGCCCGGGGGAATTCCACCATCCTCATCCGGGGGGAGAGTGGTACCGGCAAGGAGCTCTTTGCCCGGGCCATTCACACTGCCGGCCCCCGGCGGAGAAGGCCCTTCGTCGCCTTAAATTGTGCAGCCCTGCCCGATGCCCTGGTGGAAAGTGAACTTTTCGGCTATGAGGAGGGAGCCTTCACCGGGGCCAAGCGGGGCGGGAAGCAGGGGCTCTTTGAACTGGCCCACCAGGGAACAATATTCTTGGATGAGATCGGGGAGCTCTCTCCCCACCTTCAGGTAAAACTTCTCCGGGTCCTGCAGGAGAATAAGGTGCGGCGGGTAGGCGGCAGGGAAGAAATACCCGTCGATGTCCGGGTTATTGCCGCCACCAACCGGAATCTGGAGGAAATGGTCCGCAAGGGGGATTTCCGGGAAGAACTGTATTACCGGCTGAACGTAATTCCCCTCTATATCCCTCCCCTGCGGGACAGGATGGAGGACCTGCCGGTCCTGGTGGAGAACTGTCTGCAGAAGTTTAATCGAGTTCTCAAGAAGAAGGTAAAGAGGATCCACCCCCAGGTTCTGGAACGCTTCCGCCGGCATAGCTGGCCCGGCAACGTCAGGGAGCTGGAAAATGTCCTGGAAAGGGCCATGAACCTGGTGGAGGGTGATGAAATAAGGCCTGAGCATATTTTTATCGAAGATTTAACTACCCCGGGATTTGGTTTCCATCAGATCGCGGGACATTCCCTGAAAGAGCTCAAGGAACAGCTGGAACGGGAGGTCATCTCCCGGATGCTGGCCAAATACGGGGCAGCCCGGCCGGCGGCTAGGGCCTTGGGGATTTCCCACACAGCCCTCTTGCGCAAGATCAAGAAATACAATCTGCGCAGCCTGTTGGAAACATAAGTTGCCATCATTGGCAACCTAGGTTTCCAAACGTTGTCTTGATTTTCTGGAAATTAGACCTCTTGGAAACATAAGTTTCCAGACCTTCTCTCTTCAATTGCTGGAAGGCCCATTCTGCCTGGCCTCTCCGGCATTTTATATTTGGCACGATATTTGCGCTTATGTAACAATAACGGCGCAGAAAACTAGTATGCTAAAAGGAGGAAGGTCCCATGAAATTGCAGGAGGCTGGTTTCAGTACCCGGGCCGTTCACGCCGGGCAGGGTCCTTGCCCCTTGACGGGGGCCTTGAGCACTCCCATCTATCAGACTTCCACCTTTGTCTTCGAGAATGTTGACCAGGGCGCGGCCCGCTTTGCTGGAGAAGAGGCCGGCTATATTTATACCCGCCTGGGCAACCCGACGGTGACTGCCTTTGAAGAGAAGATAGCCGTGTTGGAAGGGGGAGAAGCCGGCCTGGCCTTCGCTTCCGGCATGGCGGCCATCAGTGCCGTCCTCTTTGCCCTGACCAAGCAGGGGGATCACATTGTTGCCTGCGACACCCTTTACGGCTGTACCCATGCCTTTTTATCTTCCATTCTTCCTCGCTATGGCATCGAGACCACCTTTGTTGACCTTTCCGATCCCGCAAAGGGAGCGGCGGCCCTGCGGCCTAACACGAAAGTAATCTATCTAGAGACCCCGGCCAACCCCACCATGAAGCTGGTCGATATTGAGGCCATGGTGGAATTGGCCCGTAAGGTTGGAGCCAGGGTTGTCATCGACAACACCTTTGCCACCCCCTATCTCCAGCGTCCCCTGGAACTGGGAGTCGATGTGGTGGTCCACAGCGCCACCAAATACATCGGCGGCCATGGCGATCTCATTGCCGGTGCCGCCGTCGGGAGTAAGGAGTTCATCGACGAGGTCCGGGTCACCACCCTGAAGGATATCGGGGGCGTCCTCGGGGCCTTTGAAGCCTGGCTATTGCTCCGGGGCATGAAAACCTTACCCTTGCGGATGGAAAGGCACTGCGCCAATGCCCTGGAAGTGGCCACCTTCTTAGAGGGGCATCCGGCGGTGGAGCAGGTGTATTATCCGGGCCTGCCAAGTCACCCTCAACATGATCTTGCGAAAAAACAAATGCAGGGCGGCTTTGGCGGGATGCTCAGCTTTGAATTGAAGGGAGGCCTGGAAGCTGGGAAGCAGCTCATGAACTCCCTGGAACTCTGTTCCCTGGCCGTCAGCCTCGGCGACACGGAGACCCTGATCCAGCACCCTGCCTCCATGACCCACTCTCCCTATCCGCCGGAGGAACGGCTGAAGGCGGGGATCACCGACGGTTTGGTCCGGATGTCGGTAGGTATTGAAGATGCCGTCGATATTATTGCTGACTTGAAACAGGGCCTAGATGGGCTCCGGCTATAAGGGTTTGATAGCAATTGCCAGGAATTGGCCCACAGGCAATAGAGGATCACGGCAGCGGGGCATTGAAATATAATTAACCGGGGGAACTTTCCCCCGGTTCCTTGCGTCTAATTATAGGGTTTACCTATGGGAAGGAGGCATCCCATGGTTTCCGATGCCGAACTGGTCAGCCTGTGCCAGCAGGGTCAGCAGGCTGCCTTTGCAGAATTGGTTGAACGCTACGAAAAGAAGGTTTACAATCTGGCCTACCGGATGCTGGGCAATGGCGAGGACGCCCGGGATCTGGTCCAGGAGGCCTTTTTAAAGGTCTACTATGCCCTGCCCGATTTTCGCGGGGATGCCAGCTTTTCTACCTGGCTGTATCGCATTGCTACCAACCTCTGCCTCGATGTCCTCCGGCGGCGTAAGAATAAAATTGCCTTTTCCCTTGATGAACCCCTGGAGACGGAAAAGGGGACTTTGGAACGCCAGCTGCCCGCCGAGGAGGAAGGGCCCGAGGTAATCGTCGAAAGGCGGGAGCTCCAAATCTTTATCCAGGAGCTCATCGGCACCCTGCCCCCGGAGCAGCGGTTGGTATTGGTTATGCGGGAATTCCAGGAACTGACCTATGAGGAGATAGCCGCTGCCCTGCAGTGCTCCCTGGGCACCGTCAAGTCCCGCTTGAGTCGTGCCCGCAGGGCCCTCAAAGAAAAGCTTCTGGCCAGTGGGGAACCTTTTGGCTCCACCTTGCGTCAGAAACAGGGGAAAGGGGGGAGCAGGGTATGAGATGCAGTGAAGTTTGTGAACTTTTATCCAGCTATATGGATGGTATGCTGCCGGCCGAGGAGATGAAGGCCGTTGATGAACACCTGTCCCTTTGCCCCGACTGCCGGGAAGAGCTGCGGCAGCTGGAAGAAACGGTGGCCATCTTGCGCAATCTAGGGGAAGTGGAGCCACCGGCAGATCTAAGGGATAGTATTCTCAATAAAATACAGGCTTCTGCCAGGAAGGGCGAGCAGGTAGTATCTATCTGGGATCGCCTGAAAAGATGGGGATCCCTGGGTGGTCTCGTTGCCGTCGCTGCTTGCCTTTTATTTGTGGCCGTTGTCGTTAGCCCGCGCTTTTCCGGCTTTAGAATGGGTGCCGGCATGTCCTCCTCTACCGAAGAAATTGCCGAAGGGGAAAGTGGCTTTCTCGCAGCTGACATGCCCCATGCGGGCCAGGGCCTTGAGATGGAAATCTTTAATGGCGCCCAGGATGGGGCTTTGGAGGCCCCCCGCCAGATGCTGGACATGGACAGTGCCCCTGAGGTTGAGCGCAAGGTAATAAAGAGGGCCTATTTGAGCTTAGTAGTTGAAGATTTGGAGGAGGACTTTGAAAGGGTAGTGGCCCTGGTCGAGGAGGCTGGCGGCTTTGTCCAGAGCTCCAGCACCTGGGAGAATGAGAGGCAGCGCACCAGCAATCTCTCTGTCAGGGTGCCGGTAGATAGATTTGCGAATATTTTAGCCCGCCTGGAGGAATTGGGCAGGGTAAAAGGGCGAGAAATTAGTGGTCAGGATGTGACCACCGAGTATGTGGATACCGAGGCCCGTCTCCGGAATTTGGAGCGGCAGGAAGAGCGCTTTTTGGAGATTTTGAACCGGGCCAATACTGTGGAAGAGATCCTCAATATTGAACGGGAACTGGAACGGGTCCGGGGCGAGATCGAAGCCCTCACCGCCCGCCTGAAAAGCCTGGACGAGTTGACGAGCCTCTCCACCATCGATATTGAGTTGAAGCAACTTAAAGTTTCGGCAGAGCGGATTGCCACGCCGGGCTGGCAGGGAGTTTTTGCTGAAGCCTACCAGGCTGCCGTCAGTACCGTCAACAGTATCCTGAATTTTGTGGGAGAACTGATAATCCTTATCGGGCGCATACTGCCCTTCCTGCCCCTGGCATTCCTGGCCTGGCTGGGTTACCGTCGCTATAGAAAAAATAGAAAGGAAGCAGAAGAATAGGCGCGAGGAGCGCCTTATTTTTTTGCCTTCTTCTTTCCCCGCCCCCTTGCCCAGGGAGGTATTTGCCCGGGAAGTGGTGAAAATAATAGGTATTATAAGTGGCAGCCAGGAGGCCACACAAGAGGGGTGAAAACCATGGGGAAGAAGCTGATTTTGATCGATGGTAACAGCCTGGTTCACCGGGCTTTTCACGCTATCCCGCCCTTGACCACCGGTACGGGGCAGCATACCAATGCCGTATACGGCTTTACTACCATGTTTTTGCGCTTGCTGGAAGATGAAAGGCCCGACTATTTGGCCGTTGCCTTTGACAAGGGCAAGGTTACCTTCCGCCACGGGGAATTTGAAGACTACAAGGCCAATCGCACCGAAACCCCCGACGAACTTCGTTCCCAGTTTCCCCTGGTAAAGGAGCTCCTGGAAGCATATCGGGTGCCCATCTTTGAACAGGAAGGCTATGAGGCCGATGATTTGCTGGGAACCCTGGCCCGGAAAGCCGAGGCAGAAGGGTTTTCTGTTTTAATCGTTTCTGGGGATCGGGATGTGCTCCAGCTGGTTTCTCCCCGGGTTACGGTCCTCTTTACCCGGAGGGGGATAAGTGAACTGGAGGTCATGGATGCCGGGGCGGTTGAGGAATACCTGGGCGTCCCTCCAGAGCAGGTAGCAGACTACAAGGGCCTGGTTGGGGACCAGAGCGACAATATCCCCGGGGTCCCCGGGATCGGTCCTAAAACGGCCACAAAGCTGCTAAAAGAATTTGAGAACCTGGAAGAGATACTGTCGGATCTGGAAGGGGTAAGGCAGAAGGGTGTGCGCAGCAAGCTGGAGGAGTACTGTGAGCAGGCCCGCCTCAGCAAGAGGCTGGCCACCATTGTCTGCGATATACCCCTCGATGTCGACTGGGAGGAGCTCCAGAGGAAGGAGCCCGACTGGGATGCTGTTACCAGCCTCTTCCGGGAGCTGGAGTTCCGCAGCCTCCTGCAGCGGGTAGCCCCCGACCTACCCGTCCAGGTGGAAACGGGCTATCAAGTCGTTGCCTCCCCCTCCCAACTGGAGGCCCTTGCCGCCAGGAGCCGGGAGGAGGGTAAGCTGGCCTTTACCCTGATCGGCTCCGGGGAGGATCCCCGGCAGAGGGAAATCTTGGGCTGTGCCCTGGCCCTACCCGGGAGAGAGCTCTACTACCTGCCCCGGTCCCTCTGGCAGGAGGTAAAGGCCGATCTGGCCGTGGCAAAGGTAATGGCCTCCCTCTTTTCCGAGGCGGCAGTTAAGAAATATACCCACGACGCCAAGGCAGCCTACCAGCTGCTGAACCTTTATCAGATCCAGCTGGCTGGCCTGGCCATGGATACCATGATTGCCTCCTATCTTCTGAACCCGGCGGCCAGCCATTCCTTGGATCAGATCGCCAGCACCTATCTCAATGAGGCCGTGCCCTCCTGGGAGGAACTGGTGGGGAAGGGGAAAAAAGCCGTCAAACCGACCAGCCTCAAGGAGGAGGACTTGGCCCCCTTTATGGCTACCCGGACCGCCGTACTTCTTCCCCTGCAGGAAAGGCTGGCGGCGGAGCTGGAAAGGCTGGACCTGGCCACCCTCTACGAGGAAGTAGAGCTGCCCCTGATCCAGGTCCTGGCGGCCATGGAGGAAGAAGGGGTGACCATCGATACCGATGCCCTGGCCGAAATGGGGGCGGAAATTGGCTATAAGCTTGCCGCCATAGAGGGGGAAATATACCAGATGGCCGGGGAGGAGTTCAATCTTAACTCCCCCAAACAGCTGTCTACCATCCTCTTTGAAAAGCTCAAGCTGCCGGTGATCAAGCGGACCAAGACCGGCTATTCCACCGATGCCGAGGTCCTAGAGAAGCTGGCAGACGTCCACCCCATAGTGGAGCGGATCTTGGAGTACAGGCAGCTGATGAAGCTGAAGTCCACCTATATCGACGGCCTCATGGCCCTGGTGGATCCCGCAACCGGGAAGGTGCACACCACCTTCAACCAGGCTGTCACCACCACCGGCCGCCTGAGCAGCACCGAGCCTAATTTGCAGAACATCCCCATCCGCCTGGAATTGGGGCGGCGCCTGCGCAAGGCCTTTGTTCCCGGCCGGAGCGGCGATTTAATCCTGGCTGCCGACTATTCCCAGATAGAGCTCCGGGTTTTGGCCCACATATCCCAGGATCCATACCTTCTGGAATCCTTCCGCAGGGGACAGGATGTCCACAGGCGCACCGCCGCCGAGATCTTCGGCGTGTCCCTGGAGGAGGTGACGCCGGAAATGCGGGAACGGGCCAAGGCGGTAAACTTTGGGATTGTCTACGGGATTTCCGACTACGGCCTGTCCCGGGACCTGGGGGTGCCCCGCCGGGAAGCCAAGGAATACATCGACAACTATTTTGCCCGCTACGCCGGCGTCAAGGCTTACATCGACGGGATTGTCGCCGAGGCCAGGGAGAAGGGCTATGTGACAACCCTCATGAAGCGGCGCCGCTACTTGCCCGATATCAACAGCCGCAACTACACCCTCCGCTCCTTTGCCGAACGGACAGCCATGAATACACCCATCCAGGGTTCGGCCGCCGATATTATCAAGACGGCCATGGTAGAGGTCTTCCGGCAGCTCAAGGAGCGCCGCTTGGCCACCCGTCTCCTCCTCCAGGTCCACGACGAACTTATCTTTACCGTGCCCCGGGAGGAGCTGGCCGAGGTCAAGGCCCTGGTGAAGGAATGTATGGAAGGGGCAGTGGAGCTTGACGTGCCTTTGGTTGTAGAGCTGAAGGTTGGGGAGAACTGGTACGAGGTGAAGAAGGAGTCCTAGATGAGGAGGTAAAGCAGTGCCTGAACTGCCCGAAGTAGAAACAATAAAGAACACCCTCCTTCCCAAACTGGTGGGAAGGAGGATTGGGGAGGTAACGGTCACCCTGCCCCGCATAATAAAAAAGCCGGCCCCGGAAGAGTTTGTCAGCCTGGTGGTGGGGAAGGAAATCCTGGACCTTTCCCGCCGGGGGAAATACCTTCTCCTGCATTTGTCCGAAAGATACTTTCTGGTCTTTCATCTCCGGATGACGGGGCGGCTCCTCTATCTGCCCGCCGCTGTCCCGGTGGACAAGCACACCCACCTCATTTTTCACCTGGACAATGGGGAGCACTTGCGCTTCCACGACCTCAGGACCTTTGGGACCATCTACCTGGTGCAGGAAGGGGAATTGGCCTCGATCCGGGGCCTTGCCAGCCTGGGCCCCGAGCCCCTGGGGCCCCAGTTTACCCCCGCCTACCTGGAGGATGCCCTGGCAGGCCGGCGGATTGCCATAAAGGGCGCCCTCTTAAATCAGGAGCTCCTGGCGGGCCTGGGGAATATTTACGTGGATGAAAGCCTCTTTCGGGCCGGCATTCACCCGGCCCGGCCGGCCGGTTCCCTCACCGAGGACGAGATCAGTCGTCTCCACCGGGCCATCGGCGATGTTTTGAGAGAGGGTATCCGCTACCGGGGCACCTCTTTTCGGGACTATGTGGACGGAGAGGGAAAGGCCGGCGGCTTTCAAGAACGGCTGGCCGTTTACGGCCGGGGGGGACAGCCCTGTGTTAAATGCGGCTCTCCCCTGCAACGGGTCCGGATTGCCGGGAGGGGTTCCGTTTTTTGCCCCTGCTGTCAACCTTCGGGAAGCAATGTCGATTAGGGAATTGGGCCCTTTTTCCGGCCCGTTGAGGTCCCAGGGAGCTTGCATAGGTTGACCGGACCTGGGGAAAAATTGGAGTGCATGGTGGGGAAGAGGGAGAAGGGGGAGGAGGGTAAGATGCGGGTTATTGGCCTTACCGGAGGAATTGCTACAGGCAAGAGCACTGTATCCCGGATGCTGGCGGAAAAGGGGCTCCCCATCGTCGATGCCGATCTCATTGCCCGGGAGGTGGTGGAGCCGGGCAAGCCTGCCTACCGGGAAATTGTCCAAACCTTCGGCGGGGAAATTTTACAGGCCGATGGCACCCTTAATCGCAAGCTCCTGGGCAAACTGGTCTTTGGAGATCCTGCCCGCCTGCAAACCTTAAACCAGATCACCCATCCCCGGATTAGGGAAGAAATAGAGGGCCGCCTCCAGGCCCTGCGGGATAAGGGTACAGAACTGGCCGTCCTCGATGCCCCCCTCCTTATCGAGGCCAATCTCCAGCCCCTGGTCGATGAGGTCTGGGTGGTCACCTGCCCCAGGGAGCTGCAGATAAAACGGCTGCAGGAGCGGGACAATCTTTCGGTTCCGGAAGCAGAGGCCAGAATAAAGGCCCAAATGCCCCTGGAGGAAAAGATAAAGTATGCCCAGCGGGTGATAGATAATTCCAGAGATATAGCCCACACCCGCAGGCAGGTCCAGGAGCTCCTCCGGTCCTATTTACTTTGCCAGTAAAATGTCATAGTATTATAGGCATAAACTGCATAGGGATTAGTAACAAATTGACCGGAGGCAGACCATGATTATTAATCTGAGGCGATTGAAGCGGTTGATACCCTATTTGCTCCTGGCAGTGTTTATGGTTCTTTTCCTTTCCCACACCGGTTGGCTCTGGCGCCTCCTCTATCCCATCCATTACCAGGAGATAATTTTTCGCTGTGGCCGGGAATTTGGTGTTGACCCTTTCCTGATTACGGCGGTGATCCGGGTGGAAAGCAAGTATTATCCCCGGGCCCTCTCCCCTGCGGGGGCCGTTGGCCTGATGCAGATTATGCCCGAAACGGGCCAGTGGGTAGCCGAAAAGCTGGAGTTGGAGAACTTTACCCCGGACCTGCTCTATGAGCCGGAAATCAATATACGCATTGGCACCTGGTACCTGGCCAGCCTACAGGAAGAGTTTGGCGATTTGAACCTTGTCCTTGCCGCCTACAATGGCGGGAGGGGGAATGTAAAACGCTGGTTGGAAAAGCAAAGGGCAGAGGGGCAGGCAGCAGGGCTGGAGGGCTTTCCCTTCCCCGAGACCCGCTCCTATGTCGTTAAAGTCTTGCACAACTACAAGCGCTATCGAGAAATCTATCAAAAATAGGCAAAGGAGACAAGTAATAAGAGGAAAAAGCTGTAATAAGGAGAAATATAGGAAGTGATATTGTATCAATTGTTAAAGGAGTGGATGTAATGACTGGGCAAAAACTGACCTCCCTGGAGGCAGTTGATAAACTGCAGGTTTTACCGGAACGGAAATTTCATTCTGCTACCCACGAAGAGATTGCCATGGGAGCAACTACCGATATCTACTTTGTCCGGACCTATGAGATCCTCTCCCATCTGGGTAAGCTCAACACCAGGGTGACGGCAGAAATTTTTCCCCGGCGGGCGGGAGTGATGGCGGGCACCGAAGAAGTAGTCAATCTGCTCCGGGAGCAAGAGGGGGTAAAGGTCTGGGCCCTGGCTGAAGGGGAAGAGTTTGCCGCCAAGGAAGTAATCATGCGCATCGAAGGTCCCTACAGTGAATTTGGCCTCTATGAAACGGTAGTTTTGGGTATGCTGGCCAGCCCCTGCGGCTGGGCTACGGCTGCCCGGGAGTGTAAAAAAGCCGCCGGCGAAAAGGGGGTCTTTGCCTTTGGTGCCAGGCATGTCCATCCGGCGGTAGCACCGGTAATGGAACGGGCTGCCCTCATCGGAGGGGTCAATGGAGCCAGCTGCATTCTGGGAGCAAAGCTGGCTGGCCGCAATCCTTCTGGGACAGTACCCCACGCCGCCTTTCTGATTGCGGGGGATACCGTCACCGTGGCCAATACATATCATGAAGTTATGCCTCCCGACGCCCCCAGGATCATCCTGGTCGATACCTTCAAGGATGAGGCCGAGGAGACCCTGAGGGTGGCGGAAGCCTTGGGCAGTGCCTTAGATGGCGTAAGGCTCGATACGCCGGGGGAACGGGGTGGAGTTACCCCGGGGCTCGTCTATGAAATCCGCAACCGGCTGGACCAGGCCGGATATGAGCATGTCCAGATCTTTGTCTCCGGCGGCATTACTCCCGAGCGGATTGTGGAACTGGGGGAAGCGGGGGCGGCTGCCTTTGGTGTTGGCAGTTATATAACCAGCGCTCCACCCATCGATATGACCATGGACATCAAAGAGGTTGAAGGTAAGCCCCTGGCAAAAAGGGGCAGG
>LFSN01000038.1:0-41831 GCA_001513125.1 Clostridia bacterium DTU030
GAAAATACCCGATTCTTGCTCTCGCCAATTAATCGATACCGAAACGAAGTTTTAAACGCTCAACGGTATAGTTCCACTTGGCAGTTCGTGGCCGGGCCACCGAATTCTGGTTGGCAAAAAAGCCCTTTTCCTTAATTGCATGTTCTGGATCGACTGTCTTTAACCAGTTGATGCGGACCAGGTAATCGGCTTTGTCCGGGTCAGCGGCATAACGATTTAATGATGCCGCCGGTCTGGAAACCTGGATAAGGGGCACCTCGTTGCCTCCTTCATCTTTAACGGTAAAGTCATCCACCGCTTTTTTCGGTTCGGAGACAATCCCCACCCCGACATAACCGGCCCCAGGGACATAGGCCCAGATGCGGGCACCTGGTTCGAGCATTTCCAAAGTTCGGGAATACCATGCACCTCCGCCGGCAACAATATAACCCCTTGCAAGGCCGTCGCGGACGACTTCTAAGGGATAACCAAAGGTGACATAATACTCACCGTTCCATTCCCCCGTGGTTGTCTCCTTTGCCAGTCCGGCAGATACTTCCATGGGATCCCGCAACCATGCCCGGCTCAGGTATTCCCGCTCTCCATCCCGGAAAACTCTAAAAAATATTGCGTTGATCCGCACTCCATATTCTTCGGCCAAATACCCCACGACCCGTTCTGTGGCATGATCCAGACTGGCCGCAACGATAACCAATTCATGGGATGCATTCATTTCCTCTGGGATTGTGGCTCCGAAGGCCTCTTTGAAGGCTTCGTCTATAGAAACTATTTTACCCTTCTGCCACTTTCTTTGATATTCATCAAAGATTTGGGTGATATGTTCCACTTCAAGGTGGGCAACCCAGGACCCATAATCGAGCAACTGGGCCACAATATCCCGGGGGGTTTTATCCCTCTTTAACTCAATAACAATGAGGTTGGCATCCCGATCCATCGCCAGTAAATCGATGATTCCCCCGTAATCTGTTGGCACCTGTCGGCCAATAATAAGCCAATTGGGCGAAGCTATATCTATATTCTTGTGCAGGATGTCCTCAAGTCGGTTTTCAAAATCCATGGCAGCAAATTCGACAGGCTGGGTATCGCCATTGTCGATTCTCCATACACCCAGCTCAAGGGGCATTTTTTCTCACCTCCTGTAGGCCATTTACTTACTCTTCGTTGCTAAGAAAAAGGACAGGGCTTTACCCTGTCAGGAGCTTCCCTGTACTTGCCTTACAATATCATACTTTTCATCGGCAGCTTCGATGAAGCCGTCGATGGGTGAGGTGGTAAGGACATCTCTGCCCTCAGGGGTATCTTTGAAGTTGACAAAGGCTTCCCGGATCCTTTCTATAAGGACAGGGTCGGCACCGGGGGCCATGGCCAGGGCATCCTTGGGAATGGGGTCGGTCCTGGCGATGATTTCCAGCTCCCTGTCGACGGGGATTCCCTTTTGGAGGGCAATGTCCCAGGCCTCATTGAAAGTGGCCCCGGCAGTGACAATGCCTTCCAATACCTTTGCTATAACATTGTTGTGGGTACCCATGAAAAGGACTTCTGCCAGGTCTCTGTCGGGATCAATGCCCGCCTGTCTCAGCAGGTGGCGGGGGTAGGCGTAACCCGAGGCAGATTTTTCATCGACAAAGGCGAAGGTTTGCCCCTTCAAATCTTCCAGGCTTTTGATGCCGCTATCCCTGCGGGTTATTATATAACCATGGTAGGAAGGGGCGCCGTTGACCACGGGGGTGACCAGGGGTATGGCCCCTCCCTGCTCCCGGGCGGAAACATAGGCCAGGGGCGAGAACCAGGCTATATCTACGATCCCGTCAAAAAGGCATTGGGCCAGGGCAGTATAATCGGCAGTGATGATGGTTCTGGCCTGGAGGCCTAGCTGGGCCGCCACACCATTGATAATGGGTACATAGCGCTCCTTTACCGTTTGGGGCTCCACAAAGGGGGTGACGCCGAAGACCAGCTGGCCTTTGGGGCGGTTCTTGGCGGCAATCTGCTGCAGTTTGTAGGCTTCCTTTTCGATCTCCTGGGCCAGGCCCAGGAGGAACTTGGTTGACTGATCCTGTCCCGCGAGCACCTGGGCAGTTTCCTCGGCAGACCGGGAGGTTTTTTCTGTCTTTATCGTAAGCTCTTCTATGACCTTGGCCAGTTCCTGGGTGGTTTGGGCCTGGTTGGCCGTAGTTTGGGAAAGGTTGCCGCTGGCTGCCACTACCTCCTCCAGTTCCTGGATAATTTCTACCAGTGCCCCGCCTGACCGCCGGGCCAATTCTTCTACCCCGCTGATCCTTTCTACCCCGCTGGATATGGTGCTGCTCGATTCCCGGATACTGCTGCCCAGTTCCTTGACCAGCTTTTCAACTTCCTGGGCGGCCATGTTACTTTCCTGGGAGAGCTTGTTGACTTCACCGGCAACGACGGCAAAGCCCCGGCCTGCTTCACCGGCCCGAGCAGCCTCGATGGTGGCGTTGAGGGCCAGGAGGTTGGTCTGCTCGGCGATATTTTTTATCTTCTCCAAAAAGCCCTCGATGCCCTGGAAGGCAGCATGGAGATTTTCTACGGCTGTGGCTGCAGTAAGGACTTCCTTGGCGATCTCGGTGAGGGTGTGACTGGCATTGGCAATTACCTCCTGGCTATCCTTGATCCTTTCTAAGGAACGGCGGCATTTGTTGCAATTCTCCTCGGCAAATTGATTGAGTTCCTGGGCGTGGGCCAACAACTCTTCACTGGAGGCGGTGCACTCCTGGAGACCGGCCGCGTTCTCGCTGCTGTTTGCCGCCACTTCCGAGGAGAGGCTGAGCATGTAACGGCTTGCAGAGGACAGCTCTTCCGCATTCCACAGGAGCTGTTTGGCAGCAAAGCCCAGGTTTTCTGCCATGCCCAGGAAATCCCCGGCTACCTGTCCCGGAAACTTTTGCTCCTCAGTCTTTTCCTGGGCTTCAGATGGGGCTGGACCTTGGCGGAAAAGGAAAAATCCGGCTCCTCCTCCGGCGGCAAACCCCAGCAGGGCTGGGAGTATTCCCCAGCCAGGAGAAAGGGCTACAGCTGCTATAAGAGCTCCCAGGAAGACAACCGGTAGGAAAAATCTTTTCCATCCCTCCATTTCTTCATCCTCCCCTCCTCGTTGGAAGTTTACAACATATTACATATTTCTGTTAAAAGGGACGATTTCCTGCCTGCCGGGGAATGGATCAGCTTTGGTTCAATCTTTTATTTCTAAACCAGCAGTGCCTTTGGCCTCGAAGGGGACTAATTTTTAATTTTTTGGCAGGGAAGGACATACTACATGTTGAAGTAATGTCTCATCATTGTTGGGAAAAAAATAGCAAAGGAGGGTTTAGCTTGCGCATTAGCAGGGAGAACCGGGTCTACCAAATGAGCGGTAAGAATCCTGCCGTTGCGACGGTCAAGCCTGGTGAACAGGTGGTAGTGGAAACCCACGATTGCTTTACTGGGGCTATTGCAAAGGAAGAGCACCTTTTCAGTTCGGTGGGGTGGGAGAACATCAACCCGGCCACCGGGCCCATCGCTGTAGAAGGGGCTGAAGTGGGAGATGTCCTGGAGGTGGCCATCGAGGAGATCGATGTGGCCGAGCAGGGAGTTATGACTACCGCTCCCGGGATGGGCATCATCGGCGACGAGGTAAAGGAGGAAACCACCACCATCATTCCCATTGAGGAGGGGCAGGCCGTTTTCAGCGACAAGCTCCGCCTTCCCATCCGGCCCATGATCGGGGTCATTGGCACGGCTCCCGTCGAAGGGGAAGTGCCCTGTGGCACTCCTGGACCCCATGGAGGCAACATGGACTGTAAGGAAATTGTAGCCGGGACCAGGGTGTATTTACCGGTAAACCATCCGGGGGCCTTGCTGGCTTTGGGTGATCTCCATGCCCTCATGGCCGACGGGGAAGTATCCGTCACCGGCTTAGAGATCCCAGGCGAGGTAACCTTGAGAACCAGGGTCTTGAAGGGGCGGAGGGATGCCCTGCCCTTGCCTATGCTCAGCAATGAGGAAAAACTAATGATCATCCATAGCGAAGAGACCCTGGATGAGGCGGTTAAAAAGGGCGTTTCCAGGACGGTCAAATTCCTGCGGGAAGCCTGCTCTTTAGATCTTGATACCGCCCTGAGGCTGCTCAGCCTCGTCGGGGAAGTGGGGATCTGCCAGGTGGTCGACCCCCTGATGACCATCCGCATAGGGCTGCCCTGGTCCGTACTCAATGCCCTGGGTTTTTCCGCCGAGGATCTGTAAAGCAAGTGAAGGTGTCAATAATCAGGAAGGGCTGCCGCAAAAGGGCCTCTTGAGCCCTGGGCAGCCCCTTTTCTATTCCTGAATTAGATGCTGACATAAAATACAATTGTCCCTGTCACGGGAAAAGACCTGAAGCATGCAGGAAAAGCATAGCCAGCAGGGAATATTAACCCATGGTGGCAAGGGAGCAAGGGAGAGGTTCTCCTAAATTCACTTTAATAGTGGTATAATAGCTAGTATAGTTTGTGGGGGTAAGGTAAATTTTCCTGCCATTAGCAATTTACTTGGGAAAGGGGAATTCTATGCTGCTTTCGCTGAAGAGGAAATGGCTGCTAGTAATTCTGAATTTGCTAATTGTACCTTTATTATTCAGCTTCCCCGCCAGGGCGGAGTTCGCATCTACTGCTGAAGCTGCCGTTCTGATGGAGTTTACCAGTGGAAATATCCTGTACGAAAAAAATGCTACCGTGGCCAAGGCGCCGGCCAGTATTACCAAGTTAATGACCCTCCTCCTGGCCTACGAAGCCGTCGAAGAGGGTAGGGTTAACTGGGATACCCCGGTGACGGTGTCGGAAAAGGCGTGGCGGATGGGCGGCTCCCAGATGTTTTTGGAAGTTGGCGACGAGGTCAGCTTTAAGGAGCTGGTTACAGGGATTTCGGTAGTATCGGCCAACGATGCCTGTGTGGCGGTAGCAGAACACCTTACGGGCAGTGAAGCCGCCTTTGTCGAAGCTATGAATACCAGGGCCAGGGAAATTGGCCTGCAGCAGAGCAGTTTTAAAAATGCCACCGGTCTACCCGCCGAGGGCCATGTGATGAGCTGCCTGGATATTGCGGTCCTGTCCCGCTATTTAATTGAAAACTTCCCCCAGATCCTGGAATTTGAATCCCAGCGGGAGTTTACCTACAACGACATCAAGCAGTACAACAGGAATCCCTTGCTTGGCCGCTACAGCGGTGCCGATGGCTTGAAAACCGGCTGGACCGAGGAAGCAGGCTACTGCCTTTCCGCCACTGCCGAGCGGGATGGCATGCGGCTTATTGCAGTGATTTTAAATACCAATAGTGAGAAGGAAAGGCTGGCGGCAGCCGAGGAAATCCTTGATTACGGCTTTTTAAATTACCAGCTCCACGAGGCGGTGGCTGCAGGGGAAATAATCCAGGAGGTTCCCGTGACCAACGGCCGGCAGCTTTCCGTGCCGGTGAAGGCAGCAGCGAAAGTTGAGGTGCCCCTGAAAAAAACAAAGCTTGGGGACCTGGAGCGGGTAGTGGTGGTGGAGGAGGCAAAGGCGCCCATTGCAGAGGGTGAAACCCTGGGTAAGTTGGAAATAAAACTGGCCGGGAAAGTGGTGGGTGAGACGGAGCTGGTTGCTGCCGAAGATGTGGGCAAGGCCAACATTTTTGTCCGCCTTTTCCGCTGGCTCCTGGGTTTAATCAAAATTAAGCCGGCAGCGTAGGAAGAACATATTAAACAGAAATAATCCAGCGTTATTTTAGCGCTGGGTTATTTAATTTTATAATGCTCTGGACATGTTAACTACTAACAGCTATAATGAACTAGTAAATTACTAAATTACTAATCAGCTAAGGAGGATGGGTGATGAAGATACCGACGACCTTAAAGCATAAACCAGTTATTGTGGCAGAGAATTACGAAAATGTGGATGGCAGGTCTGCCTACAATTCCGAGGCCAAGGGCCTTTCCCTGGGCTTGGCCCAGTGGAACGACCGGGGCAGGGTCGATATTTCGGCCAAGGTGTGGCGGCACACGGGGGAAAAATGGTCCCGGCAGTCGGAAGAATTGCCCCTGCACCGGGTACTTGACCTGGCCATCCTGGTCTGCCGGTCCCTCCAGCATTTCCGGGAGGCCTACCGGTATGAGAAACTATACGATCCGGAGAAACCCGTTATTGACAGGGTGGGACTGCAGGGGGATGCCATGACCCTGGCAGTATGCACTGATAACGAAAATATCGATGAGGACATCATACTATTCCGCGAAGCCCTCAGTAAAGATGACGAGCTGATCGGAGAACGACTCTGTATCCTCGCCAGAATATTGCAGGAAATGGGGTATTGCTAAATGGATCGGAGAAGGGAACTAAAAGCCTGGTACAGGCAGAGGAAACCGGACATGGGATTGTTTGTCATCCGTTCTCAAGTAAATGGGAAGTGCTATCTAGAAGCAGCTGCAGATTTAAAGGGCAAAATTAACAGCACCAGATTTAAACTGGATTATGGCAATCATCCCAACAAGGAATTGCAAAGGGAATGGCAGGAATATGGGGAAGCCAATTTTTCCATTGAAGTCTTGGAAAAACTGGAATACGATAAGGATGAAACAAAGACCGATTACAGTGAAGAATTGGCCCTCTTGAAGATGATTTGGGAAGAGAAGCTGCTGCAAAGGGGCGTAGAATTGTATCGCTAGCAGTCCTCCCCAGGACCCCCCGGGTAAGGGCCCAGATTATGTTGACAAGGGAGTGAAGATTGTGAAGAGGAGCGAGGCTTACTTTCGCGGCTGTCTGCTGGGAGGGGCCATCGGCGATGCCTTTGGCAGCCCGGTGGAGTTTCTGAGCCTGGCGGAGATAAAGGAGCGCTATGGCCCCGGTGGGATTACAGATTTGGAAGTGGGGCCGGGGGGAAGGGCCGAGATAACCGACGACACCCAATTGACCCTCTTTACCGCCGAGGGCTTGCTCCGGGCCGAGGTGCAGAGGAGGGAAGGGGGAAGGAGCGATCTCCCCACCGTTGTCTATCATGCCTATCTCCGCTGGCTCCACACCCAGGGCTACCCCCGGGCAGGGGGCAGGGAGGACATCTATGATGGCTGGCTCCTGGAAGAAAGGGAGCTGCATGCCCGGCGGGCGCCGGGGGTTACCTGCCTGTCGGCCCTGTTGAGCGGGAAAATGGGTACCATAGAAGAGCCCGTCAACGACAGCAAGGGCTGCGGCGCCGTCATGCGCTCGGCGCCGGTGGGGCTGCTGTACCCCAAAGAAGAGGCCTTCCAAATTGCCTGCGAGTGTGGAGCCATAACCCACGGCCATCCCAGCGGGTATTTTGCCGCCGGGGCCCTGGCCTGGCTCATTGCCGCCCTTATCGAGGGGGAGGAAATCGCAGGGGCGGTGGAAGGGGCCCTGGCCAAGCTGGATGGATATAAGGAAGGCGGTGAATGCCGGGCGGCCATTACTAGGGCGGTAGAGCTGGCGACCGGTTCTGAGGTGCCCGAAAGGGCTGTGGAAATGCTGGGTGAAGGCTGGGTGGGGGAAGAAGCCCTGGCCATTGCCGTCTACTGTGCCTTAAAATCCGGGGGTGATTTCCTCCGGGGCCTTATAATAGCGGCCAACCACGGTGGGGATAGTGACAGCACCGCGGCCATAACGGGGAATATCCTGGGTGCCTATCTGGGCCTCTCTGGGATTCCCGAAAAATGGCTGGCCAAAATCGAGCTGGACCGGGTGCTGTTCCAGATGGCCGATGATTTGCTCCTCGGCTATCAGGACACGGAGGAATGGCGGCAAAAATATCCGGGCCGGTGAGGGACCGCTGTTTTGGGGGAATTCTCTTGGAATATACATAGAAGGGGGAACTATGGCGGCGGCCAAACAGTCTAGTAGAGGAGACTATGGCGCCGCGTTCAGCCGGTAATCCGTGGCGGGTTATGGGGAGCTCGGAGCTAAAAAAGGGGGAATGAGCCCGGTGATTAAGAAAAGCTGTATCTGGGTCCTTTGTATGCTATTATTGCTTACTACTGTTACAGGCTGTGCCGGAAACAATTCTGGCGGTGAAGTAAAGGATGGGGGAGAAATACTGGAGCCGCCGCCGGCCCTGGCCGCGGAATTTGCCTCCTACCGGGAGGTGCCGGTGGACTTTACCCCGGCGGTGGAGCCCTATCAGGTAGAAGAAGGCCTGGCCAATGTAACCAACAGGGAGATGTTTTATCTTTCGCCCGAGGCGGAAAAGTTGTTAGTGGAAAACGGCTTTGTGGTAGTGCCCGATACCGAGCGGGAGTTTTTCATGCTCTACGAGATGAACCGTTATGAACCGGTCCCCAGCTTTATCACCACCGATTCCCTTTTGCACAACTACCACCTCTTCTTCAGCCATCTCCTGCGGGTTGTGGAGAAGGAAGAGCTGGCCCCGACCTTGAAGGAGCTCACCCAGGACATGCTCTCCGAGGCGGAAAAACAGTATGAAGCCCTCAAAGGGACCGAATGGGAAAATGCCGCTGCCCGGAATATGGCCTTTTTTGCCGTGGCCGGCCGGCTGCTGGAGCCGGATTTCCCTGTGCCGGAACCGGTGCGGGAAATAGTGGCGGAGGAATTGAAGCTGATTGAAAGCCGGGCAGGAATCCAGGAGTCTCCCGTTATGAATATGGGGCAGAACCGGCAGGCGCCGGAGACCCTGCAGGAGGATTACACCCAGTACCTGCCCCGGGGTCACTACAACAGCAGTGAGCTTCTCCAATCCTACTTCAAGGCCATGATGTGGTACGGGCGGCTGACCTTCCGGGTCAAGAGCGAGGATGAAACCAGATCGGCCCTCCTCATGACCCTGGCCCTGAACCAGGGGGATAACGCCCGGAAATGGGACGCCATTTACCAGCCCACCACCTTCTTTGTGGGAAAGAGTGATGACCTCTCTTNNGATGACCTCTCTTACCTGGAATACCGGGAACTGCTGGCGGAAATCTACGGCCAGGGGGCCGGTCTGGAGGAGATTGTGGCGGACCAGGAAAAATGGGAGACCTTTAAGGCAAAGGCGGCAGGGCTCCGCCCGCCCGTTGTGAACTCCATCCCCCTTTTCGAAGAAGATATCCAGCCTGACCGCACCGGGGACACCATGGGCTTTCGCTTTATGGGCCAGCGTTTTACCCTGGATGCCGCCATTTTCCAGCGGCTGGTTTACCGGGAAGTAGGGGAAAACAGCCGTGGAGAGCGGCGGATGCTGCCCCGGGCTCTGGATATTCCCGCGGCCCTGGGATCGGAAGAGGCCTATAGCATCCTGGCCGAAGAAGGGGAAACCGATTACCGGGGCTATAGGGAAAATATGGGCAAGATCCGGGAATTTATTGCCGGCCTGGGACAGGACACCTGGACCCAGAACCTGTACTGGAGCTGGCTCTATACGCTCAATCCCCTGCTGACGGAAAAAGGAGAAGGGTATCCCTCCTTCATGACCAACCGGGCCTGGACCAGAAAGGAGCTGAACACCTATCTGGGAAGCTGGACGGAACTGAAACATGATACCATCCTCTATGCCAAGCAAGTTTATGCAGAGATGGGGGGCGGTGCCGAAGATGTAGACGACCGGGGCTATGTGGAGCCCAACCCCCATCTCTACGCCCGCCTGGCCGCCCTGGTGGCTATGACCCGGGACGGCCTTGCCGCCCGGGGGCTCCTGGCGGACAGGGACCGGGAGAGTTTGGACCGGCTGGAAGAGCTGGCCCTGGCCTTAAAGACCATTTCGGAAAAGGAACTCTCCAACGTCCCCCTCACCGACGAGGAATATGACCTGATCCGCTCCTACGGCGGGCAGCTGGAGCACTTCTGGCTGGAGGCCATGCGGGATGAAGGGATAGATCACCGTTCGGCCATCTATGAAAACCCGGCCGCCCTGGTGGCCGATGTGGCCACCGATCCCAACGGTCGGGTGCTGCAGGAGGCCACAGGCCATATCTTCAGCATCTATGCCGTGGTCCCCGTGGAAGGGAGCCTGCGGATTGCCCGGGGCGGGGTTTACTCCCACTATGAGTTTACCTGGCCCCTGGAACAAAGGCTCACCGACCAGGAGTGGCAGGAAATCCTGGATTCGGGGCAGGCGCCCCCCCTGGCCCCATGGACCCAAGACTTCATCGTCCCGTGAAAATAAGGCCCTGGATAGTGGTTATACTGCTGGTGGCGGGGGGCCTGATTTTCCTACTGGACCCCGCCAGCCGGCAGCAGGCTGGGGGTGAGGATGGGGAAGATTTTGCTGCCTTCCGGGAAGGGCGCCTGCAGCTTCCGGAAAGGTATGAGACCCATTGTCCGGATACGGTGGGGGATCTTCTCGATACCTGGGGCCTGGCGCCGGAAGAGCTGGAGGCCCTGGGGCTGGTTGTCGAGGGGCCTGGAGATCATAGCACGGGCGGGAAGGAGGCCCTCTCCCTGGCTGCTGCCGGAAAAAAGCTGGCGGCAGACCGGTTGGTCAAAGTGCGGCACTTGGATCTGGACGGGGACGGGATCAGGGAGAGGTATTCCCTGCGGGACGGGATCCTGAGGGTGGAGGTTGGCTCCCGCCAGATCTGGGAAACGCCGGCCTGCTGGTGGGTGGACTATTTCTTCCTGGGGGATGCCAACAACGACGGCCGGCCGGAGTTGAATCTCCTGCTGTGGAAGGAGGGCAGCTTCGGCCCCCAGCGGCCCTTCTGGGTGGAAGGGGAGGACCGGAGTGTAAAGAACCACCTCTTCGTCTTCAAGCTGGAAGAGGGGGAAATAAAGGCTGTCTGGCAGTCCTCCAACCTGGACCGGCCCAACTTGCGGGCAGCCCTGATAGATAGGGATGGCGATGGAAAGAAGGAACTGCTGGCCTTAGAAGGGACCTATACCGGCAGTGGAGAGTTCCAGTTAACCCTGTGGCAATGGAACGGCTGGGGTTTTTCCCGTCTTCAGTGATTTCTTTCCACTTCCCCCTTGGCAGGGTAATGAAGGAAGGTAGGTAGAAATGGAGGAAGCAATCTGCCCTTTATGCGGCAGCACCAATAACACTGCCACAGCCATAGAAGAGAAGACTTATTACTTTTGCGGCCGCTGTGACCTGGCTTTTCTGGCGGCCCAATTTTACCCTTCCCCTGAACGGGAAAGGGAAAGGTACCTGCTCCACAACAACAGCCTGGAAGACAGGGGCTATGTGGGCATGTTTGAGGCTTTTCTGGAGCGGGCCGTCCTGCCCTTTGTAGGGAAGGGGGTAGAGGCCCTTGATTTTGGCTGCGGACCTGCCCCTGTCCTCCAGGTGCTCCTTGAGAAGAAGGGTATCCCTACAGATGTCTATGACCCCTACTTTGCCCCGGAGCTCCCGCCGGCAGGGAAGAAATATGGCCTCATCACCTGCACCGAGGTGTTGGAGCATGTGCACCAGCCCCGGACTGTGTGGGAGTTTTTCTGTCAACGCCTGCAGCCGGGCGGCATCCTGGCCGCCATGACTGCCTTTCGGCCGCCCCGGGAAGAATTTGCCCGCTGGTGGTACCGGCAGGACTTTACCCATGTCTGCTTCTACAGCCGGGAAACCTTTCGCTGGCTCAGCCGACATTACCCCTTGCACCTGCTTTTCCTGGACAATAAAAACACCGTTGTCCTGGAGCGAGCATAAAGTCTGGAGGGGGAAGAGAAAAATATAAGGTTGCAGGCAGGTATTGGCCCTTCTATTGTTGAATATTTAATTATTCAGACGAGGTTTTCACCTTCCCGGATAAAGGGCCGGGGGTGAAGGACTTTCCAAAGAATAAGAGGGAAAGGGGGCGCAAATTCTTCTTCAGAAAACCCGTGGGGAGTGGGCGAGAACGGTAATCCCAGGGGAAGACCGGGATCGCCAGGAAGGGTTTGCTGCTGCTAGGAGATGAGGAGAAAGGTGGCCAAATCCTGTGTGCAGTGACAATAATTTGAAACCGAATTGAGGTGTTGATCATTGCAAAGCAGGATAGTTGATATTGCGGTGGTAGGTGGTGGGCCAGCCGGCCTCAGTGCCGCCGTAGCGGCCTGGGAAGAGGGTGTCAGGGACATTCTGGTTATCGACCGGGATCATGAATTGGGTGGCATATTAAACCAGTGTGTCCACCCTGGCTTCGGTCTTCATCTTTTCCAGAAGGAAATGACAGGTCCCGAGTATGCCGAGCTCTATATTGAAAAGGTGAGGGAGCGGGGCATTCCCACCCTCCTCAATACCATGGTCCTGGAGGTAACCAAGGATCGCCGGATTTTTGCCATCAATCCCCAGGAAGGCCTGCTGGAGATCAAAGCCGGTGCCATCATCCTGGCCATGGGCTGCCGGGAACGGCCCCGGGGTGGGATACCGGGCTCTCGGCCTGCCGGCATTTTCACCGCCGGTTTAGCCCAGCGGCTGGTCAATATTGAGGGTTACCTGCCGGGTAAAGAAATTGTCATCCTGGGTGCCGGCGATATCGGCATGATCATGGCCCGACGCATGACCCTGGAAGGGGCCAAGGTGAAGGCCGTCCTGGAAATCTTACCCTATCCGTCGGGATTAAAACGGAATGTAGCCCAGTGCCTCAATGACTTTGACATTCCCCTTCTGCTGCAGCATACCATTACAGCAATTCATGGCAAGGAAAGAGTCGAAGGTGTGACAATCTGCCGTGTCAACGAACAGGGAGAGCCCCTGCCGGAAACGGCCCAGGATGTCTCCTGTGACACACTCCTCCTTTCCATAGGTTTGATCCCCGAAACGGAGCTCTGTCATACCGCAGAAATTGAACTTGATCCTGTGACCAACGGACCCGTTGTCGATGAAAGCATGATGACAACGATACCCGGCATCTTCGGCTGTGGGAACGTAGTCCATGTTCACGACGTCGTTGATTTTGTTACCATGGAGGGAGAAAGGGCCGGTGCCGGTGCCGCCCGTTATGTCCAGGGAAGGAAAGGGGAGGAACAGAGCAGACACCTTCGTTTTACCGCCGGGCGCAATGTCCGCTATGTGGTACCCCAGTTTGCCGACCCCACCGGGGTAGAGGAGATTACCGTTTCTTTCCGCGTCAAGGATGTGGAAAGGAATGTGTGGGCAAAGGTCTCGGTCGATGGCAAGCAGTTGAAGAGGAAAAAATTGCGGATTGCCCTGCCCAGCGAAATGATCCGGATTGACCTGGACCCAGAGGTCCTTTCCACCATAGCTCCCGGTTCTGCGGTTGAGGTCGCTATGGAAGAGGAGGTGGTCTAGGTGAAGAAGGAAATTATCTGCATTGTCTGCCCCGTTGGCTGCACTCTGGAGGTAACCGTAGAAGATGGCAAGCTGGTTGAGGTGACAGGCTATGAGTGCAAGCGGGGAGTAGCCTACGCCGAGCAGGAGGCCGTAGCGCCCAAGCGGACCCTGGCCACAACGGTGCGGGTCAAGAACGGCATCCATCCCCTGGTACCGGTCAAGACCGATATACCGGTTCCCAAGGAAAAAATGCGGGAAATTACAGAACTCCTTGCCCAGGTAGAGGTGGAGGCGCCGGTGAAAATCGGGAGCATTATAGTTGCCGATGTCCTAGGGACCGGGGCCAATGTAGTTGCCACCAGGAACCTGCCGGCCCGGGAGGATAGCATAGCAGGATAAAGGCGAATTTAGTTCAGGCCGTCCCTTAAGTAAAATCTTAAGGAGACGGCCTGTTTGTGTTGGTGTTAAGGCTGGCCACTTTGCCGCTCCATTTAAAACTGACAAAGGGGTGTATGAATAACCAGGGCGTGCATATAAATTAAGGAGTGAAGAAAAGCCTGCCGGGAGGGGATGGGATGAGGGGGCTGTGTGTAAGCAGGGCTATACCAGTGCTGCTCATTGTCATTTATCTCTTTTCCCTCCTGGCCCTGCCCCGGGCTTTACCTGCCTTCCAAAACATGGTTTTAACACCAGATCCTGAACAAGGGCTGAGAAGGGATTTGGAGAACTTTTTTCAGCAGCGTACCAGAATGCTGATCAGTGGGGAAGGAGATAATTTAGATAAATTTTATGATACAGGGGGGACGTCCGGCCAATGGGCCCTGGAATGGGAACGGGCCCGGATAGAGTATCTCCACCAGTGGGCAGAGGAGAGGGGGGTGCAGCTCCTTGCCGCCAGCTGCCAGCTGGCCGTGGTATCCCTCGATATCAGGGGAGGGGAGGCCTACGCTTCCGTCTGCCCCCACATCATCATCACCTACAGGCAGGGAGACAGTGACAAAATCGATTTGATGGGAACCAGGACCATCCACTGGCTGGAGCTGGTAAAAAGGGATAAGGATTGGCTGGTACAAAAGGACTGGTTTTTGGATCCCTTTGAAGGGGGACGGGCTTTACCGGCGGCCGTTGGGGAGACAATGGCAGGGGAAGCAATGCCCGCTGCAGCCGGGATAGAAGTGCGGGATATAAAGGTGGAGGGGCATTACAACCGGGAAGGGGCGGTAAGGTATGCCCACCGCTATGTAGGTGTTCGCCTCGGCCCCGGTACCGGCAGGTATAACCAGAAATACCGGGACTACAGCCTGGGTGGTGGGGATTGTGCCAATTTTGCCTCCCAGGTTCTGGCCGATGAAGAGGCGGGCGGTTTGCCCCAGGACTGGATCTGGTTTTATGGGAATGATGGGGGAAGCCAGGCCTGGATCCAGGCCCAGGCCTTCGTAAATTATTTTCTCAGCTCCGGGCGGGCCCAGTGCATTATGCGGGGCTCCTATGCCGAGGTCTCAGCCTCCACGGCGGAGCATCCCCGGGGTGCCATTGGCAGGCTCCTTCCCGGGGATATCATTGGCTATGAGTTTGACGGGATGATCAGCCATGTTTCCATTGTGGTGGGACAAAATTCCGCCGGCTATCCAGTGGTTAACAGCCATTCGGCCGACCGCTTTCAGGTGCCCTGGGACCTGGGCTATGACCGAAACACCACCTTCTGGCTCCTCCAGATCAAGGGCTGATTCCAGCTGAATAAAGGGACATAATATTACTGCCAGAATAACTATCCCAGGGGCAGGAAAGGAGACGCGGGGGGCGAATATGGACAAGGGGAACTACTTTGGGGGAGTGACAGGCATGTCCTTTGGCAAGGGATACATCCAGGTCTATACGGGAGATGGCAAGGGCAAGACTACGGCTGCCATTGGTCTGGCCATCAGGGCCCTGGGGGCGGGAAAGAAGGTCCTTTTTCTTCAGTTTATGAAGGACAGGGTCTATAGTGAGCACAATCTTCTGCCCTATGTTTCCCCCGCCATTACTGTCGAGACCTTTGGCAAGCCTTTTTTTATTGCCTGGGAAGGGGATCTGGAGGGGGAAAACCTGGCAGAATGGCAGGATAAAGTTGTTATTTTCCCGCCGGGAAATCCCCCGGCAGAATATGTTGCCCTTCTGCAGGCGGGGCTGGAAAGGGCCCGGACAGCCCTGGCCGGAGGAGAATATGACCTGGTTGTACTGGATGAAATCAACCTGGCCATGTACTATGACTTGATACCCGTTGCCGCTGTCCTGGAAATATTGCGGGAAAAAGCAGTGGGTGTGGAAGTTGTCCTAACAGGTCGGAAGGCCCCGCCGGAGATAATTGCTTGTGCCGACCTGGTCACTGAAATGCGGGAGGTCAAGCATTATTACAGCCAGGGTGTAGATGCCCGGCAGGGCATTGAAAGTTAGACAAGTTCAGGAAAATAGGGAGGGAAAAGAATGATACGCTTTAGTAAGGACATGGACCGGGTAGTAAGGGAAGGGGTCCGGGATGGCAAGGGCGAAGTGGAAATGATCCATGCCTTTACCAAGGAGGAGTTAAATGGTAAAGCCCGCCTGTGCGCCCTTACCCGGATCCCGCCGGGAGCTTCCATCGGCTATCATCCCCATGTGGAAGAGGCGGAAATCTACTACATCCTCCGGGGCAAAGGCAGGGTCAATGACAACGGCAATATCCAGGAGGTTGGACCCGGTGATGCCGTTTTGACCGGTGGCGGTGCCAGCCACTCCATAGAAAATATTGGTGACGAGCCCCTGGAATTCTTTGCCGTTATCCTCCTCTACGATTGACAGAATAGGGGAAGCCCATCTGGGTTTCCTCTTATATTTTTCTCTACTTGTGGCAGGAAGGGTTTGGTTATCTGGTTAATATTTTTCCTTTCTGCTCATAAAGGGCGGCTCTTTTGGTTAGATAAATAGATGATGCCTAATAGTGAGGGGTGTAATCTATGCTGCTGGACCTGGATCCGGTGCTCTTTCGCCTTGGAACCCTGACCGTGCGGTGGTATGGGGTAATGATGGCCCTCTCCATGATGATCGGCTATTATTATCTTTTAAAACATGGTAAGAAACTAGGCCTCAGGGAAGAATTCCTTTCCAACTTGGCCCTCCTGGTAGTCTTTGCCGGTATTGTGGGGGCCCGGGCCATCTACGTCCTTACCAACTGGTCCTACTATGCCGCCCGGCCGGTGGAGATGGTACAAATATGGCGGGGCGGCCTGTCCTTTCACGGGGGTCTTTTGGGCGGCCTGGTGGCGGGCAAGATCTACCTGGACCGGCACGGCATTTCCTGGGAGGCGGTGGCCGACCTGGTTGTACCGGGCTTGTCCGCAGGCTATATCCTGGTGCGGATTGCCAATATTTTCAACCAGGAAATCCTGGGCCGTCCCGCTTCCCTCCTCCCCTTTGCCCGGCATCCGACCCAGATTTATGGTTCCCTGATCGGTGTGGCTCTACTGGTGCTGCACAACTACCTGGCCCGCCGCAATCCCCCACCTGGTTTTTTATTCTGGGCCTTCATTTTTTCCTACTCCCTCCTGCGGGGCCTGGTAGAGGAAACCTTCCGGGAAAATCCCCTCTATCTCTGGGGCTATGTAAACAGTGAGTGGGGCTTCGGATTTTTCACCCTGACCCAGCTCATTACCCCGGCCCTGCTGCTCCTGGCCTGGGTCATGATGCAGAGGGCCCTGGCGCGGGGGAAAGGGGGAGGGGCCACTAATTCCAAGCAGGGCTAATATTTTTCCGAAAAAAAAGCATCCTAAACAAAGAAAGGTTATGGTGCCCTCGGGAGGTGAAGCTGGGATGGCCGAATACATTGTTGAGGTAGACGCCCAGGGAAAGGTGAACCTCCCCCTGGAAATCAGGAAAAAACTGCAGGTAGGGGAGGGGGATAACCTGATCTTCCGGGCCAAGGAAGGAAAGGTGGAAGTGGAGAAACTCCCCATGAGCATCGATGATTACGAAACATTAACAATGGTTGGAACAGTAGAAATTTAACCAAGTTAGTAGTATAATTTGGCAAAGGGCTTGCCCTGGGAACAAAATAAGGGGGGATGGCTGTATGAAGATGTACGTGGATCAGGATCTGTGTATAGCCTGTGGTGCTTGTATTAACATTTGTCCGGCGGTCTTTGATTGGAACGATGACGGAAAGGCGGAGGCCATCAAGGAAGAGATCCCGGAAAATGTCGAGGGCGATGCCATAGAGGCTATGGAAAGCTGTCCGACGGAGGCCATCAAGAAGGCCTAGAGAAACCCATTGGAGGCTGCCTGCAGGGGCAGCCTCCATAATTATACAACCGGGCTCAGATATACCCTGGGGCCCCCATTGCCCAACCGGTGCCCTTGAGGCAGTGTAGGCCCCGGCTGTCTAACCTCCCAACAGGGGAAAGAGGATATACACCTCATCTCCATCCTGCAGCGGGTCTTCTTTCTTCACCATTACACCGTTTACCATACAAGTTGTCATGGTCAGCAGTTTCCTTTCCTGCTCCGTCAGTTCAGCAGCTATTAATTCGAGGAGTTTGGCCACTGTGGCATCTGCGGGCAAATGATATTGGCTGGCAGTGGGGCCCAGCTTTGTCATTGGTGCCCCGAAATATTTGACACTTACCTTCAATTACATCCCTCCGGTTGGTCTTTTTATTATCATTTGCCCGGCCCTTTAGCTCCCATACAAATCTCTAATTACTTCTTCCAGCTGTCCCAGTTGTTCCAGGGACGCGCGGGATGGTTTGCCTGTTTCCAGATCCCAATGGGCGGCAGTAAAGAAATTGCGGGCCAGTTTTTCATTATCTATGGTAACTCCCGCCAAGGGACCGGCTTCCAGGGGTGGTTTTCCTACAACCCGCTCGGAAATGGTGCAGTCGGCGGGCGTGATGCCTTCCCGCAGGTTGAAGGCCAGGCGCATGTTAAGGATGCGAAGGCCCGTATTCAAACTGTCTTCGGCGGTGAAGGGGATGCCCAGAATAGCTTCGGCGTAGTCATGGAAGGCCTGGGGTGTAACCCCCACACTGAGGGCAAACATGCAGAAGCCCAGGCTGTTGAGGACCTCCTGGAAGGTGGTCGCCTTGAGATCTGCTTCTCCGGTCCCTTCGTACACATACTTTTCCTCCGGCGGCAGTCCCAATTGACCTATGCCAATTCCCCCCTTAACGTGCCGGCCGGGGGTGGGGTCGAACTGGTAGGTGCGTGCCAGACCAGGGCCCAGGCGGGGGTCGTGCATGGGGATTTCAATACCCGATGCCGTCTGCAAGTATTCTGCCCCTTTGTTCCACACCCTGGCGGCATAGGCGGAACCGTTGGCCAGCACGGCACCACAGCCTTCGCCGTCGGCCATTTTCTGCAGCAGGGCTACGATGGCCTCCCCGTTGCCCCAGGTCAACTCAATTCCATCCAGGTCTTCCTTGGTGAGGATACCCCGCTCGTAACATTCCATGGCCCAGGCGATGGTCATGCCGGCGGAGATGGTATCCAGGCCGTAGCGGTTGCAGACTTCATTGGCCTTGAGGAGGGCGTCCTCTTCATCGCAGAGGAGGGCGGGTCCGAAGGCGCCGCTGGTTTCATATTCGGGCCGCTCCGTCGGCCCCAGGGGCCAGCGGCCGGCGTTAACCTCATATTCGGCCCCACAGCCCAGGGGGCAGTTGTAGCAACCATACTTCTTCACCTTGTACTTGTCTAAGGCTTCCCCCGACAGCTTTTGGGCCCTTTCCTCCCCAAAATCTACGATGCCGGCCCCAGCCCAGTTTTTAACGGCACAGTCGCCGCTTAAGATAGAGCCTGCCGTTATAGAAGTAGTGCCGTATTCCGACCAGGCCGGTGTGGCGGGATGTTCCTGCATCATCTTAACTACAGCCTTGTTGATTGCCAATATTTTTTCCGGGTTGGCGACGGGTACTGTACCGGTACCTCGCACGGCAATGGCTTTCAGCCTCTTGGCACCCATTACGGCGCCACCACCGCCCCGACCGGGGGCCCGGTGGCCGTCATTGATGGGGCAGGCCAGGAGGGACACCCTTTCCCCGGAAGGCCCGATGGCGGCGACTCGTATCTTTTCATCCCCGAGTTCCTCCTGCAGGGCAGCCCAGGTTTCCTTGGTATCCAGGCCCCACAGGTGGGAGGCGTCTCTGATTTCTGCTGTACCGTCTTTAATCCATAAATACACCGGTTTTGGGGAAATCCCAGAAACAAAGACGGCGTCATAGCCGGCCTTTTTCAATTCCGGGCCAAAATAGCCGCCGGAATTGGCGTCGTTCCAGCCCCCGGTTATTGGCGATTTGTGGACAATGGTATAGCGGCCGCAGAAGAGGGCCCTTGTACCCGTAGCCGGTCCGGGGAGAAAGCCGATAACATTGTCCGGGCCCAGGGGATCTACACCAGGCTGCATCATTTCATACAGAACCTTGGCGCCGATTCCATAACCACCGAGAAAACTGCGGGCTAAATCTTCGGAAAGGCTTCTTTCCACCAGTTCTCCTCTGGTGAGGTCCACAAACAACATCTTGCCAGCATAACCACCGATCATCTCCCTCTCCCTCCTGTTTTTATTTTTTGTTGCTAAAAAAACAAGGAGCACATCCTTTGGTTTAAATCCAAGGGATGAACTCCTTTGCACACTGGCAGGCATAAAGATCGCTCTTTATACCCTGACGTTTTTAGGAACTGATTTTAGTTCCTAAAAATCGGAGTGATTATTCTTTTTCATTAGAGGCTATTGTGAATTCTTATATCTATAGTCCACTTAATTGTTAATGTAGCGCCAGTATAACATTTCACAACTGCGGTAAGTCAAAGAGAATTTAGACGGTTCTTAAATTTGTAAATGCCAAATGCGCCTGATATCACCGGATTACGGAGTTATTCACAACAAACCTGGTTTTCTGCCAAAACCCTTATAAGTTCTTGGCGATTAGTTGTCGGCTGCCGGCAGGCGAAGTTTTCGCAGAGGTAGTAGGTGGTTTTTCCTTGTAGAGGACGCATTTCGGCAGTAAAGGGGGCAAGGGCCTTTAATTCTTCCGCGTCTTTACCCTCCAGCCGGTAGAGGAAGGTGGTGGTGGGGGCAAAGGGGCGGGTTATGGGGGCCAGCTCCTGCCGCAGCTTTTCTCCTCCTTGTTCTGCTGCTATAACTACTTCCCGAGGGGCGGCGAGGGACAAGTGCAGGGCAGACAGGAAGAAGGTATAGCCGGCGGGGTAGCGGCTGACGGTGCCGGAAAAGGTTCGGAACAAGGTCTCCGCACGGTCGGTGAATTCCTCCCGGCCGGTGAGGCGGCCCAGGCGGAGGAGGTTGAGGGCGGCCATGGAGTTGCCCGAGGGGATGGCACCATCGTAGACCTCTTTGGACCGGGTCAAGATTTCCTCACTGTCATGGCCGGTGAAAAAGTATCCACCTTCTCCTTTGTCCCAAAAGAGCCGGTCCTGTTCTTCCTGTAGTTTTAGGGCCCGCCGGAGCCAGGCTGCCTTCTGGTCTGCCTGGTAAAGCTCCAGCAGGGCCCAGATGAGGGTGGCGTAATCATCAAGATAGGCCGGGTAGGCTGCTTCCCCGTCCCGGTACCGGGCCAGGAGGCGGCCTTCCTTGCTGCGCAGGTGAGTCCAGATAAACTCCATGGCCTGGACGGCCCCTTCCAGGTATTGGGGCTCAGAAAGAATCCGGGCCCCCATGGCCAGAGCAGCAATCATGAGGCCGTTCCAGGAAGTAAGGATCTTGTCGTCCTTGTGGGGGTGGATGCGTTTCTCCCGGGCGGCAAAGAGCCTCTGGTAGGCGGCGGCCAGGTGGTCTTCTTCCCGCGGGTCCCCCTCTGCCTCCAATACCTCACCCCGGACCCGGTTTAAGATATTTTTCTCGGCGAAATTCCCAGCTTCGGTAACCCCGTACCAGCGGCAGAACTCTTCCCCCAGCTCTGTGCCCAGGATTCCCTTGATTTCGGCCGGGGTCCAGGTATAGAACTTCCCCTCCTCCCCTTCGGAATCGGCATCTTCTGCCGTGTAGAAGGCTCCGGCAGGGGAGGTCATATCCCGCAGGACATAGGTGAAGATCTCCCGGGCAATGCGGGCAAAGCGCTCCTTGCCGGTAACCTGGTATCCCTCTAGATAAGCCATGGCCAGGAGGGCGTTGTCGTAGAGCATTTTTTCAAAGTGGGGCACAAGCCATTTCCCATCGACGGAGTAGCGGGCAAAGCCGTAACCGAGATGATCATAGATGCCGCCCCGGTGCATGGCCTCCAGGGTGTTTTTCACCATAGAAAGGGCATCTTCCGCCCCGGTCCAGTGCCAGTAGCGGAGGAGGAAGTGGAGGTTGTGGGGGGTAGGAAATTTGGGGGCCCCGCCAAAACCACCGTAGGTTTCATCATAGTTCTCCTTGAGGAAAGTATAGGCTGTGTGTAAGATATCCTCATCCAGTTCTCCCCGGTCCCTGCCCTGGGTTTGGGCCTGGAGGACTCTGGTCAACTCCTCACCGGCCTGGACAAGTTCTGCCCGGTTGCTGCTCCACTGGTCATGGATGGCTGCCAGGATATCCAGCAGTCCCGGCCTTCCGAACTTGCTCTCTTTGGGGAAATAGGTGCCGGCGAAGAAGGGCTTTTTCTCTGGGGTCATAAAGATGGTCAGGGGCCAGCCCCCCTGGCCCGTTAGCAGCTGGCAGGCCTGCATATAGATCTGGTCGATATCCGGCCGCTCCTCCCGGTCCACCTTGATGGAGACAAAGTACTCGTTCAGAAGCTCTGCTACTTCTCTGTTTTCGAAGGATTCCCTTTCCATCACATGGCACCAGTGGCAGGTAGAATAGCCGATAGAAAGGAAAATGGGTTTATCTTCCGCTCTGGCCCTGGCAAAGGCCTCTTCTCCCCAGGGGTACCAATCTACCGGGTTATAGGCATGTTGGAGGAGGTAGGGGGACTTTTCCTTTATTAATCTATTGGCTCCTTTGGTACCGGTTGTCATAGCGACCCTCCTCAGGGTAAAGTGGATACTTCAGTTCTAGTATAACCGATAATAGTAGTATTAACATACTGGCCCCGGGTACAGGACAACCCGGGGCCGGGCGGTGGGACGGGTTTGCTGTCAACTCCTAAACCTCACAATTCCTATGGCCTGCCCTTTACCCACACTTCACAGCCTTGGAAGGGATTGGCGGTACCAAGATATAGCTTTTCTTCTTCAGACACAAACAGCATCCTGATGCCGTAGTTATAGGGATTTCCCAAACCGTTTAGGGATACCGCCTCCCAATGGACACCATCCTGGGTTTTCCAGAGGTCAAAACCGAAGACCCTATAACCCAATTTCATTACGAAACAGGCGAGATATTCCAATAACTTCCTGACATTGGGCTTTTTCAGGATACCTTTCATTTCGGCCAGTTCTTCCCTGCCCAAGTCAATATTATCTGCTCCGGTTCTACCTAGCATGGGCAGCAAAATCTGCAAAATATCCGGCAGCAGGGGCAGGAAGGGCGGTATTAACACCGACCAGCTAAAGGTACCCAGATATAGCTGGTTTCCAAAGGGCTGCAGCTGCCAGCAGTAGGCATTGGATATATTGCCAAAGCCGGAAGGGTAACCGCTTAGCGGTTGCCCCCTGGTACCGGTGGTGGGATTGGTAGGCACTACAGGTGGTCCCCCCACGACCAGCTCCCAGTTGTCATCTTTATCGATTCTGATCAGATCAAAACCCTTGGGTGGTACAATATCCTGTTCGGGATTGGCGCTGAATACGACAGCTTCAATGGCCGTTCCCACATAAATATGATCACGAAAAACGGCTATGGACCAGGGGTGTTCATTGCGGGCATCACCGGCTCCCTGATCGACCACCAATTTCCAGTTATCCTTTTCCGGCAGCTCCCCCAGTGTTCGCCATATTTCAAAACCATTGGGTTGGACAGTTCCCACGTAGAGATGATCATTATAACTGAGGATAAGATCTATGCTGCCCCGGGGGTTTTTACCTGGCTCGCCGGCCACATCCACCAGCTGCCATCCTTCCCCCTCTGGATCCTCGCTGGCAAATAAGAGGGTTTCCCCCATACCCAAAAAGGGTAAAGCCCCCATGTAGAGCTTACCCTTGTGTTCAGTCATATATCGGGCTGAGTATCCGGTTATGCCTGAATCCAGCGGATACCAATTTGTTCCATCGGTTGATTTTAGAATAAGCAGGTTGGGGTTTAAGGGAGTAAGGGCAGCGGCATAAAGGGCTGTTTCTCCTTTAGGAGTAGTATAGCGCTTCATAAACCGAAAACCGATATTCATTGACTCCGGAGGTGCTTTGTAAACCCTTTCCCAGCCTTGGCGGCCGCTTTTATGATAGCGCCAGATTTCACCACTATCGTCGACAACTTCCGGTTCCAGCTCTGGAGGTACAGGTATTTCACTGCCAAGGATTTCACTGATGTACCGCAGCAGAGAGTGGACAATATTCCTGGCGGTTCCTACATAGATATAATCGCCCATTTCTTCCATTGACCAGACATAATTATTTTGCCTGGCATTATTTGGATCTACCCTATCAAAACCCCGGACCGGAGTTATTTTCTTAAAATCCTTTGCTCCAGGGGAAAAACTGATATTTCCCTGGTATTCCATAATATCACCCCCGTTCTAGATTATGCCGGGGGATAAGTATTGTTCGTATCCGGGGCAGCAAAGTTTGCTATGCAGATGGAAAGCCCGTATTCTAGCTAACAAGTTTTTCTATTATGCTCTTTGGCTCTTAATCAGTATGCTAGCGCTTCTGGTTAAGAAATCCTCCGCCAGGACTGGATAACAGGGGTGATAATCAGCATACGAAACATCAAAATAAGAGCAAGATGAGGAGGTGATGGAGTGAGGGTTGGTAAAGTCTTTGTATTTCTCAGCACTGCAACTATAGTTATCTTTTCGGTCCTTGGCTGTAGTTTATTGCGGCCGCAAAAAACACCTGCCCCTGCTCCCGAGGAATCACCCGAGCAGCAGATACCCATGGACAAAATTGAAGATGGAACCTATACAGGAGAGACAGAACCCGATGATCATGGCTGGCGGGGTGAAGTGGAAATAGTCGTAGATGGTGGGAAAATAAAAGAGGTAAGGTATGAAGAATATGATGAAGACGATAATCCCAAGTCGGCATCTGAAGATTACAATGCCCTTTGGGAAAGGGAAGCGGGTATAAGTGCTGAAGAAGCTTTCTCCCAGTATGAGGAGGCCCTCATTGAAAAGCAGGACATTGAAGAAGTTGATGTGATCACCGGGGCAACAAAACCCATGAGAAGTTCACTACAGCAGTGAAAAATGCATTGGAAGAGCAAGGCACCTAAACTGGCCGTGCTATTGGATAGAGCCGATTGAGCAGCATCTAGGAGCTGAAATCCCGCCTCTTTGGCGGGCTTACATACATATACCTGTGAACCATTTTCCTTCCGTAAAAAATTGCATACGGGACATTCTTTTCCCTGCTGTTGTTCTAATAAGCATATTTTTCCGCTGAGGTCTGGTGCTTTATTTGCGGGAAGTCCTGTATTCTTGACAGACAAAATGCGGTTCAGCGAAATTGTCCTGAACCGCATTGGTTATTATTAGAGTTGGAAATACAGATTAACAGCTTTCGTTTACCTTATCCATCCAGTCCTTACCTTCCACAATCTTTGTCACCATCATTGCGGCAACGGTATCGCCGGTAGCATTTATGAGGGTGGCTGGCGGGTCAACCAGATAGCCGATGGTGGCAATGATGGGGAAGGCTTCGGGGGGAAAGCCGTACATGCTGACGATGAGCATTTCCCCGATTAAACCGCCACCGGGAACGCCGGACATGACTACACCGCTGAGCACGGCGATGATAGTGGCAGTGACAAAGGTCCCCAGGCCGCTGAAGGGTATGCCGAAGATGCCAAACAGGAAGGAAATCTTTAGTATGGCACTGAGGCAGGAGCCGTCCATGTGGGCCGTTGCGCCGAAGGGAAGGACAATCTCCCGGATATCCTTGGGAATGCCAATTCTTTCTGCTGCGGCCAGGTTTACCGGTAACGTGGCGATACTGCTCTGGGTAGCCAGGGATGTTATTGCCGGGGGTATTATGTGTCTAAAAAAGCTTGTCACGCCCTTTTTCCCGGCGGCATAGTAGGCATAGGCGGCAAAGGCGATGAAAAAGTAGAGGCCACAAATGGGGTAGTAGATCAGCATTGCCCGGCCATAGGAGCCGATGAGCTGGGGACCAAAGGTGCCGACCAGGGAGGCGAAGTAGGCTCCCAGACCTATGGGAGCATAGTACATGATCAAGGATATCATTTTAATCATTGCTTCCGACAGTGCATTGAGGAGATTAACAAGGGGCTGCCCCTTTTCCCCCAGCATGATGATGGTAATACCGAAGAAAATGGAAAAGATGATTAGGGGCATCATGTTGCGCCTGGATATAAGATCGGGGAAATCGGTTACTGTTATCGCGGCCACGATTTGATCGGCAGTACTCAGGGGTTGCAGCTCTTCGGCTTCAGGAATGTCCAGGTGTACCCCCTGGGCGGGCGGGAAAACATTAACCACGAAAATCATGAGGACCGAAGCTATAAGTCCTGTAACGACAAAAACTCCAAGCAGGGCTCCTAAAATTTTACCCAGCCTGTGCAGGCTGGCCATGCAGGCGACGGCACTGCTGATGGTGAGAAAGACAAGGGGAACTACAATGGTAAACATTAAGTTGATGAAAATATCGCCAAAGGGTTTTAGAATATCGGCATTTTCCCCCATAATCAGACCGAGGATACAACCAATTACAATGGACCCTAACAGGATAATGGGAAATTTGTAGGATTCCCAGCTGCTCTTAAGTCGTCCTTGTTCCACTCGCTTTTCCCTCCTCGATTTATTGATTGCGGTGTCTCAAGGTAATTATACCACCTCCCCGGCCCATGACGGATCCCTGTATTTATAAATAGTTACTGTCTGGCTGGAATATACATGCAATTAATCATTTTCCTTACCGGAATTAGCATTTTCATAGAAGTCCCTAGAATAAGGGAAATGGAGTGGAAAATCTCTACTTTGGGTAGGGAATCTAGGCCCTTAGGCTTTATATATACGCCTATTGGGCCTATTATCCTTCTCCCGGCGGCAATTTTTACAAAAATGCTATATATAATTCACCCTTGCCATCAGAAGATTGGCCTAATTTTGTCGCCGGTTGACTTCCCCCCTTACGGCAATTATAATGGAATAATTGATAAGTCAACTAGGGCGGTGAGCCTATGCAACGGAGTCTTGGACATCTGCTGTCCATCTTACACCGGCAATCCCAGGTTTATATTAATCACTCTTTGAAGACATTTAATATCACTTCCGCCGAGGCTGCCTTTTTGCTCTACCTTTATCAGAAGGATGGGGCTACCCAGGAGGAATTGTCCTCCTATTTATTCATAGATAGAGCGGCGACGGCCCGGGCCATCAAATCCCTGGCAGCCAAGGGCTGGGTCATAAAGAGCAAGGACAGTACCGACAGGCGGTACAGGATCTACCTTACTGCAAAGGCCAGGGAACACAGGAAGCAAATCAGGCAGAGGGTGAAGGGCTGGAATGAGTTTCTCAGTGCCGGTATCGATAAAAGGGATGCTGCAACGGTCTTGTCTGTCCTGGAGAAGATGGTTGCCAAAGTTGAAGGGACAAACATAAAGGGGATGGAGGGCTGCTAGCGTGAATAATGAAGTCAACCCATTGGGACAAGAAAGGGTTTCCAGGCTCTTGTTCAAATTTTCACTGCCGGCCATAGTGGGCATGGTGGTGAATTCCTTATACAATGTCGTCGACAGAATCTTTATTGGCAACTATGTGGGACCCTATGGAATAGCGGGGATCACCATCGGCTTTCCCATTATGATTATCCTGATGTCCATGGGTCTTCTCTTTGGCGTCGGTGGGGCCACCCTCTTTTCCATAAGATTGGGGGAGGGAAAGGTCGAGGAGGCTGAGGAGATTCTGGGCAATGCCTTTATCCTCTTGGTTATTGCCGGGATTCTTTTTATGATTCTAGGACAAATCTATTTGCGACCCCTGCTGAGCGCCTTCGGTGCCAGTGAGGCAGTTTTACCCTACTCCATGGAGTACATGGAGATTATTTTCTATGGGGCAGTATTCCAGGTAGTCGGCATGGGGATGAATAATTTTATCCGGGCCGATGGGAATCCTAAGATGGCCATGTACACCATGTTTTTGGGTGCGGGCCTCAATACTGTGCTGGACGCTTTATTTATCATTGTCTTTGAAATGGGGATGGCCGGCGCTGCTCTGGCCACTATCCTGGCCCAGTGTGTCTCGGCAGGCTGGGTGGTGGCATACTTTCTTGGTCCGCGGAGCACCAACAAGCTGCGGCTCAGGTATATGAAGCTTAAACTGCCCATTGTAGTGGGTATAACTTCCGTGGGCATTCCGGGTTTTTCCCTTCAGCTGGCTAACAGTCTTTTGAATGTGATTCTAAACAAGAGCCTTTTCCTCTACGGTGGCGATCTGGCCGTATCGGGAATGGGGATAATAAACAGTATTATGACCATAATACTGATGCCCGTAATAGGGATCAGGCAGGGAGTGCAGCCGATTATCGGTTTTAATTATGGGGCGAGAAGGCCCACCAGGGTAAAAACAGCCGTCAAACTGGCCATCATGGCGGCATCGGCCATTGTCATTGCCGGTTATGCCATGATCAGGCTGTTTCCGGAACAGCTGGTTCGCCTCTTTAACGATACCCCGGAACTGGTTGAGTTTACCAGCACGGCCCTCCTGGCCTGGACCTTCTGCCTGCCCATAGTCGGCTTTCAAATTATTGCCTCCAGTTATTTCCAATGCATTGGAAAAGCCTTGATGGCCATGTTTTTGACCCTGACCAGGCAGGTGATCTTTCTTATTCCGGCCCTCCTCATTTTCCCAAAATTCTGGGGCCTAAAGGGGCTGGTCTATGCTGCTCCCTTTGCCGATTTTTGTGCTGTACTGCTGACGGGTATATTCTTTCATTTAGCCATGAAGAACCTGGAGCGGGATTTGACCGCCAATAATCTGATTGCCCCCGGTGCAGCCGATGCCTGACAGGAAAGAATATTCATTACAAAGAAGGAATTTTTCGGCAGTGGGTGAATTATTGAACTAAAAACTATCCAGGGGTGATGAATAATGAGGATTATCGACCTGTCCCAACCGTATAAGATGGGAATGGCCCAGTTTCCTGGCACGCCGGATCTCGATGTGAAGCAGATTGCCAAGATAGAGGATGGCGGTTTCCGGATAACAGACTTCCATGCCATCGTCCATGTGGGCACCCACTGCGATGCCCCGGCCCATTGTGTACCCGGTGCCCCCACCATGGAGGCCTTCCCCATTGACACCTTCATTGGGGAAGCCGTCATCGTCGATGCCTGTGTCGATGAAAGCAGGGAGATCGGGGTTGAGGTCCTGAAAGGGCACGATATCAAGGAAGGGGATATTGTCCTGATCCGGACGGGCTACTGCAAGTACTGGGAGGATCCGGCCTATGTGGAGGATGCCCCCTATCTAACGGAAGAACTGGCTCGCAAATTGGCGGAACTGAAGGTGAAGGCGGTGGGTATGGATTTCCTCTCCCCCGACCGGGTGGACA
Organism: Clostridia bacterium DTU030; assembly: GCA_001513125.1. Classification (GTDB taxonomy): domain Bacteria; phylum Bacillota; class DTU030; order DTU030; family DTU030; genus DTU030. The sequence goes on from LFSN01000038.1 coordinate 28,765, forward strand.
GCACCACCTCCCCCGTCCATCACATTCTCATGGAGAATAACATCATTATCATTGAAAACCTGGCCAATCTCAAAGAGATCGATGTGCCCAGGGTATTTTTCGCCGCCCCGCCCATCCTGATCGACAAGGCCGATGGCGGCTTTACCAGGGCCTTTGCCATTATTTTTGATGACAACTGCTGCTGCAGGTAGAAAGAGCTTTTCCCTGGCCAAGAAGAGGGTTTAAGGGTAAGGGATAGAAGTATGGGGGAAGCCGCAGACAGGCTTCCCCTTGTTAAATGGCCTGGCCTTTTGGTTGGGCCATTTATTAAGTGAGGTTCATGCATTTCGGTCCTCAGAACCCCTCGCCTGCGCTCTTTTATCCTGTGTCTCAATGCTGTTCCGGGTTACTTCCGGTAATGCGCAATGTGGTGTACCATGGGTGCACAACCCTACTGTCCTGTGGAATGTTTTGTGCCACAATATAGCTTTGCCGTATATCATATCCCCAAATTAAATTATGGGGTAGCCCAAGGATTGTAAGAATAAGGTAATGTACTGGAGTGAATTAAATGGACCAGAGGACAAAGAAGATCCTTGCCATACTAGAAAAAGAATATGGGGACCTGAAGCCGGGGCTGACCTATGAAAGCCCCTTTCAGCTCCTCATCGCCGTCATCCTCTCGGCCCAGTGCACCGATGTGCGGGTGAACAAGGTGACGTCCCGCTTGTTTGCCAAATATAAGACTCCTGAAGATTTTGTGAAACTCGAGCAGGCTGAACTTGAAGAGGAGATCCGGGAGTGCGGCCTCTTCCGGAATAAGGCGAAGAATATCAGGGAGACCTGTGCCATTTTAGTGGAAAAATATGGGGGCCAGGTACCCTCTGCCCGGGAGGAGCTCATGTCTTTGCCGGGAGTGGGGCGAAAGTCGGCCAATGTAATCCTCAGCCAGGCCTTCGGCCAGGATGCCCTGGCCGTCGATACCCATGTTTTCCGGGTCAGCCACCGGCTGGGCCTGGCCCGGGGCAAGACTCCCCTGGCCACAGAGCGGGAATTGCAGCAGGTTATTCCCCGTTCCCAATGGTCCCAGGCCCATCTCTGGCTCATCTGGCACGGCCGCCAGGTGTGCCGGGCCCAGAGGCCCCGCTGCGATGAATGTCCCCTGCAGGAATACTGCCCAGCGGGGCAGGCGGAGGAGGAAGGGGCATGAGGCTGAAAGAAGCACTTTTTTGTTATGCCCGGGAGATAGGCATCGACCTCATGGGGATTACCGGCGCCGAGGCCTTCCCGGCAGCCCGGCAGACTTTGGCGGACCGGCGCCGGCAGGGCCTTTATGCCCCCTTTGCTCCCCGGGATCTGGTCCGGGCTTGCGACCCTGCCCTTAGTTTGCCCGGAGCCAGGAGTATCATTGCCGTGGGCCTGGGCTACTACCAGGGCAAGCTGTCTCCTCCCCCTGGTCACCGGGGGAAGCTTGCCCGGATCGCCTGGGGGGAGGATTATCACCGGGTAGTGGGGGCAAAACTGACCCTGCTCCAGGACTTTTTACAGCGGGAGGTGCCCGGCTCCCGGAATCTTGCCTTCGTTGATACCGGACCCCTCTTGGACAAGGAGGTTGCCAGGCGGGCCGGCCTGGGCTGGTTCGGCAAGAATACCCTTCTCCTAACCCGGTTGGGCTCCTGGGTGGTCCTGGGGGGAATACTGACTACAATTGAGCTTCCACCCACTTCTCCCCAGGGGAAGGATTGTGGAGCTTGTGACCTCTGCCTGCGGGCCTGTCCCACTGGCGCCCTGCTGGCTCCCGGGGTACTGGATCCCGACCGCTGCCTTTCCTGCCTCACCCAACAGAAAGGCTTCTTCCCCCTGGAGCTGCGGCGGGCCCTGGGTCTTCGCCTCTATGGCTGTGATACCTGCCAGGAGGTGTGCCCCCACAATCGCCATGCTCCCGTTACGTCAGAGCCGGCCTTTTTCCCCCGGGGGCAGGAACACCGACCCCAGCTGGCAGAGCTTTTGGTCATGAACAACCGGGAGTTTAAAGGGGCCTTTGGCGCCAGTGCCGCCGGCTGGCGGGGAAGGACTGTCCTCCAGCGCAATGCCCTGTTGGCTGTAGGGAACCTGGGTGAACCCGATTTTCTACCCCTGTTGAAAAACTGCCTCCAGGATTCCCGGCCCATTATCCGCGGCCATGGGGCCTGGGCCCTGGGACGGCTGGGAGGCAGGCGGGCCAGGGAGGCACTGGAAAGGGCCCTGGCCGGGGAAGGGGATCCCCAGGTGCAAAGGGAAATCCGCCTGGCTCTGGCAGGAAATATTTAGGGGCGAAAATAGTTATTCTGTGGAAAAAATCCTCCTGGCTGTCGGGAAAAGGAGGATTTTTTTTCTGGTAGTAGAAAGGTAATTCGGAATGAGAAAAAGGAGAGTGGCATTATGGACGATAACTTATTGGGGCTCCTGATTTCCTACGGATATGTTTTTGGGATTCTACTCATGGGGGAAGGAATTCGGAAGCTCTGGCAGCTTTCCCCGGAGTTTACCCGGAAGTTTGTCCACATCGGGGTGGGCAACTGGTATATCCTGGCCCTGCTTCTTTTTACCAGCAAGGTCTATGCCCTTATTCCCCCCCTTACCTTCATTGTTCTCAATTATATTTCTTACCGGCAAAAGATCTTTAAAGCCATGGAGTTGACGGACAGCAGCAATCTGGGCACCGTTTATTTTCCCATTTCCTTGAGCATTTTGGTGTGGCTGACCTGGGATACAGCCCCCTACCTGGGTGGAGTGGGTATTATGGCCATGACCTGGGGGGACGGTTTCGCCGCCATCGTGGGACAGAATTGGGGGAGGCGGCTTTACAGCATCTTTGGGAACAGGAAGAGTCTTGAGGGGTCCCTGGCCATGTTTCTCTTTTCCTTCCTGGCCATCACCCTGTTTTTGACTGCCTTTTCTCCCCTCCCTCTTCCGACCGCTGTCTTGCAGGCAATTCTCCTGGCCGGAGTGGCCACCGTTGTGGAGGCCCTTTCGGGAGCCGGCCTGGATAACCTTCTGGTGCCCCTGCTGACATCAGGCGTTGCACTAATATTGTAGCTGTCTTTGGAGAAAGGGGAAGATATTATGTACATGCTTTTGTGGGGGCTGGGGGCCAGTGCCCTGGTGGCGGGGGTCGGATATCGAAAGGGTTCCCTGTCAGAAAGCGGCTTTGTGGGTGCACTCCTGGTAGGCACCCTGGTCATGGGTTTTGGCGGCCCCCTCTGGTTCTGTATGCTGCTGACCTTTTTTATTTCTGGCAGCGCCCTCTCCCACTATAAAAGGGAGAGGAAGGGAGAGGTAGAGGCCAATTTTGCCAAAACCGGGAGGCGGGATTTTGGCCAGGCCCTGGCCAATGGGGGGCTGGGCAGCCTCCTGGCGGTCCTGTCCCGCACCCTCCTCTCCCCGGGGGCGGCCTTTGCCATGTTTCTGGGGGTAATGGCCACCGTCAGCGCCGATACCTGGGCCACCGAGATCGGGGTCCTGAGCAAACAAAAGCCTCGCTCGGTGTTGACCTGGCAGGAGGTACCGCCGGGAACCAGCGGTGGTGTTTCCCTCCTGGGCACCGGTGCTGCCGCCCTGGGGGCCCTCCTGGTGGGTTTGGTGGCCCAAATAGGGCTTATGTTTTCCGGTGCCCCTGGCCTCCCTGGGGATAAAATCCTGCTGGCGGCCCTGGTGGGGGGCCTGGCCGGCTGTTTCACCGACAGCCTGCTGGGGGCATCCTGCCAGCTTATTTTCCGCTGCTCCACCTGTGGAGCCGAAACGGAGAAAAGGGAACACTGCGGGCGGGAGACCGAGTATCTCCGGGGATGCCGCTGGCTCAACAATGACATGGTCAATCTCCTGGCTTCGGGAGTGGGAGGGTTGGTGGCCTTCATCTACCTGGCCTGAGGGGGGAGGAGATTACCAGCGGCGAGGTGAAGCGAAGGTGGTTATAGGGACAGCCACGGTGGAGCTTTATGTTCCAGGTGTCAATTCCCTGAAGGACAAAAGGCGGGTGATCAAGGGGCTGCTGGAGCGGACCCGGGCCCGCTTCAACGTCTCTGTGGCCGAGGTAGGAAAACTTGACCTGTGGCGGCAGGCTACCCTGGGGCTGGCCTGGGTGAGCAACGACAGCGGCCATGCCCACCGGAGCCTCCAAGCAGTTATTAAGTTTCTGGAACGGCAGCCCGATGTCCAGGTAGCCGACTTTTGGGTGCGGGTGATTTAGCAACTTCAGCAGGGGGGGAGACCGATGGTCAACAACTTTAGCCTGCGGCAGTTAGAAGAGGCGGCTAGGGAGGAGGGGGCCGACCGGGCCAAGGTGCTGCCGGCCAGGGAAATTGTCATCGATGAAAGGGTGCGGCTGAAGTGTCTGGTGCCCCTGTGCCCCAACTACGGCCGGAACCTGATGTGTCCCCCCAACCTGCCCAGCGTGGAGGAATCCCGGCGCATTATCAGGCTTTACCAGTGGGCCCTCCTCCTACAAGTCCAGGGGCCGACTTCGGAAAAGGGGGAAGGGCCGGAAAAGGCTGTTGTTTACCAATATGCCGATAAACTCCACCGGGTAGTCAATAGCCTGGAACGCCGGCTCCAGGGCATGGGATATTTGCTGGCCGCCGGCCTCATCGGCGGGAGCTGCCGCCTCTGTGATGAATGTGTGGGCCAGGGAAGCAGGGAACCCTGCCGTCATCCCTTCCGGGCCCGCCCCTCCATAGAAGCCATGGGCATAAATGTGGCGGCCACGGCAGCCAAGGTAGGCTGGGGTATCGCCCCCCTTCCCCTGGGCCGGGAGGTGGTCTGGACGGGACTTATCCTCCTCGAATGAATGGGAATTCTGTCCACTTCCCCCAGGTAATTACTTTTCTTATGCTATAATGTTAGATGACCTTCTTCGCCCCCCATTGGCGGGGGCGGCGGACTGGTTTTCCAGCTACACAGCAAGGGAGGCAGATGGCATTTAAGGCACTACTCTTTGATCTCGATGGTACACTCCTGGATCTGGATATGGAAACATTCCTACCCGCCTATTTCCAGGCCCTTACCCGGCGCTTTGGGCAGCTGGTGGATCCCCAGCAGTTTGTCGATCACCTGGTAGCCAGCACGGCAGTCATGATGGCCAGCAAAGATCCGGAAAAAACCAATGAGGAAGTCTTTATGGCCGACTTTATTCCCCGTCTCGGGCTTTCCCGGGAGGTCCTGCTGCCCCTCCTGGATGATTTTTACCGCAATGATTTTCCTGCCCTGGCGGGAGAAGCCCGGCGCAAGCCCCTGGCCAGGGAGATAATCCAGTACGCCTTTGCCAGGGGTTTTGCTGTCGTCGTTGCCACCAATCCCGTCTTTCCCAAACTGGCCATTGCCCACCGCCTGCGCTGGGCCGGCGTCGGTGTCGAGGATTTTCCCTATAGATTGGTTACCAGCTACGAGATAATGCACTTTTGCAAACCCAACCGGGAGTATTACGAGGAAATATTAGCCAGCCTGGGGCTTAAGGCCGGGGAATGCCTCATGATCGGCAACGATGTCCAGGATGATTTGCGGGCCCGGGAAGTGGGGATCAGGACCTTCCTGGTCGAGGATCACCTGATCAACCGGACCGGGGAAGCCCCCCAGACAGATTACCGCGGTTCCCTGGAAGATTTGTACGAATTTATCAAGGCTTTGTAAAGGCAGGAAGAGAGGAAGGTAGTTGTGCAGATAGAATACGGTGGAAGGCCCCAGGCGGGGCGTTTTGTCGAGAGGGTCAACCGGTTTGTGGCCCGGGTCCTGGTGGCAGGCCGGGAGGTCCTGGCCCATGTCCCCAGCTCCGGGCGGATGGCAGAACTTTTATACCCGGGGGCAGAGGTTTTTGTCCTGGCCAGGGAGGGCGGCAAGCGCAAAACCCCCTTTGATTTAATCCTGGCCCAAAAAGAGGGGATTTTGGTTCCGGTGGATGCCCGCCTGCCCAACCGGTTGGTCTGCCGGTCCCTTGAGGAGGGACGCTTTCCCTTTTTCCCGAAAGCCGTGGAGGTGGAGCAGGAGGTAAATTTCGGCTCCAGCCGGATGGATTTTCGCATTAAAAATGGTGGGGAAACTTGTTTTCTGGAAGTGAAATCGGTGACCCTGGTTCAGGACGGGAGGGCTATTTTCCCCGATGCCCCCACCAGCCGGGGCACCCGGCACCTGGCCGAACTGGCCCTGGCGCGGCAGGAGGGACACCGGGCCATTGCCCTTTTTATTGTCCAGAGGAATGATGCCCACAGCTTTTCCCCCAACTGGGAGACCGATAGGGATTTTGCCGCCGGCCTGGTTCAGGCGGCCGCTGCGGGGGTTGAAGTCTATGCCTATGACTGTACTGTAACCCTGGAGGGGGTTTCCCTGGGGGTGGAGCTCCCGGTAGTTTTGTCTTAAAGCTTCACTCCCTCCGGCAGGGGATTTTTGCCCCTTTGCCGAAGTAATGGCTTAAACCATTTTTTTTAGCCAGGCAGGTGATAGCTATGATCCGGGCGGCGGTGCTGGAAAAACCCCTAGAGCCCCTGCAGGTTAAAGGGTTCCCGGAACCCAAAATGGAACCGGGCAGCATCTTGCTGAAGACGGTGCTGAGCGAAGTGTGTGGGACCGATGTCCATCTTTTCCACGGCAGGCTGGGGGAATGTCCTTACCCCATTATCCCCGGCCATATCAATGTCGGCATCATCGAACACATCGAAGGAGAGGTCCGGGATATCGACGGCGTACCCTTCCGGACCGGGGAGCTGGTAACCTTTCTCGATGTCCACAACACCTGCAACAACTGCTGGTTCTGCCTGGTGGCCAAGGCCACTACCCGCTGCCCCCACAGGAAGGTGTACGGCATTACTTATTCCGCGGCCGAAGGCCTCCTGGGCGGCTGGAGCCAATATATCTACCTGAAACCGGGAACAAAGATAGTAAGGTTACCGGCTGGGGTAAGCCCCGAACGGTTTATCGGCGGCGGCTGCGGCCTGCCGACGGCCTTCCACGCCGTGGAAAGGGCCGGGATTTTCATCGGCGACAGCGTTGTGGTCCAGGGAAGCGGCCCGGTAGGCTTGAGTGCCAGCATCCTGGCCCGCCTGGCGGGGGCCCTGCAGGTTATCCTCGTCGGGGGGCCCCGGCATCGCCTGGAGCTGGGTCTGGCAATGGGAGCAGATGCAGTGATCAATATTGACGATACCACGCCCCAGGAAAGGCTGGAAAGGATTCTGGCCTTGACCGGCGGCCGGGGAGCCGATGTGACCATCGAGGCCACCGGTGTGCCGGCGGCCCTCAAGGAAGGCATGGCCTTTACCCGGGACAACGGGACCTATGTTGTGGTGGGCCAGTATACCGATAACGGCACCCTCGAGGTCAACCCCCACTGGGAAATTAATAAAAAACACCTGGATATTAGGGGGACCTGGGGGATCGATTTCAGCCATTTTTATCGTTCCATCCAGGTGCTGGAGCATTACGGCTCCCAGTATCCCTGGGAAAGGTTTATCAGCCGGGAGTATTCCCTGGCCGAGGTTAACCAGGCCATCCAGGATGTTGAGGCACAGCGGGTGATCAAGGCTGTTATCAATCCCTGGGCCTGATTTTGGACTGAAGAGGCAAGGAGGGAAAAGCGGTGGCTATTGTCGAAGTATGTGTTGTTCCCCTGGGAACGGGCAGTACCAGTGTGAGCGAGTATGTGGCTGCCTGTCATAAGGTCCTGCAGCAGGAAAAGGACCTGCAGTACCAGTTGACTCCCATGGCAACCATTATTGAAGGGGACCTGGACAAGATCCTGGCCGCCATCAGCAAGATGCATGAGGTACCCTTTGCTGCCGGGGCGGGCCGGGTAATCACCACCATCAGAATCGACGATCGGCGGGATAAGGAGCGGACCATGGCCGATAAGGTCGCTTCGGTGGAAGAAAAATTATAATGTAGAGGGAGAAAGAAAAAAGAAAAGAGTCGGCGGGGGCAGGAAACGGTATCCTGGTGTCGAATACTGATTTGATTTAAGGCTTGCACTAATCAATGGTACGGCAACATGATGGCGAAAAAGATGCTGGTTGCTGAGGAAGGATGGGGGGACATGGCGAACCTCTTTCAGCGGATCCTATATTCCCTGGGGTTTGGCCGCGATGAGCAGCTCCAGGAGGGGGAAGTATACCAGTGGAATATGGAGTACGGTCAAGAGCAGATACAGGTCGTTGTAACCAAGCCGACAAGCTTTAGCGAAACAGAGGAAATGGCTACCCGTATCAAGGAAGGAAGCCCTGTTATTGTCAACCTGGAGGGGCTATCCCTTCACCTTTCCCAACGGATTGTCGATTACATGAGCGGAGCCACCTATATCCTGGACGGTGATATGCAGAAAATTGGCGAGTGTATCTTCCTTTTTACCCCGCGCGGCATCAATATCGGCATGGAGGAGTTTATGTCCCAGGAAAAAACTGATCCCTTTCCCTTCGGCTGACAAGGCGCCCCCAGGCGCTTTTTCTTTTTGGGCAATTTATAGGCCATTGTTCTCTATTTCGGGCCGGACAAAGATGATCAGCTTCTCGGAGATGACGGTTGTTTCCACTCGGAGATGTATCCGCCGGCCGTTGATGGTCACTGTCCGGCCGTCGATGATAAAGGGGATGGCAGCCGGGTCCAGGGAAGAGAGCTCCCGGCCCAGGAAGATATCCAGCCACTGGCGGATCCTTTTCTCCAATTCCAGCTGGAGGGGCCGGTCACCTTTGAGGACAATATTAGGTTGAATTTCCTTTATGATGAGGCTCCCGCTGCCGGCCAGGGCCTTTTCCAGCTGTTCCAGGCGGGAATCCCTCTCGGCCAGGGAGGCAAGGAGGGTGTCCCTTTCCTGGTAAACATCCTCCAGCCTGGCCCCGAAAAAGATATTCATCAGCAGGCAGCCGCAGAGAAAGCCCAGGAGAAAGGCTGCTTCCTTGGCCCCCACACCTAGTCCCCCTTTAAAAAAAGGATCAGCATGTACCCGCACTGGGCCCCGCTGAAGGCGACCAGGATGAAGAGGAGCTGCCGGGCCACAGCCCGCAGCTGCCCTTCCAGGAGACCGGCTTCCAGGGCGTAAAAGGCAGGAAAGGTGCCCCCCAGGGCAACCAGGATCGCCCACACCTTGATCTGGCGGGCCAGAGTCAGCATGGTTTCCTGGGGGTAACGGTTGACCAGGCTGGCCCCCAGGGAACCGCTGATGGCTCCCCCCAGAACTACCCCCAGGGCAATAAAAAAAGTGAGCACCAATTCCTCTATAATCTTTCCCATAGCCGGTCCCTCCCCTGGTCTTTAAACCATTTTATTGCCGCCGGGGACCAATTATCCCCCTGCCCTGGAGGAGGACTTGGGTGGGGAGTGTGGAAATTACAGTTTAGAATACCCTAAGGGGTGAATTGGGTGTCTGATTTCATTCATCTTCATGTTCATACCGAATACAGCCTCCTCGATGGGGCCAGTCGGATAGATGATTTGGTGAGAAAGGCCGCCAGCCTGGAGATGCCGGCCCTGGCCATCACCGACCATGGTGCCATGTACGGGGTGGTGGATTTTTACAAGGCCTGTAAAAGAGAGGGAATAAAACCCATCCTGGGCTGTGAGGTCTATGTTGCCCCCCGGTCCATGCAGGACCGGGAACCCCGCATCGATGACAACCTGTACCACCTGGTTCTCCTGGCGGAAAGCAAGGAGGGCTACAGGAACCTGATGGCCCTGGTTTCCGAAGCCTATTTGCACGGCTTTTACTATAAACCCCGGGTTGATAAAGAACTCCTTGCCCGGTACAGCAAAGGATTGATTTGCCTTTCCGGCTGCATTGCCGGGGAGATCCCCACCTACCTCCTGCAGGATGACTGGGAAGGGGCCCGGGCAGCTGCCCTTGCCTACCGGGAAATTTTCGGACCCGATGGCTTTTTCCTGGAGCTGCAGGACCACGGCATGGCCGAGGAGGAGGAAGTGAACAGGAAATTAATTGGCCTCGGCCGGGAGCTGGGCCTTCCCCTGGTGGCTACAAACGATGTCCACTACGTGGAAAAGGCCGATGCCCGGCCCCACGATGTCCTCCTCTGCATCCAAACGGGAAAAACCATAGAAGATACCAACCGCCTCCGCTTTCCCAGCGCTGAGTTTTATCTGAAAAGGGGGGAGGAGATGGCAGCCCTCTTCCCATCCCTTCCCGAGGCCCTCACCAACACCCTGGCCATAGCCGAGCGGTGCCAGGTGGAATTGGAGTTCGGCTCCCTGCACCTGCCCCATTTCCCCGTCCCCGGGGACAGCTCAGCCAACGATTACCTGGCAGAGCTTTGCCAGCGGGGCCTCAGGGAACGCTACGCAACCGTATCCCCCGCCATGGAAGAACGCCTGCAGTACGAGCTGGACGTCATTATCCGGATGGGTTACGCCAGTTATTTCCTCATTGTCTGGGATCTCGTCCGCTTTGCCCGGGAACGGGGGATTTTAGTCGGCCCCGGCCGGGGTTCGGCGGCCGGGAGTCTCGTCGCCTACTGCCTGGGCATAACCAATGTGGATCCCCTGGCCCACGGCCTTTTCTTCGAACGCTTCCTCAATCCCGAAAGGGTCAGCATGCCCGACATCGATATCGATTTTTGTGATGACCGCCGGAACGAGATCATAGATTATGTGGTGGAAAGGTACGGGGCCGATCGGGTGGCCCAGATCATTACCTTTGGGACCATGGCTGCCCGGGGGGCCATCCGGGACGTGGGGCGGGTGTACGGTTTTCCCTACGGCGAGGTGGATCGCCTGGCGAAGATGATCCCCATGGAACCGGGCATGACCATTGCCCGGGCCCTGGAAGCCAACCGGGAGCTGGCTGAATTGGTGGCGGCCGATCCTGCCCTGGAGCAGCTGGTGAAGACGGCCCGCTCCCTGGAGGGCCTCCCCCGGCATGCCTCCGTCCATGCGGCCGGGGTGGTGATCGCCAAAGAGCCCCTGACTCAATATGTCCCCCTGCAGAAAACCTCCGACGGGGTGGTGACCACCCAATTTCCCTGGGAGACCATTGAAGAGCTCGGCCTCTTGAAGATGGATTTTCTGGGCCTGCGCACCCTCACCGTTATCCAGAATGCCATCGAGATTGTGGCCGCCAGCCGCGGGGAAAAGATTGATCTGGATAAGATCCCCCTGGACGATGAAAAAACCTTCCGCCTCCTCCAGGCGGGGGATACCACTGGTGTCTTTCAGCTGGAAAGTGTGGGCATGCGGAACCTAATCAAGGAGCTGCAGCCCACCTCCCTGGCCGATGTCGTCGCCCTGGTAGCCCTTTACCGGCCGGGGCCCCTGGGAAGCGGCATGGTGGAGGACTATATCGCCCGGAAACACGGCCGCAGGGAGGTAGAATACCTGCATCCTGCCCTGGAGCCAATTTTGGCCGAGACCTATGGGATTATCCTCTATCAGGAGCAGGTCATGCAGATTGCCAGCGACCTGGCCGGTTTCAGCCTCGGCCAGGCCGATCTTTTGCGCCGGGCCATGGGCAAGAAAAAGCCGGAGGTTATTGCTGCCCAGCGGGAGCAGTTCCTGGCCGGTGCCGCAAAGAAGGGAATAGCCGCCGATGTGGCCGGCCACATCTTCTACTTGATGGCCCACTTTGCCGGTTACGGTTTTAACAAGAGCCATTCGGCTGCCTATGCCCTGGTGGCCTACCAGACGGCCTACCTCAAGGCCAATTATCCCGTCGAGTACATGGCGGCCCTCATTTCCAGCGTTATGGAAAACACCGACAAGGTAGCCCTGTATATTGAAGAATGCCGCCGGCTGGGGATTGAAATCCTGCCGCCCGATATCAATGAGAGCCTGGTGGACTTCAGTGTTATAGGGGGCAAGATCCGCTTTGGCCTGGCGGCGGTAAAGAACGTCGGCCGGGGGGCCATTGAAAACATCATTGCTGCCCGCCAGGAAGGGGGGAACTTTGTTTCCCTGACCGATTTTTGCCGCCGGGTGGACCTGCGGGTGGTCAACAAAAAGGTCCTGGAGAGCCTGATCAAGTGTGGGGCCTTCGGTTCCCTGGGACAGTACCGGGCCCGGATGCTGGCCGGCCTGGACGATATCTTGGAAAGGGCCCAGCGCTACCAGCAGGAAAAACTCAGCGGCCAGCACTCCCTCCTGGAGCTCCTGGGTACGGAGACGGAAACCCAGGAAGATAAGCTGCCCCAGGTGCCCGAGTTTACCCCCGAGAGGCTCCTGGCCCTGGAGAAGGAGACGGTGGGCCTCTATATTTCCGGCCATCCCCTGGCCCCCTATTCCCATATCTTGCGGGAACATACCGTCAGCAGCAAGGATTTGGAAGAGCTGGCCGATGGCCAGCGGGTCATGCTGGGGGGTATACTTGTGGCAGGAAAGCAAATATTAACCAGGAATGGGGAACCTATGCTCTTTGCCACCTTAGAGGACCTTACCGGCTCGGTGGAGGTAGTTGTCTTCCCCCGCTTATTTTCCGAAAACCGCTCCCTGCTGGTGGATGATGCCCGCCTCCTGGTTGAGGGTGTGGTCAACTGGCAGGAAACGGAGGTCAAGATTATTGCCGAAAGGATCTCTCCCCTGGAAGCCCAGGGCCAGGGGAAAGGGGTAAAATCCCTGTACCTTGCCCTTTCCAGCCGGCGGGAGCCAACCCTGGACCAGGTTTTTGCCCTGCTCAGGCAGTATCCCGGGCCAAGCCCCGTCTACCTTTATTTCCGGCAGGAAAGGAAACTGCACCAGCTGCCGGATCAGCTGGCTGTTGAGCTCCAGGAAGAATTGCTGGCAGCCCTGGAAGCCCTATTGGGCCCCGGGGAAGTGGCCGTTAAAGGGGGTCCCGGTCCGGCCGGTGGGGGTTAAAATTTCTCCCAGATAAGAGGAATATAATGCCAGAAGGGCGAAGGAATGGAGGGGGCTTTAATTAGATAAGTTCCTTTTAATTAACAGTTGCTATCTCCTAGTAACGACAGAGAAAAGGGGGCTTTCGGGAGCATGTGGACGGTGGTTTATATTGCCCGCAACCGAATTGAGGCTGAGACCTTGAAAGGCATACTGAACAGCGAAGGGCTCTTGGTCATGCTCCGGACAGTCGGCATCCCCCATCTGGGAGATGCGGGAAATGTGGAGATATTGGTGCCGGA
>LFSN01000038.1:41839-52215 GCA_001513125.1 Clostridia bacterium DTU030
TGTAATATGCAGAGAATTGGTATTTTAACCAGTGGAGGCGATGCCCCCGGCATGAATGTCGCCATAAGGGCGGCTGTCAGAAAGGCCCTGTACCACGAGCTGGAGGTCTATGGGGTTTTTCAGGGCTTTGCCGGTTTAATCGAGGGGGATATTTCCCCCCTGGATACGCATTCGGTCGCCGATATTATTCACAGGGGAGGTACCATCCTGCGTACCGCCCGCAGCGAAGAATTTAAGACCCCTGCCGGCAGAGAAAAGGCCCTCCAGCAGCTCGCCCGCCGGGGGATTGAAGGTATGCTGGTAATCGGTGGCGACGGATCCTTCCATGGAGCGAGGGAACTGGCCAGGAGCGGCATTAAGACCATAGGGATACCAGCCACCATCGATAATGATCTTTACGGCAGTGATTACACCATCGGTTTTGATACAGCCGTCAATACTGCCATCGAAGCCATCAACAAGATCAGGGATACGGCGGCTTCCCATGAGCGGACCTATGTCGTGGAAGTAATGGGGCGCCATTCGGGGCAGATAGCCCTCTGGGCCGGTTTGGCCGGGGGGGCCGAATCCATCCTGATCCCGGAAATTAAGTTCGATCTGGAAAGGGTCTGCGAGCGGATTGTGAGCGGGTTTAAAAGGGGTAAGTCCCACAGTATTATAGTGGTGGCAGAAGGAGCAGCAAGGGGAGAGGACATCGGGTCCTATATCCGGAAAAAGACCGGTCTGGAAACGAGGGTGATGGTGCTGGGTCACATCCAGCGGGGTGGTTCGCCCACCGCCTTTGATCGGGTCCTGTCCAGTCAAATGGCGGCCTATGCCGTTGACCTCCTCCGGGAGGGTAAGACTGGCCTGGGAGTGGTGGTGCAGGAGGGCGGGCTCACCACTATGGGTTTGGAGGAAATTTTGGCCGGGGAAAAGACCCTGGATGTCGACTTGTACCAGCTGGCCGATATCCTGGCCATGTAATATAACTGAAGGGGGGAGGCATAGTGCGGCGCACCAAGATCCTGTGTACCATAGGGCCAGCCAGTGAAAGTCCGGAAATTATCAAAAAAATGCTGCTGGCAGGGATGAATGTCGCCCGCTTGAATTTTTCCCACGGCTCCCATGAAGAACAGCGGCGGCGGATTGAGACACTGCGCTCAGTAGCTGCCCAGCTCGATTACCCCCTGGGGATACTGCTTGATACCAGGGGGCCGGAGATTCGCATCGGGACCTTTAAAAACGGCAGCGTAGTTTTAGAGGAGGGGCAGATCTTTACCCTGACCACCGAAGAGGTGGAAGGGGATGCCGAGCGGGTGACTGTCCAGTATGCCGGCTTTCCCTCCGACATCAAGGAGGGTGACATCGTCCTTTTAAATGACGGCTTGCTGCAGCTTGAAGTGCTGGCCGTCCAGGGTAGGGATGTCAAGTGTCGGGTCATCAACGGTGGGGTTCTAAGCGACCGCAAAAAAATCAACCTGCCCCACTCCCGGGTGAAGCTCCCGCCCCTGTCGGAGAAGGACCGCCAGGATATCCGGTTTGGCGTCGAGCAGGGGGTTGATTATATCGCCGCTTCCTTTATCCGGCGGGCCGACGATATCCTGGCCATCAAGCATTATTTAGAGGAAATGGGCGCGGATATTCCCATCATAGCCAAGATCGAAAACCCGGAAGGGGTAGAAAATGTCGATGCCATAATCAGGATGGCCGATGGCCTGATGGTTGCCCGGGGGGACCTGGGGGTAGAATTGCCGGCGGAAGATGTTCCCCTCCTCCAGAAAATGATGATTAGGAAGTGCAACGAGGCGGGCAAGCCTGTGATCACCGCCACCCAGATGCTGGAGTCGATGGTGGAGAACCCGCGGCCCACCAGGGCCGAAGCCAGCGATGTGGCTAACGCCATTTTAGACGGCAGCGACGCGGTGATGCTCTCGGCGGAAACGGCCATGGGCGCCTATCCCGTCGAGGCCGTGGCAACCATGGATCGGATTGCCCGCCGGGCAGAAGAGGCCATAGACTATGAAGGTATCCTACATAGAAAGAGGGAGGCCGGTGCCCGGACTATCACCGATGCCGTCGGCTATGCTACCTGTATTTCGGCCCATGATCTGCAGGCGGCTGCCATCCTGACGGCCACCCAATCGGGTTATACCTCCCGGATGGTGGCCAGGCACCGGCCCAGGGCACCCATCATAGCCGTGACGCCCAAGGAAGAAGTCGCCAGGCAGTTGACCCTGATCTGGGGCGTCTACCCCATACGTAAGGAAGCGGCCTCCACTGCCGACGAAATGTTTGAGCGGGCCATAGCTGCCGGAGTTGAGAAGGGCTACATCAGGGAGGGCGACCTGGTTGTCATCACTGCCGGCCACCCGGTGGGCATACCGGGCACCTCCAATCTCATCAAGGTCCAAACCGTCGGCAATGTCCTGCTGCGGGGGATAGGCATCGGGCAGAAGGCAGCCACGGGGCGGATATGTATTGTGAAAAGGCCCCGGGAGGCCCGGGAGTATTTCCGTCCCGGGGATATAGTGGTTGCCATAGGGACCGACAAGGAATTTATGCCAATTTTAGAGGAGGCTGCCGCCATCGTCACGGAAGAACCTGGACTTACCTCCCATGCCGCTGTAGTTGGCTTGAGCCTGGGGATCCCAGTGGTGGTCGGGGCCAAGGGAGCCACGGAACGCCTGGCAGGGGAAGAAGTAATTACGGTGGATGCAAACAGGGGCCTGATTTACCGGGGCCGGGTGCAGGTGCGCTAATCGGGGGCAGCCCCTGCAAAACAATTTTGCAATTGTCTGGGAAATCGGCAGGGGCCTTGCTATAATAACTGTAATACATGAATATAACAGGAAAAGGAGAGGGGTTTTATGGAAGATATGAGGAAAACCCTGCAGGATGCCCGTCGCATTGTAGTGAAGGTGGGCACCTCCACCTTGACCCACGAAACGGGGAAATTGAACCTGGGCCGCATAGAAGTTTTAGTCCGGCAGCTGGCAGATCTGTCCAACCAGGGGAAGGACGTGGTACTGGTCACCTCCGGGGCCATTGTGGTTGGCACCAGCCGGGTGGGCCTGAGCGGCAGGCCCCGCACAACCAAGGAAAAGCAGGCCATGGCCGCCATCGGCCAGGGGATTCTGATGCAGGTTTATGAAAAGATCTTTGCCGAGTATGGCTGTGTCGTTGCTCAAATCCTCCTCACTAAGGCCGATATCGACAACGGCAAGCGCTACCAAAATGCCATTAACACCTTCAATATGCTCTTTGAACTCAATGTCATCCCCATTGTGAATGAAAACGATACCGTTGCCGTAGAGGAAATCGAATTCGGGGATAACGATACCCTTTCGGCCTACGTGGCCTCCCTGGTCAAAGCCGATCTCTTTATCATTCTTTCCGATATCGATGGATTGTACACAGCCGATCCCCGTACCGACAAGGAAGCCGAACTCATTTCCCTGGTACCGGAGATAACCCCGGAAATAGAAGAATTGGCTTCGGAAGCCGGCGGGGCCCTGGGCATTGGGGGCATGAGCACCAAGATTACAGCTGCCAAAATTGCCGTTGGTGCCGGGATACCCATGGTAATCTCCAATGGTGAGAATCCGGCGGTGATCCAGAAAATTATTGCCGGAGAAGAAGTGGGCACCCTGTTTTTACCCAAACAAGGATAGAAAAGGCCTTGCAAGCTTAGTTAACAGGTTTCGGGCCGAATAGGAAGAAGGGATAGGGCGGGGGAGACCTCGCCTTTTTTGCTGCCCTATCAGTTCTTCCCCATCTGACGCTACCCCACCACCCTTTTTCTATTATGGGCCTATTCGCATATATGTTAAAATTCTCACAAAAATTTTTTTGCCTACCGGAAGGGAAAAGGCTGCCAGGGAGCGAAGTTACATTAACGGAGGAATTTTGTCATTTCCATATAACGGATTGCTACCTGCTCCCAGCAAAGGAAATAGTTGTCATTAAAGCTATTCTTCCTCCATATAATGTATCGGGAGGGAGTTTAATGGCAAAAAGATTGCTAATTGAGTTGGGCCATGGCATTGACCAGCATGGGCAGGATCCAACCAAGGCAGCCCAAAGGGCCGTCAAAGATGCCATTTCCCGCAGCTATATCTGTGGTTTGCGGGAGATCTTTGACATGAAAAATCTCAACGACATGATTGTGGAAGTAGAAGTAGCAGTGCCAAATCCTGACAAGGTAGACGGGGAACAGGTGCTATCCGTGATTCCCTTTGGGCAGAAGAGCATTAAAGTAGTGGAAGGGGGGATGTCCTTTCCAGGGATGGTCATTCCGGAATTGGGTGACAGGACAAGCGATATTCTAGTTGCCAATGCCGCCGTCGTGGTTAAGATTGCAGAATAAGTCTCGTACCTACTAAAAAAGGGAGAGGAGGCTTATTATGCAAGACAAGGAGAAGCTGGTGTGGATGTACCGCAAAATGGTAGAAATCCGCATCTTCGAATCTAGGGTGGCGGAGTTGTTTGCTGCGGGGAAAATTCCCGGCTTCGTGCACCTCTACATTGGTGAGGAGGCAGTGGCTGTCGGGGCCTGTGCCAACTTGAAGGATACAGACTTCATCACCAGTACCCACCGGGGCCACGGTCACTGTATTGCCAAGGGCGGTAGGCTGGACCTTATGATGGCAGAGCTCTTTGGCAAGGAGACGGGCTACTGCAAGGGCAAGGGTGGCTCTATGCATATCGCCGATGTGGAGATTGGGATCTTGGGTGCCAACGGTATCGTTGGCGGCGGTTTGGGAATTGCCCCGGGAGCCGGGCTGTCGGCCAAAATGCGGGGCACAGACCAGGTGACGATCTGCTTCTTTGGTGATGGTGCTTCCAACCAGACAACCTTCCACGAGGGTATCAACCTGGCTTCGGCCTGGAAACTCCCGGTAATATTTGTCTGTGAGAACAACCAGTATGGTATTTCCCTGCACCAGAGCAGACACCAGAATATTACCGACATTGCTGACCGGGCTACGGCCTACGGTATACCGGGGGTAGTTGTAGATGGCAATGACGTAATGGCTGTCTACGAGGCGGTAGGGGAAGCAGTAAAGCGGGCTCGGGCCGGTGAAGGTCCAAGCTTGGTTGAGTGCAAGACCTACCGCTGGCGGGGACACTTCGAGGGAGATCCCCAGATGTACCGGCCTCAGGAAGAGATTGAAGAGTGGAAAGCAAAGGATCCCATCCCAAGATTCGAAGCTCTCCTGGCAGAAATGGGTGTCATGACGGCAGAAGAGGCAGAGGCAATTAGGAAAGAGGTCGCTGCAGAAGTTGAAGCGGCAGTTGAGTTTGCCGAAAAGAGTCCTGAACCGGCACCGGAAGCGGCCCTGGAAGACCTTTATGTTTGAAAGGAGGAGTGGAGGCCGTGAAAGAACTCAGTGTAGCGGAAGCCATCCGGGAAGCATTGCGGGAAGAGATGCTTCGGGATGAGACTGTCTATATCTGTGGTGAGGATGTAGGACAGTTTGGCGGTTGTTTCGGTGTTACCCAAGGCCTTTATGAAGAGTTTGGCGAAGAGCGGGTCCGGGATACGCCGATTTCGGAAACAGCCATTGTCGGTTCGGCCGTTGGTGCGGCAGCTACCGGCATGCGGCCTGTTCCCGAAATAATGTTTATGGATTTCGTCACAGTATGTATGGACCAGCTCGTGAACCAGGCTGCCAAAATGCGCTACATGTTTGGCGGGAAGGCCATAATGCCCATAACTCTGCGGCTGCCTGTTGGCGCCGGGATTTCCGCTGCGGCACAACACTCCCAATCCCTGGAAGCGTGGTTTACCCATGTGCCGGGGCTCAAAGTAGTCATGCCTTCTACTCCTGCCGACCATAAGGGTCTTCTCAAGGCTTCTATCCGTGACGATAACCCTGTAATATTCGTGGAGCACAAGGTTCTGTACGGCATTAAGGGACCTGTGCCCGAGGATGAAGACTATGTCATTCCCCTGGGCAAGGGGGACATCAAGAGACAGGGAGAAGATGTTACCGTTGTTGCCACTTCAATGATGGTGTATAAAGCACTGGCTGCTGCGGAAGAATTAGCGAAAGAGGGTATTAGCGTTGAGGTGGTTGACCCCCGGACCCTGGTACCCCTGGATAAGGATATAATCCTGTCTTCCGTCGAGAAGACTGGAAGGCTGGTAATTGTCCATGAGGCTGTCAAGACCGGCGGGTTTGGCGGCGAAATAGCAGCCATTGTTGCCGAAGAGGGCTTTGACTATCTCGACGCCCCCATCAAGCGGGTGGCTGCCCACGACGTACCAATTCCCTTTAACGCAGGCCAGGAGCAGTTTGTAATACCCAATGAGCAGGATATAATTGCAGCAGTGAAGGAGATTGTTGGCTGATTAGTCAGGGGGTGTGGCCCCTCGCGGCCATACCCCCCTTATAGAGTTTTCAGCAGAAGTGGAGGTTAAGTCATGTCATTAGTTGGTATAATTGCCAACCCAGCCTCCGGTAAAGATATCAGACGTCTTGTTGCCCATGGGACTGTCTTTGATAATGTAGAAAAAACCAACATAGTCCAGAGAATCTTATTGGGTCTGGCCGCGACCGGGGTGAAAAAGGTCCTCTTTATGCCCGATACATACGGGATTGGGGAAAAGGCCCTTGATAAACTCGGTGGCAGTGAAAAGCTGGACCTGGAAGTATCTTTCCTGAAAATGAGAATCGGCAGGGGTGCAGATGATTCTACCCTGGCGGCGAAAATGATGCGGGAAGCCGGCGCAGGATGTATAATAGTCATGGGCGGTGATGGAACCAGCCGTGCCGTGGCCAAGGAATGTGGAGATGTACCTCTCTTGCCTATTTCTACTGGTACCAACAATGTCTTCCCTTCCATGGTTGAAGGGACAACGGCAGGATTGGCGGCAGGAATTACTGCCCGCGGAATATCCCAGGAGACAATCCGGACGAAAAAATTAAATATCTGGCTCAATGGTAAACTTGTCGATCTGGCCCTCATTGATGCTGTTGTTTCCGCCGACCTCTTTGTGGCCTCCCGCGCCATCTGGGACATGAGCCGGGTAAAGGCTGTGATAGCAACCCGGGGTGAGGCCCACAATATTGGAATGTCGGCAATTGGCGGCTGCTTCTATCCCATAACCATGACAGACCGCCAGGGGCTTTATATAGAAATTGGAGAGGGAAAACAGGTCGTTAAGGCACCCATTGCTCCCGGGATCATTGCCGAGGTAGGTATCAAAGGCTATCGACCTCTGGAAATAGGAGAGCGGGTGCAGGTGCAGTACAAACCTTCAACCCTTGCCCTGGATGGAGAGCGGGAAATCATGATCCGCTCAGACGATCTAGTGGAAATAGAACTGGCTACAGACGGACCCCTGGTTGTGGATGTCAAAAAAACCCTCCGGGGGGCTGTGCAGCAAAACTTTTTTGCAACAGTATGAAGGGAGGAATTAAAAAGTGGCTACAGAAGTATTGATGCCCAAACTAGGTTTAACAATGACTGAAGGGACAGTGGTGAACTGGCTCAAAAACGAAGGTGACAATGTCGAAAAGGGCGAGGAACTGGTAGAAATCCTAACCGAAAAGATCACCAATGTGGTGGAAGCACCTGCCAGCGGTGTATTGCAAAAAATCCTCGTAGGACCGGGAGAAACGGCCAAGGTCAGTGAGCCAATCGGGATCATTGCTGCTCCTGGCGAAAAGGTAGAGGCTCCGGCAGCACCGGCCGAAAGTGCGGCGCCTGCTAAGGAAGTGGCAGCCGAAGCTGCAAAGCCGGCGAAAAAGGTTAAGGCTTCACCGGCAGCCAAGAAGCTGGCCGAGGAGCATGGTATTGCCCTGGAAGATATTGAGGGAACTGGTCCTGGTGGCAGGATTACCAGGGAAGACGTGCTGAAGGCCGTGGAAAGCAAGGCAGCTGCACCGGCACCGGCGGCACCCGCTGCCGAGGCAGCTAAAGTGGAAGACAAGCGGGTACCTCTGGCCGGCATGCGCAAGGTAATTGCCGATAGGATGGCCGAAAGCTTCAGAACGGCTCCCCATGTCACCGTTGATATGGAAGTTGACATGAGCCAGGCAGCGGCCTTCCGGAAAGCCCTCAATGAGGTGGCACCGGAAAAGGTTTCCTTCACCGACATTATCGTGAAGATAGTCGCCAGGGCCCTGGAGGATTTCCCCGTTGTCAATGCTTCCCTGCAGGGTGAGGAAATCGTCTACAACGGCCAAGTCAATGTCGGCGTTGCCGTGGCCTTGGAAGATGGGCTCATTGTACCGGTGGTTAAGAATGCCAACAAGTTGGGGATCGCTGCTATCTCCCAGCAGGTGAAGGAGCTGGCGGCAAAGGCCCGGGAAGGCAAGCTCTCTCCCGATGAGTACAAGGGTGGCACCTTCACTATCAGCAACCTCGGCATGTTTGGCGTCGACAGCTTCACACCCATTATTAATCCTCCTGAGAGTGCCATACTGGGTGTAAACCGGATCCAGAAGAAGCCGGTAGTGGTTAATGATGAAATAGTTGTCAGGCCCATGATGAACCTGAGCCTCTCCTTTGACCACAGGCTTATCGATGGTGCCGTAGCAGCCCAATTCCTGCAAAGGGTCAAGGCTCTACTTGAAAATCCAGCCTTGGTCTTGCTGTAATATCTGCTGATGTAATATTTATTGGGTAGACTTTTGTCTACCCAATAAATATTTTTTTTATTGGCAGGGTTTTTCATATGAAAAACGAATAAATATAGTAGAAGATAGGTAGATATTTCCCGCCAGAATACTATGTGAGGGGGGATGTGGCAGGGCAAACTTTAAAACCATGGGACAGTTAAGGGAGGTACCAGGATGAAGGTCAACAGAGATCAAGTAGTGGCCATGATAGAGGAAATGGCTGCCGCTATGGCGCAGAACAAGGAATACCTTACTGAGCTTGACAGCGCCATTGGTGACGCGGACCATGGTATCAACATGGACAGGGGTTTTCGCAAAGTGCTGGAAAAACTCCCTCCTGTTGCAGACAAGGATATTGGTACCATCTTTAAAAACGTGGCAATGAGTCTGATCTCTGCGGTGGGGGGAGCGGCTGGGCCCCTCTATGGAACCTTCTTTATGCAGTTTGGTAAGATTGCCGCTGGTAAGGAGGAATTGACCGCCAGCGATATAGGTGCCATGCTGGCCGCCGGCTTAGAAGGAATTAAACAACGGGGCAAGGCTGTGGTGGGAGAGAAAACCATGGTGGATGCCCTGGAACCGGCGGTAGAAGCCTATTCTGCAGCAGCTGATGCAGGAAAGGACCTGGTTGAATGCCTTAGGGCAGCTGTTGCTGCCGCTGAGGATGGTAAAAAAGCAACCATTCCCCTGGTGGCCAAAAAGGGCCGGGCCCACTACCTGGGCGAACGCAGTGTTGGACATCAGGATCCAGGGGCGACATCGGCAGAGCTGCTTCTCAGGGCAATGTTGAAAGTACTGGAGAGCTAGGGGGACAACAGCAGGTGGTTGGCATAGTTATTATTTCCCACAGCTTAAAAGCGGCCGAAGGTATCAAGGAAATTGCCCAGCAGATGGGCCGCGAGGTGCCTATTGTTGCCGTAGGTGGAACAGAGGATGGTGACCTGGGCACAGACCCCCTGGCAATCAAGGAAGCTATTGAAAGTATTGGCGAGACAGATGGGGTGCTTCTGCTGGTAGATTTGGGGAGTGCGGTTATGAATACCCAGCTGGCGATAGACATGCTCCAAGATGAATTGCAGAAGCGAGTTGTCCTCTGCAATGCACCAATCCTGGAAGGAGCCGTAGTAGCTGCTGTGGAAGCTGCCATGGGTCATACCCTGGCCCAGGTGAAAAGGGCGGCAGAAGAAGCAGGTCAGATGGAGAAACTGCTTTAGGGAGGCACGTAAGGGATTGTAGGCAGTGTTAAAAAATTAGTAAGGGAGGCTTGTTTAGTATGTTTGACCTTAATGTACTTTTAGCTGCTGCCGGCGGTGGCATCTTTGGTGCTGCCCTGGGTGGTGTACCAGCCTTCGTTTTTACAGGGTTAATGGTATTAGTAGGAATTGCCGCTGGCTTCTCCGGTGCCACTGAAGCAGCAGCAGTACTCAACGAGGTCGCCTTTGGTCCCTTCTTTGGACCTCACGTTGCTTTCTGTGGCGGGGTTGCTGCGGCCGCCTATGCTGCTAAAAAAGGCATCCACGAGAGCGGCAAGGACGTTGCCACCGGCTTGATCAAGCTGAATGACCCCGGGGTACTACTCGTTGGTGCAGTGTTTGGCATTTTCGGTTATATCTTAAATTCCCTGTGGGTTAGCATTAGTTTACCAACTGACACCGTTGCCCTCACGGTGGTCATTTCCAACGCCATCGCCCGGTTGATCTGGGGGAACGGTCTCTTTGGTAAAGTTCCCGAAGGCGGCAGCCTCTTCCAGGTTACAGAAACCAA
>LFSN01000138.1 GCA_001513125.1 Clostridia bacterium DTU030
CCCCTTCCCGCGACAGCGGACATAGCCCAGCTCCAAATTAATGTCTTTCCTATCCAGGGCAACCAGCTCCGACACCCTGAGGCCCGTGGCATACAGGACCTCCAGTATGGCCCGGTCGCGGAGGGCCTGGGGTGATACTCCCCGGGGTTGCCGGAGGAGAAGTTCTACCTCGTCCTCGCTGAGGACGTCGGGCAGGGCCTGCCTCTGCCGGGGGGAATTGAGCAGCCGCGCCGGGTTTTCCCCAATCATTCCCTCCGCGGCCAGATAACGAAAGAAGGCCCTTATTGCCGCCTCTTTTCTGGCAATGGTGGCAGGGGCGAAGCCTTCTTTTTGCAAATGGAGGAGATAGAGGGTCAATAAAGGCCGCTGGACTTCCCGGAGGTTTTCCATATCCGTTTTCTCCTGGAGGTAAGCGAGAAACTGGCGCAGGTCTCCTTCATAAGCTGCCAGGGTGTTCTCCGCCACCCCCTTTTCCACCCGCAGGTAAATGAGAAAGCTTGCCAACTCGCTAAAACCAATCTTCTCCTTTCCCATTCCACCCCTCCCTATCCCCGTTTTCTCATCAGTTCAACGGGAAGGGGGAAAATCCTTTTTCCGGCAGCCATCCCCTATTCTTCCCCGGAAAAAAGCCCGGGAATGTGCTTCCCGGGCTTTTACGGGGATACCCTTTTCGCCTATAATACTTCTTCCAGGGGATGATAGGGATAATCGAGGGCCTTGGCCACCGCTTCGTAGGTAACGGCTCCGGCGGCGATGTTTACCCCCTTGGCCAGGGCCGGGTTATCCTTGACCGCCTGCTTCCAGCCCTTATTGGCAATCTGTAAAGCGTAGGGCAAGGTAGCATTGGTCAAGGCAAAGGTTGCGGTGCGGGCCACTGCCCCCGGGATATTGGGCACGCAATAGTGGACAACACCGTGCTTGATGAAGATGGGATCGCTGTGGCTGGTGATCCGGTCCATGGTTTCGATGGAACCACCCTGATCAATGGCCACATCGACCAAAACAGAGCCCGGGGACATGGTCTTTACCATTTCTTCGGTGACCAGCACCGGTGTCCGGGCACCCGGGATCAGGACGGCGCCAATGACCAGATCCGCCTCCTTTACCGCCCGGGCAATGTTATAGCTGTTGGACATCAGGGTAATAATCCGCCCGCCGAATATTTCATCCAGATAGCGCAGGCGGTTGACATTAATATCCACCAGTGTTACCTGGGCGCCCATGCCCACGGCTATTCTGGCGGCATTGGTCCCCACTGTACCACCGCCTAAAACCAATACCTTGGCCGGGGGAACGCCTGCGACACCGCCGAGGAGAACCCCGGCGCCGCCATGGGTCTTCTCCAGATAGTGGGCACCAATCTGCACCGACATCCTCCCTGCGATCTCACTCATGGGGCTCAGCAGGGGAAGGGAGTTGTCGGGAAGCTGCACCGTCTCGTAGGCAATACCGATCACATTGCTGTCCACCATTGCCTTGGTGAGCTCCGGTTCTGCTGCCAGGTGCAGATAGGTAAAGACAACTTGTCCCTCCCGCATCAAAGGATATTCCGGCGGCAGGGGTTCCTTAACCTTCATAATCATTTCTGCCCGCTCGTAGACCTCGGCAGCGGTGGCCACAATCTCCGCCCCGGCAGCCTTGTACTCCTCGTCGGTAATCCCGCTACCCAGACCGGCATTTGTCTCCACCAGTACCTTGTGCCCAGCTCTGACCAGGGCATCAACCCCTGCAGGAACGATTGCTACCCGGTTTTCATTGTCCTTGATCTCGCGCGGTACACCGATCAGCATATTATCTCCTCCTTGATGAAAGATAATTATCAATTATCACAATAGATTCATGCAAATACGGTGCCAGGTAAGGGATGCCTTGAATGGATATCCTTTCCACCATTTTTCGCAACAAATTGCACTATGTGTAGAAATATGCTTGCAATAAATTGCAAAAATCAGAGGAAAAGTCTGCTCACCAGGTTCATAAAGCCGGGACTGATATAGACCTCCAGCAGGGAAGCAACAATTCCCAGGGCTGCCGTGAGGAGCGCCCACAGGCTGTAGCCCAGCACCTGGGGATAGAGGCTCTGGCGCAGGGTAAAGAAACGGCTGCGGATAACNNACCAGGAAGCCGACGGTAAAACCCAGGGCGAAACCCTTTGTAAAGAGAATAACCAGAACCAGGGGTAGGCCGATCACCAGCAGCCCCAAAAGCCAGATCAGGCCGATGGTTTTGATGTTCCCCAGGAGGGATTGCTGCAACAGGGTCCCCGCCTCATTTACCGGGGTAAGATCGAACCCCTGGATAAATAATTCCAGGTAATTAAAGAGTTCTGCCTTCTGTTCCCCATCCAGGGCCTTGACGGCCAAGGCACCAAAGACAATTCCCAGGATAAAAAGCAAGATGATAAAGAAATAGAGGCCGAAATTCTCCCGCAGGTATTCGTACAGGAATTCTATCAGCTGCCCCCGGCGGCCCATTCCTACCCCCTCCTACCTTGACAAGCTGTTGCTAAACTTTATGCCTCGAAGAGGAATTATATGTCTAGGTAGGGAGTAATAACTATTTTCAACGGTCCCTTGTCAATTGTCAACTGTCAAAAAGGGTGGCTCCGCAGGATAGGGCCGGCGACCTGGGCTAAGGGTCTACAAAGGCTATAGTACCTTGCCATATTTACCCCCTCCCCCGGGCTGGATCTCCAGGGTACCTTCCCGGGCCTGGAGGATGCTCCGGGCCAATTTGTCCCCCACTACCCCGGTCAAATCCTCTAAACTTGCCTGGTGCAGAACCTTTATTTCGCTTCCAAAGGCCTCTATAAGGCGGGCCAGGGTTTTTTTCCCCAGCCCCGGGACAAACTCCAGGGGCACCTGATAATGGTAGGGAGGGCGGCCGGCGGGGGACCTGGGTTGGGACCAGTCGGCAATGGCGTCGACCCGGTCCTGGACCCCGAGGACCACTGTGGTCGAATTGCAGCCAGGGCAGCTTAAAATAGGACCCTCTTCTCGGGCAATATAGCCACAGGCCGAACAGCTGGTTCGGTGGTATTTGCCCAGGCGGGGATCAAGGCCGTAATTGGCCTTAACCCTTCGCCCAGCCCTGCCTTCCAGGACGGCCACCAATTCCTCCCAGCTTGCCTCCTGGCAGGAAAGGATACTGTACTCCCGGCCAATCTTCCCCAGGGAGTGGGCATCGGAATTGGAAAGGAAGGTCAACTTAGCTGTCTCGGCAATCCGGTCGGCCATATAGGTATCGGCACTCAAGCCCAATTCCAAACCGACCAGAGAAGGGGGTAGGCCGGAGGAAAACAAGTCCCGCAGACGGCGGACAGCAAAGCCATATATCCCCTTATGGGGGGTAAAGGCATGGGCCGGAACCGTTACTCCCCCATACTCGGTAGTGACAGCTGCCAGATCCGACAGGGTCATATAGGCCCGCTGGGTGCTGAGGTTTATGTTGGTTATGGACGAAGAAAGCCTTTTGGTAAATCCCCCCAGGTTCTCCAGGTCGGGGAAATAGGAAATAATATGGGCCCCCTCCTCTACCTCCAGCTCTACACCCAGGATAAGGGTGAGGCCGTTTTTGTATCGAAGGCCGCCGCCGGGCAGCTCCCGCAGAAGGCCCGTCCGGCAGAGCTGGTGCAGTTCCTCCTGGACCAGGGGGCTGAGGGTGTCGACAATACCCACCATGTCAAGGCCCTTTTCTCCCCTGGCCGTAGTGAGGATGGCCTCCAGGGTCATTTTGGGGGAAGCCGTTATCTTAACGGGACCTCCCTGCAAATTGGCGCCCAAATGAATGTGGAGGTCGGCATAAAAATCCCTCAACCTTCTCCCATCCCCCCATCTTCGCTCCTGGCCGCCAGCAGGAGCCCAACAATGGTCTTGGCATCCCGGATCTCGCCCCTTTTAATCATCTCCAGGGCCCTGGGTAGGGGAAGCAGGTAAGTACAGATGGCTTCATCGGGATCCAGGGACTGCTCCCCTGCCTCCAGGCCCCGGGCCAGATACAGGTGCAAGATCTCATTGGCAAAACCGGGGCTGGTGTAAAAGCTGGTCATTTTTTCCCAGTGATTCGCCGTGTAACCCGTTTCCTCCGCCAGTTCCCGGACGGCACACTCCCGGGGGTCTTCTCGGGCTTCCAACTTTCCTGCCGGTATTTCCCACATTTCCTCCCCCGTTGCCTGCCGGTACTGTTTTATTAAGACAACTTCCCCTTTGGCCGTTAGAGCAACTATCCCCACCGCTCCAGGATGCTCCACCACCTCCCGGCTTGCTTCCCGCCCATCGGGAAGTTCGACCCTATCGATTCGGAGGTTAATTATTCTGCCCCGGAAAAGATACTCCCGCGTTAAGGTTTTTTCCCTCATGACCCCACGCTCCTAAAAATATAGTATAATTACCAGCCTATGCCATAGGCTACAATAGGAAAACCATGGCAAGGGCCAATTTTCCTTACTCCCCCAGAAAAGGGGGTGCTGCCATGCAGGTGATAGTAACGGCCAGGGGCTTATTTATCCAGGGAAGCAGTAAAGAGCTGTTGCAGCAGCTGGAGCTCTTCAGCAGCCGTTACCTGACCCTGGGTGAACTCCTCTGGCACGAGCAAGGTGCAGCTCCCAGGCAATAAGGCCGGCTGCTGCTGCTGCTGCAAAGAAAGCGCCTTCTTCCTCCATTCCCCGCCCCATGGTAGTAACCCTTATCCCCAACCGGGACAGGATTTCCAAGCCCTTCTCTCCATCGGCCATTACCACCCGGTGTTTCTGCCACACACCCCCGGCCAGCAACTGCTCCCGGATCTGCCAGTATTCCTTCCGGGGCAGGAAGGGCAGGGCCAATATGGCTGGCCGCAGGGCCACCCTCCCCAGGGCGGTCACGGTATGGTGGCTGATGCCCCGATGCCGCCGTCTCCTGTCGGCCAGGCTGATCCTGGGGACCGCCACGGGAATGCCCTGTAAGACGGAGACGGCATTGACTATCTCCCCCAATTCTATGCCGGAAAAACCGAATTTTGTCCCCGTCCCCACGATACCCGGGCCCATGCAGACCACGGCCACATCAGCCCCCAGGACATGCCGGGCGGCGAGGAGGCCGCTGTAAAGGTTGACCGCCTCCAGTTCGCCTCCAAAGGCATGACCCACTGTAATGGTATGATCGAGGAGGCCGGAACGCCGGAGGCTGGCAACCATCTGACTCCAGGCCAGGGGCAGGGCCGCGCCGTCGGTCATAATATAAGCAAGGCGGGCCCGATGGTGGGAACGCCATTTTACCGCTGCCGCTGCCGCCGGGAGCATGCTGTGGAGGGAGCCGCAGATGACCGGCATATTGTCGAGGGAGTCGGCCTCTGCCATCACGGCATGGTGGGGGCTGTCCTCCTCCTCCACGGCCAGGCAGGAAAGCTGGCAGGGGGTATAGCGCAGCTTCATTATATGACCCGGCTCCCGGTGGGTCCTCCCTTCCTGCTCTTTACCCACAATGTGGATGACAAAATCGTAGCCCCCGGTTCCCAGGTTCAAGGCCCGGGCCGTTGTGTTTACAACTACCGTGTCGCCCAGGGAAACTGTGCCCGTCAAAGCCTCATAATTAATGGCCTTGACCAAGCCCTGGTCCCTGGCAACAAGGAGTTCCGTTACTCCTTCCCGGCGTCCAGTGATGGCAACTACCCTGCCGCTGTCCCGCAGTAATATGGTCCTTCCCTCCAGAAAAAGAAAGTTAAAGGCATTCTTTTTCTAGTATACCACTGGAAGGAAAACAAATCATACCCCTTTCCTTACTTTCTGTCCTTTAACCTGCCAGCAGGGAAAAGTTGTGAAACAAAAAAGAAGGGCCTTCCTTGGTCAGATAGGAAGGCCTGGAATAATTGGGGGGCCGGGAATGGCCCCCATAGCCATATTCTTGCCGTCAAGCTTTAACTTCCTGTGCCCCCCGTTCAATGGCCTCGAGGTTCAGGGGAATCAGCTTGTGCCGGTGCTCGGGAAGGACCTTTTTCAAAACTTCCTCCAGGGTGGAAAAGGATACGATACCGGTCAGCTGGACCAAGGCCCCCAGGGCAACCATGTTGGTCACCCGTACATTACCCAACTCACTGGCAATTTCCGTGGCCGGTATGGCCACGGCCGTGATGTCATCCCGCCGGACTTCCCTGTCAATCAGGGAGCTGTTGAGAAGGAGCAGTCCGCCGGGCTTCACCATTGGTTCAAATTTATCCAGGGAGGGTAAATTGAGGGCGATGACACAACTGGGTTGGGAGACCACGGGGGAACCGATTTCCTCGTCACTGATAACCACGGTACAGTTGGCCGTTCCCCCCCGCATTTCCGGCCCATAGGAAGGCATCCAGGACACCTGTTTTCCTTCCATCATCCCGGCAGAGGCCAGCATTTGTCCCAGAAGGAGCACGCCCTGTCCACCAAATCCGGCAATGATAAATTCCTGCTTCACTCCTCCTTCACCTCCCCGGGAACTTTAAATTCACCCAATGGATAATAGGGTACCATGGCTTCATCCACCCATTCCAGGGCCTTCACGGGATGGAGGCCCCAGTTGGTGGGACAGGTGGAGAGGATTTCCACCATCCCGAAGCCCAGATCGTCAATCTGCACCATGAAGGCCTGCTTAATGGCCTTTTTGGCCCGCATTATGTTGGCAGGCTTGTTTACTGCCACCCGAGCCAGATAGCTGACACCGGGAAGGGTGGCCAACATTTCCGCCATGCGCATGGGGTGGCCCGCCCGGCTGACATCCCTGCCCAGGGGCGTCGTGGCCGTTACCTGTCCCTCCAGGGTCGTCGGCGCCATCTGCCCCCCCGTCATACCATAAATAGCATTGTTGACATAGATAACCGTTAATCTTTCTCCCCTGTTGGCAGCATGGACTATTTCTGCTGTGCCGATGGAAGCCAAGTCCCCATCCCCCTGGTAGGTGAAAACAACCCGATCAGGTAAGGATCGCTTAATGCCTGTGGCGACGGCGGGGGCCCGGCCGTGGGCCGCCTGCTGCCAGTCACATTCCAGGTAATTATAAGCCAGGACCGAACAACCTACCGAAGCCACCCCGATGGTGCGCTCCAGGATGCCCAGTTCATCGATGACTTCTGCCACCAGGCGGTGGATAATGCCGTGGGTACAGCCGGGACAATAATGGCTGGTGACATCGCTCAAAGCCCTGGGGCGTTCAAATACGACCTTCATTCTGCCACCTCCTTGCCGGCAACTTTTAATATTTCCCTGTATACCTCCTCGGGAGTCGGCATCATACCCCCGGTTCTGCCGTAGAAGTAGACGGGCTTTTTGCCATTGACGGCCAAACGTACATCTTCAACCATCTGGCCGGCACTCAGCTCCACCGTTAAGAGGGCCTCTGCCCCTTCGGCCGCCTGGGCTATAGCATCGGCCGGGAAGGGGAACAGGGTGATGGGCCGCAGGAGGCCGGCAGCAAGGCCGTCGGCCCGGGCCATTTCTACGGCGGTCCGAGCAATTCTGGCCGTGATGCCGTAGGCAACCACCAGGACCTCGGCATCCTCACTCCGATAGCTGTCATAGCGAACCTCATTTTCCGCAATCTGCTTGTATTTCTCCTGCAGGTGCCGGTTGTGCTCTTCCAACCTGCTTGGATCGAGGTAGAGGGAGTTAACTATATTTTTCTCCCGCCCCTTTCTGCCGGTGGTGGCCCAGGGTTTGGGAATATTGGCCGGTTCTACGGCCTTGAATTCAACGGGTTCCATCATCTGCCCCAGAACACCGTCGCCGAGGATCATGACGGGATTCCGGTATTTATCAGCCAAATCGAAGGCCAGAATGGTCAGATCTACCATTTCCTGGACCGAGGCCGGGGCCAGGACAATCAGGCGGTAATCGCCGTGGCCTCCCCCCTTGGTGGCCTGGAAGTAATCGGATTGGGCCGGCTGTATGCCCCCTAAACCAGGACCACCCCGGACAATATTGACTATGACACAGGGCAGCTCGGCCCCCGCTATATAGGAGATTCCTTCCTGCTTGAGGCTGATCCCGGGGCTTGAGGAAGAGGTCATCACCCTGGCCCCGGTTCCCGCGGCCCCGTAGACCATGTTGATGGCGGCTATTTCACTTTCGGCCTGGAGAAATACCCTTCCCTCCTCCGGCATCCGCCGGGCCAGATACTGGGGCAGCTCACTTTGCGGCGTTATGGGATAGGCAAAGTAAAGCTGGCAGCCTGCCCTGATGGCAGCTTCGCCAATGGCTTCGTTGCCCTTCATGAGAACCTTTTCGCCCAGCATAATCAACTCCCCTCCTATTTGTAAACTGTAATGACACAATCGGGACAAACCCGGGCACAGATGGCGCAGCCGGTACACTTATCCATTTCTTCCACCGCAGCCGGATGGTAACCCATTTTGTTGATCCCTTCGGCCAATTTGATAATCTTTTGCGGGCAAAAAGCGGTACAAAGTTCACATCCCTTACACCGGTCTACATTAAACTCAACCCTCGCCACTTTTTTCCCTCCCTTGCCATTCTCTAGATTGCTCACCCAGGGCCTCAGACAATAAAGGCTTGGGCACCGCCCGGGCTGGCTTGCCCAAGGGCCAGCTCCCAGGGTTTTTTTAAAAAAATCCGCAGGGGAAAGAGGGGAACAGGAAACAAATCCTTCACTTCCCCTGCCAGGTCGGACCGGACAGCAAGAAAGGCTATGGGGAGCTCCAGCCTGGCGGCTGCCCCTTGGACAATTTTATGCCCCCTTTGCACTATAGCCCTCCTGGTTTCCCCGCCTAGATTGGGATTGCTTACCAGGGCTGTAACCCTTAAGCCGGCAGCGGCCTCGATTTCCCTCACCCGGGCCGCTATATCCTGGGGCTTCCTGGTCAGGGGCCGCAGGGGGTTGACGACGAAAAGCAGCTGGTAATCCTGATCCTCTATATCTGCCGCAAACTGTCCCAGGGCAATTGCCCCCAGGTCGTCGCCACCCACATCGCAGACCACCCTGTACTCCTGCCCCTTGATGAGGCCCCTCACCCGGGGGGAAATGGCAGGCAGGTCTGTATTGGCCAACCCCCGGGGTGCCGCCACTACTTCAATGCCCTTTTTTTGCAGGGGTTCCGCCAGCTGCCGGGAAGTAAAGTAGGGATTGAGGATATCCAGGTCTACCAGGGCAACGGCTGGGAAGCTGTCGGCCAGCTGCCAGGCCCAGTTCAGGGCAATTTCTGTCTTGCCACTTCCACTGTGGCCAACAAATATGGTGAGATCCTTGGCAGTGGTTACCATAGCTTGCTTCCTCCGGTATTTATTCCTTTATCCCCGGCGAATAGACCTTCGCCTTCTCTTCCCCCCGCAGAACCCGCAGGGCTCCTTGGACCAGGGCTTCCAATTCCCCCTCGCCGGGATAAATCAAAACTGGCGCCAGGAAACTAACCCGGTCGCGGATCCAGGCCGTTAACATGCTGGAATGGGCCAGGCCCCCGGTCAGGACAATGGCATCCACATCGCCCTTCACGACGGTAGCGGCGGCCCCGATTTCCTTGGCTATCTGGTAGGCCATGGCTTCATAGTAGAAGCGGGCCTCTTCTTCCCCCTGGTTGATCCTTTCCTCTATCTCCCTAGCATCATTGCTGCCCAGATAACCTACCAGGCCGCCACCGCCAACAATATTGCGGTAAATCTCCCTTTCTGTCAGTTTGCCGGAAAAACAGAGTCTGACCAGATCGCCCACGGGAACACTTCCGGAACGCTCCGGGGAAAAGGGCCCATCCCCGTCCAGGGCATTGTTGACATCGATAACCCGGCCGTTGCTGTGGACACCCACGGAAATCCCGCCCCCCAAATGGGCAACAAGGAGATTCATTTCTGTATAGCTGCGGCCCAGTTCCCTGGCGGCCCGGCGGGCAACGGCCTTCTGATTCAGGGCATGGAAGATGCTCCGCCGGTTGATCCCCGCCATACCCGATACCCGGGCGATGGGTTCCAGCTCATCAACTACCACAGGATCGACGATATAGGCGGGAATGCCAACTTTAGTGGCAATTTCATTGGCTAAAAGGGCACCCAGGTTGGATGCATGATCTCCCCTCGGTGCCTCCCGCAGTTCCGTTACCATTTCCCTGTTGACGATATAGGTCCCCCCTTCCACCGGGGCTAAAACCCCTCCCCGACCAACCACTGCCGCCAGGGACCCCAGGTCGATTCTTTTTTCCTGTAAAAAGTTTTCTAAGGACCGCCAGCGGAGGGGTAACTGGTCAATCACCCGCCTGCAGGTCCCCAATTCCTGGCTGCTGTGGTGCAAGGTCTCGGCAAAAAGCAGGTCTTCCCCCTGAAAAAGGGCAATCTTGGTGGATGTGGAACCAGGGTTTATTACCAGTATCCTTTCCTTTGCCATAGCTCTCCCTCCAAGAGAAGTAGAGTTAATGGTAAATATCTGTACTAGCTGTCCTGGGCTGCCAGCACACTGCTCGCCAATAGGCTCAAGGCAATGGAGTTCAGTTTGGTCTCCTGGGAATCTGCCCTGGAAGTGAGGACAACTGGTGCTTTGGCCCCGGCGATGAGGCCGGCCAGTTTTACTCCGGGACAGAAATAGTGCAGGGTCTTGTAGATGACATTGCCCACTTCAATGCCGGGTACCAGCAGGATGTCTGCCTGGCCGGCAACAGGGCTGAAGATACCCTTCCGCTGGGCGGCTTCATGGGACACAGCATTGTCCAGGGCCAGGGGTCCATCGACTTCCACGCCGGGAAGCTGGCCCCGCTGGGCCATTTTGGACAGAAGGGCGGCGTCAAGGGTTGCCGGCATCTCTGTATTGACCAGCTCGACGGCGCAAATTGGGGCAACCTTTGGTCTTTTAATCCCCAGGGAATTGGCAATGAGGGCTGCATTTCTGATTATTTCTGCTTTTCTCTGTAGATCGGGAGCAATGTTCATGGCCGCATCGGTGAGGAGAAATAAACGCCCATAGCCGGGAGGTTCAAAGACAGCAACATGGCTTAAGATATTCTCGGAACGCAGACCCCTTTCCTTATCGAGGACCGCCCGCAGCAGGGTGGCTGTCCCCACCAGGCCCTTCATGAGGATATCGGCCCGGCCGGTCCGCACCAGTTCCACTGCCCTGGCGGCCGCCCTGGCTGGATCGGGCTCGTCGACGATGGCAAATCCCTCCAGCTCCAGGCCTATTTCCTCGGCCACAGCCCTGATCTCAGCCTCCCCGCCAATCAGGATGGAATTGGCCAGGCCCCTCTCCCGGGCGGCAGAGACGGCCCGCAGTATTTCCGGTTCCTGGGCCAGGGCAACTGCTATGGTCCTGTCTCCCTCCAGTCCTTGAACGGCAGTCATAATCTCTCCAAAGGATT
Organism: Clostridia bacterium DTU030; assembly: GCA_001513125.1. Taxonomy (GTDB): domain Bacteria; phylum Bacillota; class DTU030; order DTU030; family DTU030; genus DTU030. The sequence continues at coordinate 11,296 of LFSN01000138.1, forward strand.
TGAGCACTGTTCTCTTCCCCCCAGAAAGAAGTATAAAGGGTGTTGCAATTCTAACATCTTTCCACCATTATCTGATACTATATATCCCATGCAAATGTAATGCCGAAGAAAGAGGGGGATAAAAAAATAAAACACGTCTCCTCCTTGCAAAAATTTGCAGGAAACGTGTTTTCCTTTGCAGGCAATAAAGTGCACTCAAATTCTAATATCATACTTAGCCAGTTTATAATAGAGACTCCGGATTGAAATCCCCAGGCGGCGGGCAGCTTCCGTTTTATTTCCCCCCGTTTTCTCTAAGGCCCTTTGCAAGGCTTCCTTTTCTACCCTTTGGAGGGTGTCCCGCAAGGCTTCAATGCTCCCCCTTTGGTTCTCTCCGGCTGGAGGGAAGGGATGGGAAACCAGATAACGTTCTCCCCACTGCTGCTGGAGGGGCGGCAGGTGGTGAACCTTTATGACCTTTTCGCTAAAACGCATATTGATCATGGCCCGGCCGAAGACATTCTCCAATTCCCGGACATTGCCGGGCCAATCATATTCCTGCAGTATTTCTATGACCCTGGGCTCGATGGCTTCCACATTGCGGCCGTATTCCTGATTAAACTTTCGCAGTAGATGATGGAGCAACTCGGGAATGTCTTCTTTCCGCTGCCGCAGGGGAGGGATAAAAATTGGCACCACGTTAATGCGGTAGTAGAGGTCTTCGCGGAAGGTACCGTTTTTAACTGCCCTCTCCAGATCGGCATTGGTGGCAGCAATGATCCGCACATCGACGGGAATGGGCCTGGTAGAACCCACCCGCAGGATTTCCTTTTCCTGCAATACCCGCAACAGCTTTGCCTGCAGGGCCGGGCTGATTTCGACAATTTCATCCAGGAGGATGGTCCCCCCGTTGGCCTCTTCAAACAAACCTATTTTGCCACTGGGCCGGGCCCCGGTAAAGGCTCCCCCCTCGTAGCCGAAAAGTTCACTTTCCAACAAAGCCTCGGCTATGGCCGAGCAATTGACCCTGATAAACTGGCCCTTGCGCCGCCTGCTGGCGTTGTGGATGGCGTGGGCAAAGAGCTCCTTGCCCGTCCCGCTCTCCCCCCGCAAGAGGACCGTTGCCGGGGTATCGGCTACCCGTTTGGCTTGCTCCACCGCCAGCCGCAGTTGGTAGCTGTTGCCGATTATATCATCAAAGGTATATTTGGCTTCCAGGTGCCGGATGCGCCTTTTGGCCCGCTCCAATTCGTCACTTAACCGCTTGATTTCACTGATATCATGGATTACCGCAACACTGCCCTTGAGCTCATTGTCTACCATGACGGGGGCGACATTGACCAGGACCTCTCTTTTTTGGGGCCCCACCTTCAATACTGCTCCCTGGACGGGCTTGCCCGTTTCCAAAACCTTCAGGTGCATGCTTTCCCCTTCGGCTATATCGACGGTGGGCGGTTTTCCGATGACATCTTCCTCCACGAGGCCCGTCAGGCGGGTATAGGCGGGATTGATGAGAATCCCCTTCCCCTCCTTGTTGACGACGGAAATGGCGTCCTGGGTGGAGTTTATAATGGCTGCCAATAGCTGCTGGACTTCTTTTAAATTGGCTATCTCTGTGGTCATCCTGTTTATTTGGGTGACTTCCAGTGTTTGTATAATACTTAGAAAGGTGAGGGCTCCTTCCCTATTCAGCCATAACGGCTTATTTTTTAGTGAATTACTAAATTTCCCCCAATTCTTATTATTCCCGGTGTAAAAAACAATATCGACCCCATCCATGGGCAAGGCCCGATAATCCTCTACCACCGGTATGCCGGCCTCCAGGGCCAGCTTGTACCCAGCTTTTTTACCCGAGGGGACTACTACTCCTACCATCTTTATCAGCTGCAGTGGCAGACACCTCTGGACGAGCTCTAAACCTGTTTCCTCGGCATCCAGGAGCGCGATTCGCACCAATGGACAGTCACCCCCTCGAGAAGCTAGTTGTTAATTGTTGTATTCTCTGTTGCCGGGGCAAATCCTCCTTGGGCAGGGGCTTCCCTGCTCCATTCAGGCTAGGGTTCCTTAGGCCTTCCCAGCCGATCGAGAAAATTAAGGACTGGTATGGCCTCTATGGTCCTGGTGAGGGAATGGGCTTCGCAAAAGCCGTGGAGGAGGGCCAAGAATGTTATGGCCAGCATCCTTTGCCAGGGAGAGAGGGACCAAAGGAGGGCCAGGCCGGCGATACCCCCCAGGACATTGGCCCCGGTATCCCCCAGCATTACTTGCCCCCTGAGATCGAAGGGAAAGTAGGCCAGGGCAGCGCCGATGACGGAAGAAAAGAGAAAAAAGGGTCCCTTTCCGCCGCTGCCAATAAAGGCCAGGAGCATGAGGACTAAAAAGGCCTTGATGGCCCGGCCCGGGCGCAGATCCAGGAGGTTCATGGCATTGATGGATAAGCTCAGGAGTAAGCCGCCTTGGAGAAAGCCGGAAGGGGAATCGGCCAGGAGCAGGGAAACAAAAAAGGACCCGCCCACTCCCCCTACCCCCTTGAGAAGGCCTGTACTGATGCGCCCCTGGGAAAGGAGATAAGATAGGTGCCCCCGCAGGCCCTTTACCTTCTCCCGGCCTGCAACATCATCCAGCAGGCCCAAAAGGCCAAGGAGGACCAGGAAAAAGAGCAGGGCCAGCCCCTCCCTTTCCCAGTCCCGCCAGTAAAGGGGCAGGGTGGTAATCAGGGTCAATGCGGAAACAAAGAGGATGATAAGCCCCATCCCCAGGGGCAATTTCTCCCCCCGATAGTTTTCCCCCACCAATTCCCCCCGGACTAACAGATCGACAAAGGCAGGGAAGAGGAGATAGCTGAGGAGAAAGGAATAGAGGCAGAGCCACATAGTTTTCCCTGACCTCCCTCATCCTTCCCAGAAGAGGCGAACCAGGGCCTGGAGTATATGCCAGAATTGCCTGGCCCGGTGGCGGAACCCCTGGAGGTTCCGGCCCGTCGCCTCATGGGACATTTTTACTGGTACTTCCCGGACCCGCAGGCCCCGGCGGGCGGCCCGGATATTTAAGCCTACTTCTACCCCAAAACCGGGCAGCAGGGGCTGCAGGAAAGGCAAGGCCTTTTTCCTAAAGGCCCGCTGTCCGGAAAGGGGAGCCTGCATTTTTCTACCGGCAAGGAGCCAGGTACCATAGCGGGCCAGGGCCAGGGCCAGGCCGAAGCCGGCCCTTGTCCTCGACGGAGGAAGGGAAGCCACCGTCATATCTGCCGTCCCCGCCAGGAGGGGCTTGACCAGCAAACTTCCCTGGGCTGCCGTACTGCCCAGGTCTGCATCCAGGAGGAGAATAAGCTCCTCCTTGGCCGCGGCTATGCCCCGGGCCAGGGCCTTCCCCTTACCCTGATTACAGGCCAGGGTTATTACCCTGGCTCCTGCCGCCCTGGCCTGCTCCCCTGTGCCGTCGGTAGAACCATCGTCGACGACAATTACCTCCCTCACTCCCGGTATAGTCCGGGCTGCCTTAACGGTAGCAGCTATCTTCCGGCTTTCATTGTAGGCAGGAATGATGACACTGATTCCCTCTGTCAACCCCCTTCCACCTGCTCCCGGAGCCATTGGTGGGGTAAAAGGAGAGAGGTTTTTTGGTCCGGGCCAAAATGTCCTTCCTGTCCACTGGATAAAAGGTAAAAGAGGCTGAGGCGGCCCGCCGACGTATCAAGATGGCCGATGGTGGAAACACCATGGCCCCTATAAGCTTCTAGTATAGAGCCCGACCCGGCCCTTGCCCCCACAATAACCCGCACCCCCTCCTTTTGGCAGGCCCCGATTAGGAGTTTATCGAGCCTGTCAATTCTTTCGACCTCCCCTGCCCCTCCTATGAGGAGGGCCACATCGGCACCGGCCGCCGGGGAACCGGTAAGGGTAATGTATCTCCTATCTGACAGCTGTTGGAGGAACTCCGTTGTCCTGTCTCCGGCAAGGGCTTCCGCCAGGTAAGAGACCAGTTCCTGCCACTTGCGATCGGAAATCCCCTGCTCCCTGCCGCCCTGAACCAGTGCCTGCAAGGCCTCATCCTCTGGTGTAAAGCAGTCGGCTATGGTGCAGATGGCACTTACGGCAAATCCAGATTCCCGCAAAAAGTCAGTTAGGTCTGCATCCAACTCCCTGCCGCTGGTATTGAAGATGATCAGCCGCGGCCGAAGCTTAGTCCTTTCCTTAAGGAGGGAAAGGATGAGTTCTTCGAGGTCCCGGTTTGTTTCCTCCCACACCTGAAAAATGCGGAACTGTTCCTGGAGGCAACGGTTTTCCTCCTGGAGTTTATAATAGTTCTGCCGCAGCTGTTCGATAACTTCCTGCTGCTGGACAATGACCAGATCGTTGCCGAGCAGGGCATTGCCAATAAAGATGCCCAGGGTTAGGGATATAAAAAGGGCCATGATTGTTATTATATAGTATCTTTGATCAAGCAATCTTTACTTCCCCCATTTTACAGTCCAACCAGCAGACGGATTTTAAAGAGCATGAGCTGCAAAAAGTACTGGATGCGGGTAGAGACCAGTACCGTTACCAGGAAGGGGAAAAGGCCGGCCAGGAAGACACCGCCCAGGTACGCCAGTTTCACAGGTCCCCGGTACAGTTGGTTGACCCCCTTGGCATCGACCAGGATGGGGCCGACCTTTAATCTGACCAGGAGGGTGCTGGCCATGCCCTGCCTTCCCTTTTCCAGAAAGTCGATGAGATTTGAATGGAGGCCTACGGCCACAATAAGCTCCGCCCCCTGTTCGTAGGCCAGCAGGAGGGCGGCATCCTCACTGGTTCCCGGGGCCGGAAAAAGGATGGCGGGCAGTTTGAGTTTCTCGATCCTCGCCAGCCCCGGGGCATAGCCGTCTTTATAAGCATGGACAACTAGGACGGCACCACAGGTTAAAACCCGGTCGGAGACGCTATCCATATCGCCAATGATTAAATGGGGGGTATAGCCCAATTCCAGCAAAGCGTCCCCGCCCCCATCGACGCCAATCAGAACAGGTTTTTTCTCCGCAATATAGGACCGGATGGTGGCCAAATCCTCCCGGTAATTGTGGCCCCGGGCAACTACCAGGACATGCTGTCCTTTGATTTTTACCGGCAATTCCGGTACCTGGATCTTCCTTAAAAAAACTTCCTTTTCCCGGGCTGCATAGACCAGGGTATTGTTGATAAACCGGTCCAATTCCCGGGCCAGGTTGGCCCGGCCCTCCTCGAGGCGGAGGCGCACTGTATTGTAGTCGAGGACTTCGCCCCTGGCAATTAATCTATTATCCTGGAAAATGCAGGGCCCCCTGATGGAGATCCTGTCTCCTTCTGCCAGGCGGTTAAAGATATCTTCCCCCACATTGTCGATAATGGGAATGCGGGCCTGCAGCAATCTTTCCGGACCCCGGTTTGGATATCTGCCGCTTATGGAGGGATAGGCATTAATGACCGCCTTAACCCGGGCGCGCAGGAGGCCTTTGGCCGCCAATTCATCCAGATCCCGGTGGGCTATGATGGCTATTTCCTCGGGACGAAGGCGGCGAAGGAGCCTTTTGGTCAGCCGATCCAGCCGCACAATACCCTCTATGGGCAAACCTTCACCCCCTCCCTTGGCATGTTTCTACACCTAGTATGAGCCAGGGGGCAAGAAAAATGTAGGGAAAGGGCCCAGAAAGACAAAAGAAAAAACGGGGCAGGCCCCGCTTATTTCATCCCACTTTGCTCTCCATCCGCAGCTTGTCGGCAATCATGGCGATAAATTCCGAATTGGTCGGTTTCCCCCGCTCCAAATCAATGGTATAGCCAAAAAGGTTGGTTATAGTCTCGACATTCCCCCTGCTCCAGGCAACCTCAATGGCATGGCGGATGGCCCGCTCGACCCGGCTGGCCGTGGTATTATATTTTTCTGCAATTAAAGGATATAATTCCTTGGTCACGGCACCGAGGAGTTCAATTTCATTGACAACCATTAAAATGGCTTCCCTGAGGTAAAGGTAACCCTTAATGTGGGCCGGTACTCCCAACTGGTGGATGATATTGGTCACTTCCACATCCAGGCTCCGGACCCGCTGGGTAACGGCCGGTTTTGCCACCTGTTCATTGGCGGCCAGCTGCCGGATTCTGCTGGCCAGGACATCGAGGCTAAAGGGTTTTAAAACATAATAATCGGCGCCCAGGGCAGCGACCCGCTGGGTTATGTTTTCCTGACCAAAGGCAGTTAACATGATGATTTTGGGCCGTTTAGGCAGATCCATAGCTACCAGCCTCTCCAATACCCCAATTCCGTCGAGATGGGGCATGATAATATCTAAAACAAGGACATCGGGAACCGTTTCACCAAGGAGTTCAATGATCCGCTCTCCGTTGTAGGCGACCCCCTCCACCTTTAAATCTGGCTGTTCTTCGAGGTATTCACAAACCAAATCGCAGAACTCCTTGTTGTCATCGGCAATCATTACGGAAATTTGTTTTTGCAAGATAAATCCCCCCTTTTCTATTTGCTTGTATATTCTTGCCAATTAGAAGATAATCCTGCCTCGAAAATAAAAAACTGGAAAAAATTCGCAAATCGCCCCTGGCCTGGGCCAGGGGCGATATCCCTGCTTCATAGAGCATCCATTCGGCGAAGACACCATAGCCGCGGGTAGGATCGTTGACAAAAACATGGGTCACAACACCAACCAACTTATTGTCCTTGATTATGGGGCTCCCGCTCATGCCCTGGATTATACCGCCTGTTCTCTCTATAAGGTCGGGATCCGTAATTTTTACTACCATACCCTTGTTGGTGGGGCTGTTTTGATTAAAAACCCGCTCAATTTCGATGGCATAGGCCTCAATTTTCTCCTCCTCGAGGACCGTCAAAATCTTTGCGGGGCCGGGGGTCACCTGGGAAGCAAGGGCCACAGGGATCCCTTCCGGGTAATAGGGATTTTCTATGGAGGCGTAAAGGGTGCCGAAGATGCCAAAATCGGTATTTTTTTCAATATCACCGAGGATATCCTCATCCTCGGTGAAAACACCGATCTTCTCCCCCGGCAGCCCCTTCATTCCCTTATGAATTCCAGACACAACTGCCCGTACCAGGGTGCCTTCCTCCACATTGAGGGGTTGATTTGTCTCCACATCGGTAATTACATGGCCGAGGGCTCCATAACGCCCCGATTCCCGGTGATAGAAGGAGAGGGTACCAACGCCATTGGCGCCATCGCGAACATAGAGGCCTATCCGGTAACGTCCTGTTTCCTTGCATAAAACCGGCTCCATTTCAGATACTAAAACTGCATCTCCCCGCTTATACTCAATTTGTACCTTTTCCCCCTGGCGGCCGCATTCATGGACCAATTCAGCTAAATGGAGCACATTTTTTATCTTTTCTCCATTTACCCTTAGGATGGTGTCACCTACGGTGATGCCGGCTTCTTGGGCCGGATTCTTTATTCTAGTGCCCGGTTCACCGATGGCGGCCAGGCCGATGACGATGACACCATGGGAGAGGAGGAGGACGCCGATGGAATGTCCCCCGGGTATCACCTTCACCGGCGGTAGGACATTGACCAGCATCCTTTTTACCGGGACACCAAAAAAAAGCAACTCGACTTCCACTTCTCCCCGCTGGACCGGTTCCACTTCCAGGGGTGCACCCAAATTGACTTTGGCCACCCGGGGAGATAGGGGCAGGCCGTTGAGATTGATAATACCTTCGCGATCCGATCTTATATAGACATCGACGGGAAAACCGATATAGAAGTTTTGTGTTTCACCTTCCAACAAATGCAGGGCCTCGGGAAGGGTAACAAAGGCCTTGAATTGCGGGGTCAAGGATATGCTGATAATGAGCAGGGAGAGTAAAACACCGACGATTTTGCGGCGGTTTTCCCCTGACAACAGCCCATCACATCCCTTCCTTCACTCCCTCCACCCGGATCCCTGTTCTTTATATACTATTTCCTGAACTGCATCCCTTTATAATGAAAGTCTTTGTCCTTTAAACCAAGGGCATCCAATTTAACCAAATTTAAATTTGTTCTTCCTTGTATTTGGCAGCCAGCCGCAACATCTCCCGGGCGTGTTTTCGGGTTGTTTCCGTCACCTTAGCCCCGCCCTGCATCCGGGCCAATTCTTCCACCTGTTCCCCTTCTGCCAATCTCCTCACCCTGGTATAGGTGCGTCCCTCCACGACCTCCTTTTTAATATGGTAATGGGAGTCTGCCATAGTGGCAATCTGTGGCAAATGGGTGACACAGAGGACCTGCCTTGTCCGGCCCAGGGCAGCCAGCCTCTCGGCCACGGCCTGGGCAGTGCGGCCGCCTATCCCAGCGTCTATCTCATCGAAGATCATGGTCGGAACGGTGTCGACGGCAGACAGGACAGTCTTGAGGGCCAGCATGATCCGGGACAATTCCCCACCGGAAGCAATGCGAGACAGGGGTTTGGGGGGCTCGCCCGGGTTAGGGGCAAGCAGGAATTCTACTTGATCAATACCATTCTTGGTGACGGCCAGCCTTTTTTCTCCCAGATCTATCCCCTTTTTATCCTCCTGCTGAGATATAGAGACAGAGAATATCGTTTTTTCCATGCCCAAATAGGCCAATTCCCGCCTTATATCCTCCTCCAACTCCTTGGCCAGGGCCATTCTTGCCTGGGAAAGCCTTTGGGCATGGGCGGCCAACTCTTTCTTGATGGCGGTATATTTTTCCTCCAATTCCTTTCTATCTACCCTATGCTGCTCTAAGGCATCGATTTCCTTTTCGAGCCAGTCGTAATAGGCCAGGATTTCCTCAATGCTGTTGCCATATTTGCGTTTCAATTCACTGATAACATAGAGGCGCTCTTCCACCTCTTCCAGGCTTCCTGGATTCAATTCCAGCCCCTCCAGGTAGGAGCGGATTTCCCTGGCAATTTCTTCTATCTGGAAGGATATGGATTCTAAGCCCTCATAAAGGGGGCCTATCTGGCCGTCGATGGCCGCTGCCTGCTGCAGCCAGCCGACAACTTGTCCCAGGGAATCTAACACCGAACTTCCGCCCAATTCGTCTCCATAGAGAAGGCGGTAGGAATCCCCGCACAGTTGAAATAGCCTTTCTGTATGTCTGAGGATATCCCTCTGGGCCAGGAGTTTTTCTTCTTCCCCGGCTGCCAATTTGGCCGCGGCTATTTCCGCCCTTTGAAAGGAATAAAAATCTAATTTTTGGGCTGTTTCCCTGGCTTCCTCTTCCAGGTTAGCCAGTTTTTTTTGCAGGAAGCGGTAGGTATGATAACAGTCCTGGACCAACTGGCGCAGCTTGCTTAATTCCTCGTCACCATAACTGTCCAAATATGTAATGTGGCTCTCAGGGCGCAGGAGAGATTGGTGTTCGTGCTGTCCGTGGATGTCTACCAATTGTTGGCCCAGGGAACGGAGGAGGGAAACAGTGGCCAGGCGACCATTAATACGGCAGATACTCTTGCCACTGGCGTTGAGCTCACGACTTATCAAGAGCTGGCGGTTCTCATCTAACTCGATCCCCGCCTCTTGCAAAGCTTCATCCAGGGCCGGTAAAGCAGGGAGTTGAAAAAGGGCTGTTACCCTGGCCTGGTCTGCTCCGGCACGGATGAAATCGGTACTGGCCCTGGCGCCCAGGACAAGGCCGATGGCATCGATGAGGATGGATTTTCCCGCTCCCGTCTCGCCGGTGAGAATATTCAGGCCCGGAGTTAAAGCGAGATGCAATTTCTCGATTAAAGCTAGATTTTCTATTTCCAGTTCCAGTAACACCCCGTCTTCCCCCTTATTCCATAAGGCTCTCCAATTTGGCCACTATGTTCTTAACTTCCTTCGATGAACTGGCAACGGCAATAATGGTGTCATCACCGGCTACGGTACCAATTATTTCCGGCCAATCAAGGACGTCGATGACCGCTGCTACCCCCTGGGCCGAACCAACCAGGGTTTTGATCACAACGATGTTTTCACTGGCGGCAATCTTAATCACCGACTCCCGGAAGAGGCGCTGCTGTCTCTGTTCCAGGGCACCGCTGATCCTTTCCCCGGGTTGTCCATAGCGGTATCTGTTGTCTCCCGTTGGGATCTTGACCAGTCCCAACTCCTTGATATCCCGGGATACCGTTGCCTGGGTAACCTCAATCCCGTGCTGGCTGAGCAATTCTGCCAGTTCCTCCTGGGTTTCGATTTCCTGGGAAGATATTAATTCCAAGATTAATCTCTGCCTTTTGTTTTTCACATCCCTTCACCCCCTTTGTCAAAACCTAATCCCCAGTCCCTTTCCTCTTCAGCCCCGGAAAACTTTCCTTCCTGGAAACGGGTTCGTAAAATCTGGTAGAAACTCTGTCCGGATAGGCGAAGCAGCTTGGCTCTAAAAGGGGCGCGGCTAACGGTTATCTTATCCCCCACTTCCAGGGGAAAACCCTGCTGCCCATCGCAGTTCATCATTATTTTGTTATGATCGGCCTGTACTATTATCTCAACCCTCTCCTCCTCGGGAATGACCAGGGACCGGGCGGATAGAGTATGGGGACAGATAGGGGTGATAATTATGTTCTGTAATTGGGGATTTAGGATCGGTCCCCCGGCCGAAAGGGAATAGGCCGTAGAGCCCGTCGGCGTAGCCACAATTAGACCATCACCCGGATAAGTTGCATAATACTCGCCATTGATAAAGATCTGTAAGTGGATTAACCGGGCAAAGGCCCCCTTGGTCACCACTACTTCATTCAAGGCCAGATAGCTGTATACCTTCTTATCCCCTCTGAAGACGCTGCCCTCCAGCATGAGCCGATCATCGAGCCAGTATTCTCCTACCAGGACCTGGGTCAGGGCAGAAGTTATATTGGCCGGTTCTGCCGTGGTAAGAAAACCCAGACGCCCCATATTGATGCCCATGATGGGGACCCCTGCCGGGGAGAGATAACGGGCTGCAGCCAAAAGGGTGCCATCTCCCCCTAAAACTATGGCCAGTTCTATCTGCCGGGCAAAGGCATCCTTGTGCAGGCTCTGTCCGGGGAGCTCCAAATCCCTGGCCTGCCCTTGCAGCAAATAAACCTTCTTACCCTGTTCCTGCAGCCAGGCAATTAGGTCCCGTGCTACCTTTTTCGCAGCTTCTTTTTGCCGATTTATGTAGAGCCCGATACACTGCATACGCGACCTCCTTAATTGTTCTATTGCCGCCGGTGCGAGACACATTTTTCGGAATAAATCGCCATAATCATTTAATTATATTCCCCCTTTCGCCCCTATTCCCTTCCGGGAGTGGGGGCATCAAGGGGGAAAAGTGTCAATCAACCTCCCGCCAGGCAGCAGAAACCGTTTTCATTATAATTTCCTCCAGGGGAAGCTCCTCCCTTCTCCCTTCAAGGAGATATAGAAGATACTCCTTATTCCCTTGGGCCCCGCTGATGGGGGAAAAGGTAAGGCCGCCAATGCCAAAACCCATGCCCCGGGCCATCTGGCCGATCCTGGTCAAAACCTCCTCGTGGACGGCCGGATCCCGCACTACCCCCTTTTTCCCAACCTTTTCCGGACCGGCTTCAAACTGGGGTTTTACCAGGGCCACCACTTCGCCCCCTGGGATCAGAAACTCCCTGACCTTCGGCAGGACCTTCTCCAGGGAGATAAAGGAGACATCGATACAGGCAAAGTCCACCAATTCGGGGACGGCCTCCCCCTCTAAATGACGGATATTGGTTCGCTCCAGCACTATGACCCGGGGATCCTGCCGCAGGCGCCAGGCCAACTGGTTCCAGCCCACATCGACGGCATAGACCCTTTTGGCACCATGCTGCAGGGCACAATCGGTAAAACCGCCCGTCGAGGCCCCGACATCCATGACAACCTTGCCGTCTAGTGCTATGCCAAAGCCCTCCAAGGCCTTCTCCAGCTTCAAACCTCCCCTGCTCACATAGGGATGCTCCTGGCCTAGAATTCTAATGGTCGCTTCCGGCTCGACCCGGGTGCCGGCCTTTTCTATTTTTTCCCCATTGACTAGGATAAGGCCGGCCATAATGGCTGCCTGGGCCCTCTGCCGGCTGGGGAAGTAACCCTTCTTCGCCAGCAAGACATCCAGACGTTCCTTTTTTTCAGCCATGGCCTTCCCCCCGCTCCGGGCCCCGGCAGACCTTTTCCTGTCCTTCAGGTAGATCCAAAAGGTTTCTTGCGGTTTCTACTATGCCGGCAGCGGTAAGCCTGTTCTTTTCCAAAAGATATTCCCGGCTCCCGTGTTCGATAAATCTATCGCCATAGCCCATTGCCGCAAGCCGGCAGCCGGTAACGCCTTTTTGTGCCAATAGTTCCAGAACGGCACTGCCGAATCCCCCCTGGCAGACATGATCCTCTATGGTGACCAGCTTCCTGGTCTTTTGGGCATAGGATAAAATGGTTTCTTCATCCAGGGGTTTGACAAAACGGGCGTTTATAACGGCGGCATCGATGCCTTCCTGGGCTAAGATTTCTGCAGCAGCCTGGGCCCTGGCCACCATGGGTCCCAGGGCCAAAAGGGCAATATCGGTACCCGGGCGGACTACTTCCGCCCTGCCAATGGGTATAGGATGGGGTTTCTCCCACAATGCAGCCCCTTCCCCGCTGCCCCGGGGATAGCGCAAGGCGACAGGACCCGGGTGGCCCATGGCCGTGACCAGCATTTGCTGCAGTTCAGCTTCATCCTTCGGGGCCATCAGGGTCATCCCCGGAATATGGCGCAAATAAGCCAGATCGAAGACCCCGTGGTGAGTCGGGCCGTCTTCACCGACTACCCCACCCCGATCCATGGCAAAGACCACCGGCAAATTGGCCAGGCAGACGTCATGGACAATCTGGTCATAGGCCCGCTGCAGGAAGGTCGAGTATACTGCCACCACCGGCCTGAAGCCTCCCCTTGCCAGTCCGGCGGCAAGGGTAACGGCATGCTGTTCTGCTATACCCACATCATAACAGCGGTTGGGAAACCTCTGGGCCAACAGATCAAGGCCCGTTCCCTTGGGCATGGCCGCGGTAATGCCCACTATCCTGTGGTCCCCCTCGGCAAGTTGTACCAATGTTTTGGCAAAGACCTCTGTATAGGTGGGAGCCCCCCCCTTCTTCTTTGCCTTCCCCGTCACCGGATCAAAGGGACCGACACCGTGAAAGCGATCTGGTTCTGCTTCCGCCGGGGGGTAGCCCTTACCCTTGATAGTAATCACATGGAGGAGGACGGGCCCTTTGACCCTTTTGGCACTGGTGAGGACCTGTTTCAGCAGGGGTAAATTGTGCCCGTCAATGGGGCCTAGATAGGTAAAACCAAGTTCTTCAAAGAGCACCCCCGCCACCAGCAAATACTTGAGACTGTCCTTTAACCTTTCGACCGATTTTACCACCTGTCCGCCAATGGCGGGAAGTTTGCGCAAAATATACTCGACATCGGCCTTCAGTTTGCCGTAGGCCGGCTCGGTGCGCAGGCGGCTCAGATAGGAGGACAGGGCACCCACATTGGGCGAGATGGACATTTCGTTGTCATTCAAAACCACCAGCAGGTCTGTCCCTACATGGCCGGCATGATTTAAGCCCTCCAGGGCCAGCCCCCCCGTCAGGGCTCCGTCACCGATCACGGCACAGACGGTATAATCCTCTCCCGCAAGATCCCGGGCCAGGGCCAGGCCCAGGGCTGAGGAAATGGAGGTGCTGGTATGTCCAGTGCCCACCACATCGTGGGGGCTTTCCTCCGGCTTAGGGAAACCACTCAGCCCGCCCTGAGTGCGGAGAGTCGGAAACTGCTCCTGCCGCCCGGTAAGGATCTTATGTACATAGCATTGGTGCCCGACATCCCAGATAATTTTGTCCCGGGGACTGCGGAGGACGCTGTGGAGGGCCAGGGTCAGCTCCACTACACCAAGGTTGGGAGCCAAATGCCCGCCATTGTGGGAAACAACAGCGATAATTCTCTGTCGGATCTCTGCCGCCAGTTCCCCAAGTTCGGCATCATTTAGGGATTGTAAATCCTCCGGCCCCTTTATCCCTGCCAGTATATTTCCCAAACAATTCTCACCTCCGTCGCATTTTCCCCTTCTCTGCCAGGAGCCTTATACCGAATTTTTCCTCCAGCCAGGCCAGGAGACGGCCCACCTGAAAGGTTATTTCCCGGCACCGGTACAGGGCCAGGTATTTGCCGGCCGCCTTCCCCCCTACCGTAAGGGCGGCGGCCAAACCAACTATCACCAAGGAGGCCAGGGACTGGTCGGTTATAAGGCCCCTGACCGCCAGATTAAAAACAATACTGGCCGCAGCAGCACCACTGACCGTTCCACAAATGTCTCCCACCAGGTCATTGCAAAAACTGCTCACCCGATCGGCATGGCGAACCAGGCGAATGGCGTGACTGGCACCATGGACCCTTTTTGCCGCCATGGCATGGAAGGATGCCTCCCCGGTGGCGGTAACGGCCACACCAATTATATCAAAGAGAATCCCTGTACCGATAATTAGAAACAGGATCAGAACCGCCATGGAAAGGCCAAGGAAATTAAGCACCGAATCGGAAGCCAGAGTCAGTATTATAGTCAGGAGAAAGGTCAGGGCACCGACGCGCAAGACGCGCGTACTGCGGGCCAATAACTCTTTATTCCCATCTTGTTTATTCTTTCCCTTATTAGCCAAAAGCTTTTCCACCACCAAAATATTTATTTTGGGGCATAATAGAAAAAGGGAAAGCCCTCCTCCCCAGAGTCTCTCCCTTTTCTGCACTATGTAAGAGGAGGACAGGTGGTAGCAAGTCGAGTAAACATTGTGGCTTAAGGTCTAGTAGGTTTTCCCAGCAATGCACCAGGATGTTGCCATCCGGGCGGTTTCCCTTCACTGCATTGCTCCATACCGTCGCCGGGAATGGGACTAGATTACCACTTAGTCCACACTGTAATCCCCGACCTGCCCCAATCTAAATTGGGCAGTCTAGGAGCTTTCCTCGACAGCCAATCACCTTCTAGCCTCTTTTGCAGTAGAGGTTTCACAGCCATAGGCCTGGTTTTCTTTGGGCCCCACTCGAAAACCCGGCTGTCACTGATTCGCCCCTACCACTCAAGGCAGGCTACACTGCACACAGCTTTCACCGCATGCAGGTTCTCCCCAAGCCGTAGCCTTCGGCAAGGCCACGCACTTGGGTCTCCACGGAAGCAGGGTCAGGACCCGCATGCCCTTGCGGACTGCCCTCGCCTCCTTAACTCCCAGCACCAACCCCCGACTGGGCGTCAGCAGCCAGCACCAGGAACTTCATCGATGTGCCCTTGACGGATTTTTAGCCCCGCCTTCAAAGGTGATTGTACTGACTAGAATACTGCACCACCTGTCCGCACTGTTATTCATTTTTCAAGCAAGAAGAATTATAACATATCCGGCACGGTGGTGCAAAGATGATCAGGGCACGTAAAAACAAGCCACAATCAGGCCGAGCACTCCACCGGCGAAAACTTCCTTTGGGGTGTGTCCCAGGAGCTCTTTCAAGCGTTCTTCGCGGAATCTACCCTTTTGTACTACCTCATCCATAATTATATTCAGGATTTCCGCCTGTTTCCCCACGGCTCGCCGCACCCCTGCTGCATCATACATAACTATGAGGGCAAAAACCACTGCTATGGCAAATTCCGTTGAGTTCCAGCCCAATTGCCTGCAGACTCCTGTGGCCAGGGCAACGACCAAAGCAGTATGGGAGCTTGGCATCCCGCCGGAAGTGACAAAGAGTCTAAAATCGATTTCCCTCTTGACCAGGTAATTGATTATGACCTTTAATATTTGGGCAGCAATCCCGGCGATGAGGGAAGCAACCAACACCCTGTTCTCCAACACCCTGCCATCCCCCACCCTTTCCCTGTCATTTTTCCCGTTCTAAAAGATAGCTGACCAGCAGGCGCAGGGGGTCTGCCTTGCTATCAAAGGAATCCAGGGCAGCCAGGGCCCTTTCTTTACCCTCCCGGGCCATTTTTCTAGCCCCATCCAGGCCGTAAAGTGCCGGATAGGTAGCCTTGGCCCGCTGGGCATCAGTGCCCACCGGCTTCCCCATCTTGCTGCTGTCACCCACCACATTTAAGATGTCGTCGGTGATTTGAAATAGGAGGCCAAACTCTTCGGCAAAGGAAGTCAGAGCAGTCAATTCTTCCTCACCGGCCCCAGCCAAAATAGCGCCTGTCCGCACCGAAGCCCGCAAGAGGGCGCCCGTTTTATTTTTGTGGATATAGAAAAGGGTCCTGGCATCGACGGCCTTTCCCTCCGAAAGGATGTCAAGGGTCTGCCCCCCCACCATGCCCCGGGCACCGGCTGCCTCGGCTATTTCCCCTATAACCCGCAGCATTAGCCTCCCAGCGGTACCGGGGACCGAACAGCCGGCCAAGATCTCAAAGGCCTTGGTCAGCAGGGCATCGCCGGCCAGGATGGCAAGGGCCTCCCCGTAAACCTTATGATTGGTCGGCCTGCCCCGCCGGTAATCGTCATCGTCCATGGCCGGGAGGTCGTCGTGGATGAGGGAGTAGGTGTGGATGAGCTCAATGGCACAGGCCGCTGTCATCACATCCTCCTCCCGGCCCCCCACGGCTTCGGCCGCAGCAATGGTCAAAATGGGCCGCAGGCGCTTGCCCCCGGCAAAGACACTGTAGCGCATGGCCTCATTGAGGATGGATGGCTCCGTATCCCCCTCTGCCAGTATCCTATCTAGAGCATCCTCGATGGATGCAGCCTTTTCCTGCAGGTAATTGTGTAAGTTCACGGTTTTTCCCCTTCCCCCCAAGGCTCCAGTTTAATGCTATTATTCTCCTGGAGGAGAAGTTTTATCTTCCCCTCGGCTTTTTCCAACTTTTCATTGCAAAGGCGTATGAGGCCCACCCCTTCCTCAAAGAGGGCCAGGGCTTCCTCAAGACCCAGCTCTCCCCCTTCCAACACCTGGACAACCTGCTCCAAGCGGGTCAAGGCAGCAGCAAAGCTATCTTCCTTCACCAGTTTCCCCCTCCTCTACATCTTCAATCAGGCAGCCCAACTGCCCCCGGGCCAGTTTGACCCTTATCCTCTCTCCCCTGGAAACCTCACCCGCCCCCTTCACAATCCGGCCATCTTCTGCAAAGACGATACTGTAACCCCGCTGGAGGACAGCCAGGGGGCTGAGGGTATCCAGCCTGCCCGCCTGCAGGGATAATTTGCTCCGCCACTGCCCAAGATTTTGGGTAATGGACCGCTCTAAATCCCGGGCATAACCATCCAGGAGGAGCCGCTTATCATTAAAAAAGGCCTCAGGGGCAGTAAAGGGGCGGCGCCGGGCCAGAGTCGACAAAGCTTGCCGCCTTTGCTCTAAAATTGTCCTGATTCCCTGCTGGGAGCGGGCAGCAAGGTTCTGGAGGCGAAGGCGCAGCTCTTCCTTGTCGGGAACGGCCAGTTCTGCCGCCGCCGAAGGAGTGGCCGCCCGCACATCGGCCACAAAATCAACGATGGTAAAATCCGTTTCATGGCCCACAGCGGAAATAACGGGAACGGGACAGGCAGCTATGGCCCGGGCCAATCCTTCATCATTGAAGGGCCACAGTTCCTCCCAGGAGCCCCCACCCCTCCCGATGATAATGACATCGATACCGGGAACCCGGGCCAGGGCTTCTAAGGCAGCGACCATCTGGGGAGCAGCCCTGTCCCCCTGGACTAGGACCGGAGCTACAATCAGGTCCACATTGGCAAAGCGCCGCCTGGACACGGTAATAATATCCCTGATGGCAGCACCGGTGGGAGAGGTAATGACGCCCACCCTGCGAGGCAGCAGGGGCAGAGACCTTTTCCGCTCTGGGGAAAAGAGGCCCTCACCGGCCAGCTTTCTTTTCAACTCTTCGAAGGCCAGGTGCAGGGAACCAAGGCCCGCAGGCTCCATGGCTTCCACATAAAACTGATACACACCGTCCCGGATGTAAACCCCTATGGAACCCAGGGCTATTACCTGCAGGCCGTCCCTGGGAGCAAAATTTAATCTGCGGTTCTGGCTGCGAAACATTACACAGCGTAAGGTCGACTCCTCGTCCTTGAGGGTAAAGTACATGTGTCCAGAACTATGGTGTTTAAAATTTGATATTTCTCCCTGCACCCCCAGGTTCTGGAGAAAATCGTCCCCCTCCAGTTTTCCCTTGAGATACCGGTTTACTTCTCTGACCTGGTATATCCTCGGCTGCATGGCATCACAACCTTCCCCGGCAATCCTCCACCCTTTGGTAAAGATAAATCCGGATTCCCTCGGGATCCGGATAAGTGTCCAGCCTTTATACTATTCTCATCTTCTTCCGGCTTTTCCTGCCAACCTAACAGAAAAAGGGCCCCCTGGGGTGTTCTATTCATCCTCTGGGGTCTGTTCCTTGAGGAGCCTATTTATTGCTCCCAAAATACCGTTCACAAAGGGTCCTGACTGGGGCCCACTGTATTTTTTACACAATTCTACCGCCTCATTGATGGAAACACTGGCCGGGATATCCGGGCAGTAAAGCAGTTCGTAGACGGCCAGCCGAAGTACAGCCCTGTCTACCCGGGAAAGACGCTCTACGGTCCAGTCGACGGCAAAGCGGTCTATTAGCTCATCTATTTTTTCCCGCTTTTCCCACATTCCCCAGATCAATTCCTGCAAATAGCCTTTATTCTCCTCTTTAAGGGCCAGGCCCTCTGTCACCGTGTGGAAGGCCTCTTCTGGTGTTGCCCTGGCTACATCCATCTGGTAAAAGGCCTTTAAGGCTTGCTCCCGCGCGATCCTGCGACCCAAAACGTCCTTCTCCTTTCCCCAATCATCCATTATCGCCTGTCAGGAGGCCAGAAATGCTCCAAGATCTCTTCCAGTTCTCCCCCATCGTCCAGCCTTTTCCCAATATAATAACCCAGACCGGCACAGATGAAAAGGATCAATGTTTGAATTAAACCCCGGGAAATAATCAGCCAGCCCAGGACAAAGCCGCCGACACAACCCAGGATCTTGCCCCGGTGCCTGATAAAGAGAGCAAGGATTTCTTCCTTCATCTTAACCCACCTCTTCCTGGAACATCCACCAGGGTATCTGTTATTCTACCTTCTTCCCGAGGGCTTCCTGGCCGATGTTGGCGATAAAGATGCTTACTTCATCTACTTCAATCCCCATGGTTTCCCTCACCTGTTCACAGATGGCCTCCTGGATCATTTTCGAAAGGGCAGGAACATTCTCCTCGGGATTGACAACCAAATGGAGCTTTACAGCCACTCCCCCCGGTGTACCCTTTACCCGGACCTTCGTTTCCCGGGCCCCCTTTACCTGGCGGACAGTCTTTTGGATCAGGTTTTCCACCGCCGCAAAGGATATTTTCAGCTCTCCCAACTCGGTCCGGGAGCTGATGCCCCTTCCCTGCCCCCTCCTGCCCAGGGCCAGGTAAAGGAGGCGCAGGCTGGCCAGGAGCAGAAGGAGGGCCACCAGGCCTAGATCATAACGGCCGTACAGGTAGGCTATGCTTGTCCCCAGCTGTTCCAGGGAAAGGAGGCCAAAGGCCAAAAGAAGGGCGAAGAGGGAAAGGAAGACCAGGGACAGCATGGCCACCAAAAGGAGAATTCGATCTAGAAAGCCCATTTTAACCTAAACCCCTTTCCCTAATACCTATCACTTCTCTCAAGGGGATATCTACACCATCTAATCCCCTTATTTAACCCGGGTCTCATCTTCCTTTACTTCCGGTGCCATGCGCACATCCTGAACATGGACATTAACTTCGACAACTTCCAGGCCGGTCATAGTTTCAATTTTCTTTTTTACATTTTCCTGGACCATGTAAGCGACATCGGGGATAGGAACGCCGTATTCGACGATAACATATAAATCGACGGCGGCCTGGCGTTCGCCGACCTCAACCTTGACTCCCTTGGACAGATTCTTCCGGCCCAGCATTTCTGCTATCCCGCCGGCAAAGCCGCCGCTCATTCCGGCCACCCCTTCAATTTCCGTGGCAGCCAGACCGGCAATGATGGCTACAACCTCATCGGCAATTTTGATTGTACCAACCACATTTTCCCTTCCTGTGAGATCCTGCCCCTTTTCGGTCACAACAATACACCCCCTGAGGATAAAGTCTTTAATTTCTACAAAATCCCAAAGACACCTAAACTTGTTTTTTATTATACCAGACTCCCCAGGGCAATACAATTCTTCTTCGTTTTATCTGGGCCTGCTATCTATCACAATGGCTTCCAGGGGGACCCCGCACAGGCCCTGCACCAGATCACCCAGCTGGGCAACCTGGCTTTTTGTCAGATCCTCGGCCTTCACCACCACATGGACCTGCTCCCGGTTGATGAAGACCACTGCATCCCGGAAGCCCTTGGCTTTAATCAACCCCTCCAGTTCCATTTCCCGCTCCAGGCTCTGGGACACCTGCAGCAATAGGTCATGGGCTTCCCGGCGGCTTTCTGGATCGGTATTGGGATTATGGACTATCTCCCGCAGCATATCCATTTGCTGGCCGCGGACCCGCTCCCGTTCCAGGCGATACTCGATAAAAAAATCCGCCTCGGCCCCCTTGGGCTGTACTGGTTCTTCTTCTCCTCCTTCCTCCCCTTCCCCTTCAACTTCTTCCCCTCCCGCCAGTTCTTCCCCTGTTTCCGGGGGCGGCTGCTGGGCTAATTTAATTGAATAGAAAACGATAAGGGACACAAATATGAGGCAAACAACCAACCAAAGCCATTCCCGCCGCAATAAAAGGGCCATAGGAGTCACACCTACCTTTCCTTTGCTAAGACAACGATTTGATGACTCCCTATCCCGAGGGCTACCTGGACTGCCCGGGTCAATTCTGCTTTAACCCGGGAGTTTTCCGCCCCTTCGGCTACTATCAGCACCCCCTGGACCGGTGGGTGTAATTCCTTGTGCACCAGCCCCTGGTTCCCGTTCCCCTGACTGCCGGCAACCATGACCAGCTGGTTGTCTTCCCTCGTTTCCTGAATGACCCTCTGCCCGCCCCCGGTATCCCTCTCCTCCGTCGTCCGCGCTTCCACGCTCCTGTTCTGGGCATAATCGTATTCCGGGCCGCTGGCCAGGCTGACGTAAACGGCAACCTCCCCGGCACCCTGAACTTCCGTTAGAATACTGGCCAGGCGGGAGGAAAGAAACTCTTCATATTGCTGGAGCACCGTTAATTTCCCCTCTGCCACGGGCTCCTTTACCCTGATCCCTGCTTCGGGCAGCTGGGCTTCCGGCCCTTCCACCCCCCTCCTGCCCCAGATACTGGCAGTAAGGAAAAGTAAAAGGCCCATGACCCCCAGTACCACCACTTTTAAGGATATTCCCCTTTGGGGCCTGCCCCAGGCCCTGTTTTTCCCCTCCATCTCCTCCCTGTCCCCTGCAAAGGGCAGGTTTTCCTTAAGGAGGCTAAGTAAACTCATCTTTGGTTGCACCTCCTGCCTAATCAGAAATACCTTTATCCCAGGCAAAGACAGAAATAGCTTCCGGTTCAATGCCAAAAAAGGTTGTCAGGACAGTAATTATCCTTTCCTTAAGGGCCGCTGGAAGGGCTCCCTCTCCCCCTCCCCGGGGGCCAGCTTCTCCCCCTTCACTTATCCTTATCTCTATCTCCTCTACCATGGGCACCCCTGCACCGGCTTCCTCCTCCCCCTTGACCCAGATTGCCAGACCCAGAAGGCGTCCTGATTCCTCTTCCAAAATAGCCTGGGCCTGGACCTGGGAAACTTCTTCCAAAGATATAACCAGGGCCCTGGCCTGATCCTCCAGCTGGCGCCGGTAGTGGGCATAGGCCTGCTCCTTAGCCGTTGCCGCCAGGGCTTCCCCCTGACTGCTTATCCGCCCCAATTCCTCCCCCCTGAAAACACTGTTCTCCAATCGGGCCGGGCTCCAGGACACCTCCTGCCGCAGGAGCAGGAGGAGGGGGTTGAAGAGGGCCATGATGACAAAGAGACCCACGACTACCCGGGCGAATTTGCGGGTACTGCCGCTGGGAAGAAGGAGATCGATAAAACCGGCCAGGATGACAATAAGGATCAGCTCTTTAACCAATTCCCGAAGATAAGCAAGCAGTGGCAATGTCCAGCACCACCCTCCTTTAACGAAGCATTACCGTCATATTGCCGACTCCGATAATAACGGTGATGGTTATAAAAAACATGACGGCTACGGTGGCAATGGATACCAAAACCACCGTCAGGCTGTTGGCCAGGGAATTAAGGCACTGTACCAGCCTCCCTTCGGTAATGGGTTGGATGGCGGCCGCCGCCACTTTATAAATGAGGATCAGGGCCGCCAGTTTAAGGATGGGAAAGGAACAGAGAATAATGACGGCCAAGACCCCCACTATGCCGATGGCATTTTTTAAGAGCAGGGAACAGCTGGCAACGGCATCTATGGTGTCGGCCAACATTTTGCCGACCAGGGGAACAAAGGTGGCGGCCAGGAATTTTACCGTCCGCAGGGAAACACCATCGGAGACAGAAGCCGCAACGCCCTGCACTACAAGGACGCCGATAAAGATACTGATGGCCAGGCCCAGGAGGACAACGCTGCCCTCCTGAATTAAGCCGGCCAGGCGGGAAAGGCTGATCCCGGCCGATAACTGGCTGACAATGGCCAGTATGGCTGCCACATAGATCAGGGGGAAAATGGTCGATTCTATGACCGTTGCCAGAACACTAATTATCATAAGCAGGAGGGGATGGAAGACAGCGGCACTGGTTATCCCACCCACAGCCGTCAGGAGGGCCAATAAGGGGGGAAGCAGGGCCTGCATAAAGGTTACCATTTTCTCGATTGCTTCCTTTCCGGTACTTATGGCAATGGTAAAGCTTTGGACTGCCAGGGCCAGTAAAACAAGGAAGCAGACCGCGTAGGCCACCTGGCCCACTTCCTGGGCATAAAAGGCCTGCTGGATATTATTGAGAATGGCCGCTATAACGGCTAAAAGGAGGAGCTGACCCAGGAGGTGGGAGTTGGCCACCACTTCCTGGAAGAGGTATTTTAGAAGGCCGGCCAGGAGGGCCCTTACGCTGAAGGCCTCCTCGCCCCTGGCTACCCGCCCCACCAGTTCCTGCAGGTTTATCTCCGGTATAAATTTTGCCCCCTGGCGATTAATTTCGGCTATAAAGGCTTCAATTTTTTCCAGATCCAGCTCTTCCATTTGTTCTCTAATTATCTCTTCCCGATCAAAGGCCGGTTCTTCTTCCCGGGCAGCAGCAGGGAAGCTCAAGACAAGGCAGAGGAAGAGTATCATGACAAGGGGAGCAAGACGCTTTTCCGCCATGGCTAACCCACCTCAGCTGTTTTTCAGGGCAAAAGCTGTAAGACCGAATCTAAAATAACCAGCATCAGGGGAACGGCAAGGAACATGATCAATATCTTGCCCGCCAATTCTATCTTCCCGCCGATGGCACTCTCCCCGGCATCGCGGCAAA
The DNA here is from genome assembly GCA_001513125.1 of Clostridia bacterium DTU030. Lineage (GTDB taxonomy): Bacteria > Bacillota > DTU030 > DTU030 > DTU030 > DTU030. The sequence goes on from LFSN01000138.1 coordinate 34,648, forward strand.
TTTGGGAGCCGAACTGGGCAATGTAGGCAATGGCCACTATTCTGAGGACCGTATTTAAATAAAGGAGGTCTAATTGGGCGCGAAAGGCTAGCTGCTGCAGGAGGTTGAAGACGGTGGCTATCCGGTCCATCAAAAGGAGTAGGATCATAACGCCGGCGGCTAAACTGAGAAGTGAGGCCAATTCCGGCCGCTCTTCCCTGAGGAGGAGGACCAGAACTGTGGCTACCATCCCAAGGCCGACAAAGGGCAGAAGTTCCATAACACCACCCCTTCAATAGATGCGAAAGACCGTGCGCACGGCGGTGAAGAGCTGGTTAATGAGCTGGACCACCATCAGCAGGACAATCACAACTCCAGCCAGGGTGAGCATCTGGGCTTGCTCCTGCTTGCCGGCCTGATGTAAGACCGTATTTAAGATGGAGATCAGGATTCCAATCCCGGCAATTTTAAAGATCAGATCAAAGTCCATGGCTGCCACTCCCTTCGGTCTTAGTAAAGGGTCAATACCAACATGGTCCCGAGGAGAAACCCCAGGTAGCGCCACATCCGCTCGTTTTTACTGCAGGCCTCCCTTGCCCCTTTTTCTACCCCTTTGAGCTGCTCCCGGGCAAGCTGGAGATGTTTGACCTGATCCTGCCGGTCAGAACCGCCTAAAATCCCTCCCAGGGCCGCCAGGGGCTCCAGATCCCGCTCGGTGAGAACGGTATAATATTTGAGCTCCTCCAGCCCCCTCTTCCAGGCTTCCACCAGTCCCTTTCCGCCAGGCTCAAGGAGAAGAGCTCGCACACTAAGGAAAAAGGGGGCTATTTGGGGGTCGCCTGCGGTGGCAACCAGCTTGAGGGCAGCGGGTAGGGGCGTTGCCCCATAGTTGATCTCTGTTTCTAACAATTGCAGGGCCGTCTGCAGGGAGCGGAGCAGGCGGGGCCGCTGGGCATAGGCCCGGGCAATGTCATTTCCCAGGAGCCCGCAGGCCCCAATGATGAGGAGGGCCCCCGTTAACTTCAGCATGTTTTTCCCCCCTTTAGCGAAGGGGTTTTGCGAGGATGGCCGAATAGGTTTGGCCGTCGAACACCCCTTCCAGGGTACCCACCCCCAGGGAGAAGCCCAGGAAAACTATCCGTTCAAAAATCTTCCGGCCCAGTATCCGGGCCAGGATAGGCCGCTGCCGGAGGTCGGCCAAATTGTGGCCATGGACCGTTGTCAATAATTTCACCCCGGCATGGAGGGCTTCTTCCAGGGCGAAGACATCCTCTTCCCGGCCCAGCTCGTCGGTGGCAATGACCTGGGGGGACATGGATCTGATCAGCATCATCATCCCCTCTGCCTTGGGGCAGCCATCTAATATGTCTGTCCGCGGTCCCAGATCCTTCTGGGGAACACCGGCATAGGAGCCAGCTATTTCCGAACGTTCGTCGACCAGGCCGACTCTCCGGCCTGGGAGGCCCAGGGATGGGATGCCCCAGCTGATTTGGCGCACCATATCCCGCAGCAGGGTTGTCTTCCCCCCCCGGGGCGGGGAGACGATGAGGGTGTGGTACAGATTTCCTTCCCTCTGGTTAATTACATAGGGCATCACCTTATCGGCAACACCGGGCAATTCCCGGGCTATTCGCAAGTTAAGTCCGGTAATATACTTGAGGGTGCGGATCCTGCCCCCTTCCAGGACAGCCTTACCTGCCAGCCCCACCCGATGCCCTCCCGGCAGGGTTATAAAACCCTGCCGCAGTTCTTCTTCCAGGCTGTATATGGAACAGTTGCTCATCAGCTCCAGGGTCCTTTTCATGTCCTCGGCCGTAACCAGATAGGCGCCCGCTGCCGAGGGAATGGGCCTGCCCCCGGGATCAACAAAGGTATCTCCCCAGGACAGATTTACCATCAAGGGCCTGTTCTGGCGCAGCCGGATTTCTTCCAGCTGGGACCAAGCCTCCGGGCTCAGCCGGGCCAGGATATCCCGCACCGGCGGGGCCAAAAAGGAAAGTACTTGCCAGGGACCCGGGGAGGCCGGACCAGTTTTCCTGTCTGCCAGTGGTAAGGGATCCAATTCTAACCACCCCTTCTTCTCTATAGATATTGTCTTGCTGGCAAAATTATGAAACAAAAAAAGGCTGCTGCAGGGTCGCTGCAGCAGCCGGAAAGAATTGTATTCATTTCCCAGGGGCTTAAGGCCTTTCCCTACTCCCCATCCCCGGTTTCTTCTAAAGGTTCTTCCTCATCATCGTAGTCGTCATCGAAATCTTCAAAATCTAAATATAGATCATCATCTTCTTCAGTACTAAACACTATGGTGCCACAATTGGGACAGGTTATCTCGATGACGGTCCCGTCTTCATCGAGTACATCTTCTTCAAAATAGACCTTTTCGCCACATTCGGGACAGTCTACTTCTATAAATTCATCCTCCTCGTCTTCCAGGAATTCCTCGTCGTTGTAATAATCCTCCTCCAGTTCACCCAGGCTTTCATCAACGGCGTTCACATACTCCTCTAGTTCCTGGTGGTCCTCGGAAAGCTGTTCCAGTTCATCGACCATTTCGCTCATAATGGCCAAGATCTCTCCCAGGATTCTGCCTTCTCCCGTATCTTGCTTTAACTCAAGTCCCTCGGCCAGTCCTTGGAGGTAGGCAATCCTTTCCCTCAGTTCCCGCATGTGACACTCCTCCTTTCCTTGCTTTACCAATAACTTAGTCATAGTATATCACAGAAAAGGAGAAATAACACTAGGCTCTTTCAATATATTCACCTGTACGGGTATCTATCTTAATTACATCGCCTTCCTCAACAAAGAGGGGAACCTGGACCTCCGCCCCTGTTTCCAGCACGGCCCTTTTTGTGGCTCCGGAAACGGTATCGCCCCTGACTCCCGGATCGGTTTTTTCCACGGCCAGTTCCACAAAATTGGGAAGTTCAATCCCGATGGTGTTTCCATTATGTACCAGAACACTGATCAGCATGCTTTCCTTGAGGAATTTGACGGCTTCACCCAGCTGCTCCTCGGAAAAGGTGAACTGCTCATAGTTTTCTGTATCCATAAAGGTAAACTGCTCTCCCGACCTGTACAGATACTGCATTTCCCGCTTGTCGAGATGGGCACGGCTGACCTTTTCCCCGGCCCGGAAGGTCTTCTCTATGGTCGCACCGGTTTTTACATTTTTAAGCTTACTGCGGACAAAGGCCGCCCCTTTGCCAGGCTTCACGTGGAGAAAATCTACTACCGTGTACACCTCTCCATCCAATTCAATGGTCAACCCAGTGCGAAAATCATTGGTCGAAATCATCTGGGCACCTCCTTCTAAAAGTAAGCCACCAGGGATATACTGCCAACTTCTCCATGGCTCTGTTTTCTCCGGGACGGAGACCAAAGGCTGCCTCCACAGTTAAACTACCCGGATGAGTTCCCGGGGGGTCTCGTTGAGGACTTGGCACCCTGTTTCGGTAACGACAACCAGGTCCTCGATCCGCACCCCGCCCCAGCCCGGCAGATAGATGCCCGGCTCAATGGTCACGACCATGCCCGGCACCAGGACCGTGTCGGCCCCCGGGGCCAGGTGGGGTCCTTCGTGGATGCACAGGCCCACGCCATGGCCCAGGCCATGGCCAAAATGGGGACCATAGCCGTGGTCGGCAATTATTTTCCGGGCGATGGCATCAATCTCGCCGGCGGTGCGGCCGGGAGCTACAGCGGCTGCCGCCGCCTGCTGGGCCTCCTGAACAACCTGGTACACCTTTAGCTGTTCCGGCGTCGGTTCCCCCAGGACAACGGTTCGGGTGAAGTCGGAATGATAACCGTCGACCACCGTCCCATAATCCATAATAACAAATTCCCCCTCCTGGAGCAACTTGTCACTGGCAACGCCGTGGGGCAGGGCGGAACGGGGTCCCGAAGCAACGATGATGTCAAAACTGGCTCCCTCTCCCCCGTGGCGGCGGGCAAAGAATTCCAATTCCAGGGCAATTTCCCGCTCCCGACGGCCTGGCTGCAAATAGGAGAGGATGTGGGCAAAGGCCCTGTCATCCAACTGGGCCGCCCTTTTGATAGCTGCAAGCTCCGTCTCGTCCTTTTGCCGCCGCAGGGCTTCTACCAGGCCGGAACAGGGAACCCATTCCACCCCGCTGATCTCGCCGGCCAGCTTGCGGTAATCCTGATAGGACAGATACTCTTCCTCAAACCCCACCCGCCCCAGGCCATTTTCCGCAAGCAGGGGGGTCAGGGTGGCAGTAAAGGGTCTCTTGTAGCGCACTATTTCCCACCCGACTGCCTCCTTGCCGGCCTGTTCCACATAACGAAAATCGGTACAGAGAAAGGATTTGTTTTGGGTAATCAGGAGCCAACCTGCCGTGCCGGTAAAGCCGCTCAAATACCTGCGGTTTGGCCCATGGCCGACCAGGAGGCCATCCAGCTCCAGATCCGACAACTTCTCCTGCAGTTTTTCCACCCTCGCCAGCATATTTACACCTCTCCCACCTGTTACTAAACTGCCGGTGCCCTACGGATTATATTCTTCCCTGGCCAGGAGGGCTTCCAGGGCCAGGATATACCCTAAGGGGCCCAAACCCGTTATCTGCCCCCACACTACCGGGGCAAGGACGGAACGGTGACGGAAGTCCTCCCGGGCATAAATGTTACTCAAATGGACTTCAACCACCGGAACCTGCAGGGAAGCGATGGCATCCCGGAGGGCGATGCTGTAGTGGGTTAAGGCAGCCGGGTTGATAATTACCCCCTGGACCCGGTCTGCGGCCCCGTGGAGGGCATCGACCAGGACTCCTTCGTGATTGGACTGGATTATCTCCAGCTCAACCCCGGCCTTGGCCGCCCTTTCCGCCAGTTTTTGATTGATGGCTTCCAGGCTCATCGCTCCATATATCTCCGGCTCCCGCCGTCCCAGTAAATTCAGGTTTGGCCCGTGGAGAACGAGAATTTTCATTGGCCCTCATCCTTTCATAAACATCCTGAAGAGGAGGCCATTACTCGCCACTGACGGGCAGGGGTCTAAAGCGAAGGGTCGGCGTGCCGTAGCCGAGATAAAAGCGCAGGTCGTTGCCTACCGCTTCCACTCCCTGGAACAGCTCCAGGATATTGGCGGCGACGGCAACTCCCCGGACAGGATAGGCCAGTTCCCCCTTTTCAATCCACAGGCCGGCGGCACCGACGGAAAAATCCCCAGAAATGGGGTTGGCTGTGTGCATGCCCAGGACTTCAGTGATATAAAAGCCCTGGGAGATATCCTGGAGCAGTTCCTCCCGGCTGGCCCGGCCTGCTTCCAGGAAGATATTGCTGGGGCCGATTTCCGGGGTACCCCGGTAGGAGGGGCGGGAAGCATTGCCGGTAGATCTTGTCCCGTCCTTGGCGGCGGAATAGGTGTTGTGGAGGTAACTTTTGAGGACCCCATCCTCAATCAGCACCGTTTTACCCGACGGCACCCCTTCACCGTCCACAGGACTGGAATTTATCCCCTGGGGTAAGGTGCCATCATCGATGAGGGTTATATCCTTGGCAGCGACGGCCTCTCCCAGCTTTCCGGCCAGGAGGGAACGTCCCTTTTGGACCGCCTCCCCACTCAGGGCCGGCACCAGTACCCCGAGGAACTGGGCTGCCACCCGGGGGGACATCACAATGGGAACCCTCTGGGTGGACACCTTCCTGGCACCCAGCATGGCCACAGCCTCTTCTCCCGCTTCCCTGCCGATGGCCTCGGGTTTTAGGGCAGCAAAGTTCAGGACAAAATCCATACCATACCCGGTCTGGGTGTCGCCATTTTCCTCGGCAACCACCGACACGGAACCGCCACAGAAGGAGCCCTGGTAACTGACATCGATCCCCCGGGAGTTTACTATGGCAACCTGGTAGACGGTATCTTCATAGGCTGCCTGTTCGGATCTGGCCACCCGCCGGTCATAGTTGAAGGCCGCCTCCTCAATGGCCTTGGCCAGTTCTATCTTCTCTTCCACGGGGGTTTTTTCGATAAGGGGATCATAAATATCGATTTTCGGCAGCTGGTCGGCAGGCTCCGGGAGGATGTTACACTCATCGGCTGCCGTCTTGTTGGCATTGGCTATGGCCTGGGAAAGGGCTTCTTCAACGGGAGCCGTATCCAGCTGGGAAGTATAGGCATAACCCATTCGCCCCTCGATTATGACCCGGATGCCCAGGCCCGCCTCCTGGGCCTGCTTTATTGATTCAATCTTCCCGTGGTGCACCTGGACACTGAAGGATTTATGTTTTAGCAGAAAGGCCTCTATTAACTTTGCTCCTTTTTCTTGCCCCTTTGCTACTACCCAATGGGCAAGTTCGCGTTCCCTCATTACAAAGCCTCCTTCTCGCATCATTTGCAAACTATGGTATTATCCCGTTCCTCCGACAATCAGCTGCTTAATCAGGATCGTTGGTTGGGCATCGGAGACAGGAACACCCTGTCCGTCCTTACCACAGGTGCCAATGCCAAAGCCCAGATCATTGCCTACCAGTTCAATTTCCTGGAGGGCCTCCGGGCCATTCCCCGTCAGGGTGGCACCGCGGACGGGAACTGTAATCTTGCCCTTTTCAATGAGATAGGCCTCCAGGACATCGAAGACAAAATCCCCGGTAGTGGTGTTCACCTGGCCCCCGCCCATCTTCTTTACCAGGAGTCCCTTTGGGACCCGGGCAATGATTTCCTCCGGGTCCGTTTCCCCGGGGGCAATGTAGGTGTTGGTCATGCGGGGAATAGGGCGATGGGCGAAGGATTGCCGCCTGCCGTTGCCCGTCAGGGAGTGGCCGTCCCTCGCGGCTGTAAGGCGGTCGTACATATAGGACCGGAGGATGCCGTTCTCGATTAAGACGTTCCGCTGGGAGGGCGTCCCTTCATCGTCGAAGCGGTAGGAACCGTACTTGTTGGGCAGTGTACCGTCATCAATGACGGTAACAATTTCGGCGGCCACCCTTTCCCCCAGCTTGCCCGTATAAACGGAGAGTTCCTTCTGGGCTAAATCGGCCTCCAGCCCATGGCCGCAGGCTTCGTGAATCATGGTGCCGCCTGCCTCTGCCGCCATCACGACGGGCATGCGCCCCGCTGGAGCCGGTTGGGCTGTCAGCATCTGGACGGCCTGCCTGGCTGCCCTCTCGGCCAAAAGTTCCGGTTCGTCCCCTTCCACCAGCTCAAAGCCAGCCAGACCCCCTATGGCCTCATAGCCGGTCTGGATTAGGCCCCCCTCGGCGGCGACCACGTGGACCAGATAGCGGGTCCGGATCCGTTCGTCTTCGACCAAATCCCCCTCGCTGTTGGCCAGCTTTATCCTCTGCCTGACGTCGCTGTAGCCGACAATGACCTGGACTATTCTCTTATCCACCGCCCGGGCTGCTCTATTTCCCCTGACAACAGCTTCTACCTTTTCTTCCACGGGGACAAGCTCTGGCCGGCGGGTAATGGCAAAATCAACCTGGGGTTCCCTCTTGCGGAGATCAATCTCTGTGACCCCCTTTTCCCGACCCGCTGCCGCCTTGCTGGCCACATAGGCTGCTTCCTTTAAGGCCGGCAAAGAGAGGTCATTGGTGTAGGCATAGGCAGTAGAATCACCGGCCAGTACCCGAACCCCTGCCCCGGCTTCCCGGCCCGAATTAATCCTTTCGATCCGATCGGCTTCGCAGGACACCACATTGTTGCTTTTCTCTTCGAGGAAAATATCAGCGTAATCGCCACCCTCCTGGAGGGCAATGGCCAAGATCTCTTCCAATTCCCTCTTCCCTAGCAAAATATCCACCTCCAGCTTATTTGGGATATACCCTTCAGAAACCTACTTACCTGCTTCCAAATCCTTGAGGACTGCAAGGATCGCTTCTCCGGGCACGTCCTCGACAATCACCGGCTGGCCAAGGTCCTGCAGCAGTACAAAGGGCACTTTCCCTCCCCGGACCTTCTTGTCGTAGGCCAGATTAACAAAAACATCCTTTACATTTATACCATACAGATGGGTTGGCAGTCCAATCCCTGTCAACAAGCCCTTCACACGCTGGAGGATAGCAGGCTTTAAAAAACCCAACTTTACCGAGAGAAGGCAGGCGGCAACCAGCCCCACCGCCACCGCCTCCCCGTGGCGAAAGGTCCCATAGCCGGCCGCCTGCTCGACAGCATGGCCGATGGTGTGGCCCAGGTTGAGCAGCATCCGCTGCCCATGCTCTTCCCTCTCATCCCTGGCCACGATGGCCGCCTTCAGCCGGCAGCATTCTGCTATTATTGTTGTCATTATTTGAGCGTCCAGGGCCGGGCAGCTCGCTACTTCCCTTTCCAAGAGCTGGAATAACCCTGGGGAAAAGGCCAGGCCGTACTTGACAACTTCCGCCAAACCTGCCCGCAGGTCCCGGGGGGACAGGGTCGCAAGGAGGGCCGGATCGGCAAGGACTGCCCGCGGTTGGTAGAAGGACCCCACCAGATTCTTGCCCTGGGGCAGGTTTATCCCCACCTTCCCCCCTACACTGCTGTCCACCTGGGCAAGTAGGGTTGTCGGTATTTGGATGAAGGGGACGCCCCGCAGAAAGGTGGCCGCTACAAAACCGGCCAGATCGCCGATAACGCCGCCTCCCAGGGCTATTATGGGACAGTGGCGCTCCATGCCAGCTGCCAGGGCAGCCTGGTAGAGGTCGGCGACTACGGCAAGCTCCTTGGCCCCTTCCCCTTCCGCCACCATTTTTAATGTGGGCTGGTAGTTCCCTTCCTCTAAAGCCGCCAGCAGGGCCGGTCCATAGAGGGAGCCCACCCTGGTATCGCTTATCACCAGGACCCGCCTCCCCAGGCCGGCGGGCAAATAGAAGGCCGCCCTGGAAATAATACCCGGTTGAATAAAAATATTATAACCTACTTGTGGCAGATTAACCCGTATCAATTGCAGGGAAAAATGGTCCCGTCCCTGCCAGCCCAGCAGTTCAAGAAGTAACTTAGCCAGCTCTTTGGGAGACCGGTGGGAAGTATCCAGGGTCAGGTCCACATCCCGGTAATAGGGTTCCCGCTCTGCCAGGAGCACAGCAAGCTGTCTTCGCCTTTGCAAAAGGGGCCGGTCACCCTTGGCCCCGGCCCGCTCCCAGATTACTTCCGGGTCTGCCCGGAGGCCAATGACCAGGCCCCGGGACCGGAAAAGTTCCCTATTTTCCTTCCTTATTACTGCTCCGCCGCCTGTGGCGACGACCTGTCTTTCCCCCGCCATTACCCGCTGGAGAATTTCCCCTTCCTGCCGGCGAAAGTACTCTTCCCCATGGCGGCAAAAGATTTCCGGTATGGAAAGACCGGTTTCCTTCTCAATTTCCAGATCGGTATCAATGAAGGACCACTGGAGCAGCCGGGCCAATTCCCGCCCGACACTGCTTTTTCCCGTTCCCATAAAGCCAACTAATACAAGGTTATTCATAACCCATCATACTTTCTTATGTATTTTCCAGGAGAAATTTTCAATACCTTCCCCACGTTACTTCATTATTGTCCCCGTCAGCAGGCAGATAATAGGCCTCCAGGTACAAATCAGCCCGAACCACATCGCCGTCCTTGTCGCCATACAAGTTCAATTCTACGGCCCTTATCAGCCGGGGAAAGGTAGCCAATTCCTCCAGAAAGGCGGCAATATCACCAAAACTGCCCCTCAAGCCCAGGCGCAAGGGAGAAAGGGCAAGGGTCCCCACCCTTTCTTCTTCCAGAGGTTCGAAGGCAAGGAGGGCGACATCCCTGCTCTGCAAAGCTCTTTCCAGTTCCAGCAAGAGGGCAGGTAGATCCTTATTGTCTGGCAGGAGCATTAACAGCTCCCGATAATTCTCCTCCCTCCGGCGATATTCCTCCTCCAGGTCCCTGTCTCCGGCTACCAGCTGGCTTTGTTGGGCCAGGAGCTCCTTGGTTTCTTCCACTGCTGCCGCCAGGCTTTTTAGTTCCGCCCGCAAAGGCTGGTAGATATAGCTATGACCAAAAACCACTAGGATTAAAATTGCTAACAAGGCCAGGAGGAACCTCTCCCTCTTGGACAGCTTACTGAGAATCATAGCTCCCCTCCCACCTGCCTGACCCAACCCTGCAGGGAAAACAGCCATTGGCCTTCATTGCCCTGTCTGACATAATCGATATCAATCCCATCCAGGCCCGGTGATTGGGCAAGGTATGTGAACAAGGAAGCGATGCTGGCCAGCTCTGCCGCCTGCCCCAGCACAATGACCCTTCCTTCACTATCAATATGTAACTGATCTAAATGAATTCCCAGCCGGGCCGCCCCCTCCATTTCCCTGAGGATCAGGGACCAGGGCAAGTCTCCTTGCACCAACTGCTTGTAAAGTTCCCGCCCCTCTTCAATTAATTCTTCCCTTTCTTCCAGTTCTGCAAAGACGGCCAGTTCCGCCTCCAGGCTGGCAAGCTGCTGCTGGAGGTCGGCCAACTCCCGGCGATAAAACTGGACTTTACCAACCAGGCCGAGGAGATGGCCGCAGAAAAAGATAAGAAGAATAAAAAAAACAACCAGGCAGGACCTTTGTCGTTTTTTTGCCTGCTGCTGCAGTCTGTATTCCTGGGGCAGGAGATTAATCTCTGCCACCCTTCCTCACCTCCCGCAAGCCTGAGCCGATGCAGACGGCAAGGAGCTGCTTCTCTTCCTCCGCTGTTTCGGGAATCCAGCTAAGTTTGCTGCCCGGCGGCGGGGCAAGGCGAATGGGCAGGGTAAAGCTCCCCTTTAGTTCTGGCAGAAGAACCTCTAAAGCCCCAGCCCTCCCGCCATTATAAATCACTACTTCCTCCGGCACAAAGGTATCCTGGCCGGTCCTGGCCTGAAAATAGCCCAGGGTGTTCTGGCATTCCCGGCTGAGTTTTTCACCAGCGGCCCTACCTTCCCTTACAACTTCCAGGCCCCAGGAAAGGGAACGGGCGAAAAATAGTTCTCCCCCGGCGACAAGGCCGATGGTGACATAGCTGGGCCTCAAGATAAGGAGCAAAGATGCCTTCTCCAGCCCTTCCCAGGAGCGGAGCAGGGCCAGGGGTTCTGGTTCTATGGCCCAGGGTTCCAGGCCTGCCAGCTGCAGGGCTGTCAAGTAGCCCTCAATGAGGGACCGGGGTGCAGCAACGACCAGATAATAGCCCTCATTGGATCCCAGGCCAGTACCGACCTCCAGGGGTCTCAAATCGAAGACTGCTTCCTGGGCGGAAAAGGGAAAGTGGTCCGCTAATTCCCACTCTAAGGCCCTGCGCAGTTCTGCCACGGGTATTTTAGGTAGAGGAAGAACCCGATAGAATATGGAAGGACCACCAATGGCCAGGGTGACTCCCTGGCTGCTAAAGCCGGAGGCCTGCCAAAGCTGGGCGAGGGCCTCTGCCAGCTCTCCGGGATCATTGAACCTGCAGCCGGCGGCTTTTATGCCTACCTTAGCGACCTGGATGCGGGTCCCCCTGACCCACAATTCTGCAGCTGTGAGGTCTTCAGCCCCGATATAAAGGCCAAGATATTTTTTTGTCCCGAAACCCATCCTTTCCTTCCTACCTTTCCCAATTTCCCCTCAGTGCCGGGGGTTGTTCCCCACCTTTTCCACGGCCCGTATAACAGCCATCAGGATATCCGTCTCGAATTGACACTCCAACTGGGAAATCTTGGCAAAGACCTTGCCCCGCTCGGTTACTGCATACCGGGGTGGAAGTTCATTAAGGGCAAGGGCTGCCATGTCTAGGCGGCATTTTTCACAGTCACAGATTTCCGACCTGTCCCGCAAATACTCATCGATGGCCTCCAGGACAAGCTCTTCCATTTGATTCTTTAATTCCGCCATCTCTCCCCCCTCCTCTCTTTTTGCCGGTTACCCCCCGGCTACTTCCGATACCACAGCTTGCGGACAACCAGGACCGGCGGCAGCTCGCCCAGGAGGAACCCCTTGTCACCGCCATATTCCCTGATCCACACCTCTCCTTCCAGATAACTTTCCCCACCGACCCAGACAACACCGGTTATATCTCCCGTACCGCCAAAACGGAAAAAGCCCGGGGTATAAAGGAGGCCCTGGACCTTGGTCGTGCCTGAGAGATCAATCCCTTCACCGGCCAGGAGGACAAAATCCCCTTCCAGGGCAGCATTGCCCCTGACGGTAAACTGGCCCTCTACCAGGAGGACTGCCCTTCCCCCGATACTGTCCTCTTCCCTCTCCAGCATTACATCACCGGCAACATAAATGATACCGTTCAGATTTCTATTGCCGGCCAGCTGGGCAGGGGTTAAGTGCCGACACTGCAGGGCCCTGGGATAGACCGACAGGGGTAGTTCCGGAAAGAAAAAATCGCTGCTTCCGCCACCATCTTCCCCGCCCGGGGTGACTACTTTCCCCTCTACCCGGGGCAAGGGGGCGCCATCGCCATCGTCGGGATGGGCTGCAAGGACAAGCTCCCTGGTAAACAAATTCCCGTCGGTCCCATAGAGGGGGGTATGATCCAGCACCTGGAAGGCAGCCACCAGGGTGCACTGCAGGCCATCCCCTTCCGCCCGGGAGGTAACGGAGATAAGGCCTCCCTCTTCACTAATGTTTACCTCCGTCTGCCCCCCTTCCTCCCAGGTCAGGACAATGGTGCCCCGGTAAGCGGGGCTTTGGACCAGGCGGGCCTCTGCCCACTGCAAGCCGGCTTCGGCCAAATAGAAGGCTTGCGTTTGCCGGTATTGATATTGGGCCATCAGCCTTTCCTGCCTGGCCAGGGACAGGAGGGCCAGGCCGGACAGTACCAAGCCCACCATGGTCAGCAAGATAAATACCAGGGCACTTCCCCTTTCATCCATCCCGTAGCGCATATCAGTTGACTGCCCCCTGGAGATTTCGTAAATAGGCAGATGTAACCAGCCTTACTTCAGCGCCCTCCCTGGCCGCCACCAGTTCTATTTCCACCAGGGGTTTCTCCTCCCTTAATCGCAATTCCACCTGGACAATATCCAGAGCGATTGAATTATATCCCCCTGTGTGGCGGATCAGGGTAATTTCACCACTTTCGGTAGTGGAAATATAGTAATCTACCTTAAGATCCGGTTCTCCATCCTTCACCGGAGGAATAGACAACTGTACCCGAGAGCCTCCGTGTAATAATACCAAAACATGACCTGCCGGCAAATCGCGCCAGCTGGCGGTACCCCGGGGTTGATACCGCAAGGTTTTGGTTTGCTGTAAATCGGACACCAACTTCGTCAGGGCTATCCGGGCCTGCTGCTGCAGCTCCCCCTGCCTGTTGCCCTTATCCCAAATGCCGAAGGCCGTTTGGTAATAAAGGGCGACGGTGGTGAAAATTATGCTCACCAGGGCAGTTACGACTATGGTTTCCACCAGGGTAAAGCCCCTATTTTCCCAGCATCTTTCCATCCTTCTCACCTGTGCCGCAGGCAGGTTAAAGTGATCTCCCCCGGGCGGGAGTTCTCCTCCCCCCAACTGACAATGACTTTAATCTTCTCCGTCCCGTCTCCATTGTCGGTTATAACGGTATCCACCCTGTAGCCTTCGGGCAGGGATGTTGGCGGGGAGGGTTCATCGAGGCCGGCCAGGAACCGTTCCATTTCCTGCTGGGCCAGGGCAGTAGCTGTAGTAATGCGGCCCCCCTCCCCGGTGACAATAAAGCCGGTAGTCAGGGTCCCAACCAGGGGCAGGAGAATGACCGTGAGCAGCACCAAAGCCACCAGGACCTCAATAAAGGTCATTCCCCGTTCATCAAGCCTAATTGCCATCTTGTCACCATTCCTTAGTAACCCGCACCCTGCCGGCCCCCACCGTTACCCTTATAAATCTCTTCTCTCCCCTGCCGTTGGCCAGGGGCACCGTTCCACCCATGGAGGGTGCTCCCGAAGGATAGAAGAAGACTTCCTGATTGGTAAAGGTAGTTTGCTGCAAATCGATCTGGGGCGGTAGATCGATCAATATCGGATCTATGCTCGGTCCACTTATGCGCAGCCGATCGGAATTGTGCAGGAATTGGATCTGAAACCATTCCCCCTCAACCACCGCCATCTGCTGCACCAGGCGTATTTCCCTGGCTATGCGCCAGGCAGTTTCCTCCAGGACAAAGCGGTCCAGGCTGGCCTGCAGGGACGGCCAAGTTATGGTCGCCAGCAGGGCAAGGAGCATTAGTACGAGAATGAGTTCAATGAAGGTGTAACCCCTGCTCCCCACTTTCTCATCATTCCCTCTCCAATTGTAGAACTTTTCCCTAGGGCATAAGCCAGTAATAGTTCATGAGAAAGTCCTCCCCCACCAGGGCCAGGAAAAGGGCCAGGGCAATAGCTGGGGCAAAGGGTATAGGATCCCGTCCTCCCTTAATTTTCAACAAAAGCAACCATATTCCTCCAATACCTCCCACAAGAAAAGAAAGAAAAAGAACTATTAGCAGCAGGCGCCAGCCCAGCCACGTTCCCAAAGCCGCCATCAATTTAATATCGCCGCCCCCCATTCCCCCGCCGCTCAAAAAGGCAATGGCCAGGAGGCTGCCCCCACCCAGGAGGAGGCCGGCAATACTGCTTCCCGGGGATACAAGGGGAGAAAAGAAGGAATAGAGTAAGCCGGCGCCCAGGGTTGGCAGCACCAGGGCATCGGGTACGATGCCGTGCTCCAGATCGGTGCAGGCAGCCACCAGGGCAACGGCAGTTACCACCAGGGCAGGAAAGAGGGTTGCGGGTTCCCGGTGGTAATAGAGGGCCACAGCTGCAAGGCCCATCAGGAGCTCAACGGTGGGATAGCGCCAGGAAATGGGTTCCCGGCAATAGCGGCACTTACCCTGCAAAAAAAGATAGCCCAGCAGGGGAAGGAGGTCCAGGGGGTACAGCCGGTGCCGGCAGCGGGGACAATAGGAGGGAGGGGCAAGGAGGGATTCCTTCCGGGGTAGGCGATGGATACAGGTATTTAAAAAGCTGCCCACAATAAGACCAAAGACAAATATCAGTATGACAGGCATGGGAATACCACCTCCCACAGGGCTTGTCCAGGATCAAAGGCTGTAGGCCTGCCCAATGTCGCCGCGTAACACTTCTGTAGTTCTTCTTTCCCAATATTTTACCATGGTAAAATTCTTTGTCAAAAGAAGGGGAAGAACTTAAAAATTCAGTGTCCCATGTTTTCTCACCAACAAAAAGCCTGTAGACACCCCCCGGTCTACAGGCTAAACTAGCAGGGACTCGATTTTCTGTCTATATCTCCCCCATTAGCTGCTCAAAAAAGCCGACTGGCGGTTCAGAGGAACTGCCAGTCTTTTTGTCATGGTATCAGGCCCAGGGTTTGCCACAGGGGTATGCTTGCCATATAGGCGATGATGCTGAGGACAAAGAGGGC
>LFSN01000133.1 GCA_001513125.1 Clostridia bacterium DTU030
TACCCTGGGATAACTCACCCAGAAATATCAAGATATTGAACGAAACTATGGCCTATTACACAAAAAACTACCGAAATGAACTGGCGTAATCCCTTCAAGCCTGGCGTCATCCTTCCCACCCGGCATCCAGGCTACCAGCAGCGGAACCAAAGGCGGGCCAGCCATGGTTGGACCAGGGCTAAAAGGACGGAGAGGGCTGCCAGGGGCTCCAGTAACAAGGAACCGAGCCTAATTCTCGCCGGTATTTCCAGGCCGAGAAAACTGACTGCCATCAGGAGGGCCAGATAAATACCCCCGGCCACTGCCAGCAATTCGCCCAGGGCTTCCGAAAGGGGAGATGGGCGGGGTTCAGCGGGGAGCTCCCTTTTACCTGCCCCCTTCCTCCGTACCCGCTCTGCCAGGGAGAATATAAAGAGGAGCAAAAAACTGACGAAGTAAATCACCTTCCCTGCCCCCCCACAAAGCTTCTTTAAAGTTTACTATGCCCTTCCTCCCCGGAAAATGCATCCCCTCTCCTACAAATACCCTGGTAGCTATAATAACCCTGCTTCCCCCTATTTTTATACGCCGTATGGCCAAATCCACCTTCGCCCCTGGTGGTTTCCTCCAATTGACTTTCGACAACCAGGGTTCCCCTGACGACGGGGCTTATGACCAGTTGGGCAATCCGGTCACCCCGCCTGATGAGAAAGGGTTCCTGACCAAAATTAACCATGAGAACCTTAATCTCCCCCCGGTAATCGGCATCTATGGTACCGGGGGTGTTTAGTACGGAAACCCCGTATTTGACTGCCAGACCGCTCCGCGGCCGCACCTGCCCTTCATAACCTGCCGGTATAGCCAATTGAATACCTGTGGGTATTAATTTCCTTTCGCCTGGCTTTAATTCTACCTCCTCCTCAACGGCAGCCAAGAGATCCATGCCTGCCGCCCCTTCTGTCATATAACAGGGCAGGGGCAGATCCTCTGCCGCCGGCAGAGGTCTCACCTTGACCGTGATTTTCTCCATAGGGCAACACCTTCCCCGGTTAGACTATGACTCCTACTATATCCCATATCCCCGGGCATGTAAAGAACCCTTGTCGGTAGTCGGTGTGCCGGAGCTTGCCCGAAAATAGCCCTGAGACACGAAATTAAGGGGTACGGGACAGGACCTATCCAGAGCAGAGAAAGAAAAAAGCCCAGTGGGCGGGGGAGCTTTTCCCATTGCAAAACACCCCCTTTGTAGCCATAAAAAAAGCATAAACCCTAGGTTTATGCTTTTCTTTCCCTAATCTTAACCCCTGTTTTCCTGGCATTGGTTATGGCCTGCTTGCGGGAAAGGTTTATCCTCCCCTGCCGGTCTATTTCCGTAACCTTTACCAGAATCTCGTCCCCCACCTGGACGACATCTTCAACTCTCTTCACCCGATTGGGTGACAGCTGGGAGATATGCACCAAGCCCTCTTTACCGGGCAAAAATTCTACAAAGGCACCAAAATTCATCAGCCTTGTCACCCTGCCGGTATAAATACCGCCGACTTCTACATCACGGGTGAGATCCTGAACCATCTTGAGTGCCCTTTGCCCCGCTTCTTCATCTACAGAGGCAATAAATACTCTGCCATCGTCCTCAATGTCGATTTTAACTCCCGTTTCCTCTGTGATCTTGCGCACAGTCTTCCCGCCAGGGCCGATAACATCTCTAATCTTGTCGGGATCAATTTCGATGATGATAATCCGCGGTGCATAGGGCGACAGATTGGGCCGCGGTTTAGAGATGGTAGCCAGCATTTTCTCCAGAATGAAAAGCCTGGCTTCCCGTGCCTGTTCCAAAGCCTCCACCAACACCTGTGATGTTAAGCTGGTCGCCTTAATATCCATCTGCAGTGCTGTGATGCCATCTTTGGTACCAGCCACCTTAAAGTCCATATCCCCGAGGAAGTCTTCCATCCCCTGGATGTCGGTCAAGATCTTATACTGTTCCCCTTCACTGACCAGGCCCATGGCGATGCCGGCAACAGGGGCCTTTATGGGCACGCCGCCGTCCATAAGGGCGAGGGTGCTCCCACAGACACTGGCCATAGAGGAAGAGCCGTTGGATTCCAGGACTTCAGATACTAACCTGATGGTGTAGGGAAACTCAGTCTCATCGGGGATCACTGCCTCCAGGGCCCGCTCCGCAAGGGCGCCATGGCCGATTTCCCGCCGCCCTGGACCCCGTATGGGCCTTGCTTCCCCCACACAATAGGGCGGGAAATTGTAGTGGTGCATGAAACGCTTTGATTCCTCAAGATCAAGGCCGTCGAGAATCTGTTCATCGCTGATGGCTCCCAGGGTGAGGGCCGTGAGAACCTGGGTTTGCCCCCGGGTAAAGAGGCCGCTGCCGTGGACCCTGGGCAGTATTCCTACCTCGCAGCTGACAGGCCTTATCTCCTTTAGGCCCCGGCCATCGGGTCGTATTTCTTCTTCAAAAATTAGCTGCCTGACCCTTTCCCTGAGGATGGTGTCGAAGACCTCCTTAATTTCCCCTTCCTGCTCCGGGTAATCCGCCAAGAAATGCTCCAGGACCTCTTGTTTTACGGCTTCGATATTTTCCTCCCGGGCCAGCTTCTCTTCCGTTATGATGGCGGCAGTAAGCTTATCCAAGGCATAGGAGCGGACTTTTTCTTCCAGTTCTGGGTCTGGAGAGAATAAGGGTACTTCTTGTTTTTCCTTCCCTACTTCTGCCACAATTTTTTCCTGGAATGCCACCAGTTCAATAATCTTTTTGTGGCCGAAGTTAATGGCTTCTAATATCTGCTCTTCGGATACTTCCTTGGCCCCTGCCTCCACCATCAATACATTTTCCTTGGTCCCCGCCACCACCAGATGCAGGAGGCTCTTTTCGGCCTGCTCCAGGGTGGGGTTGATGACATACTCACCGTCAACGAGACCAACTATAACTGCTCCCACCGGTCCGGCAAAGGGGATATCGGAAACGGACAGGGCGCAAGAAGCTCCAAAAAGGGCAGCAATCTCCGGCGAGTTATTCTGATCGACGGATAAGATTGTGGCTACCACGTGGACGTCATTGCGAAATCCTTTGGGAAATAAGGGACGCAGAGGGCGATCGATGAGCCGGGCCGACTGAATGGCCTTTTCGCTGGGGCGGCCCTCCCGTTTAATAAAGCCCCCGGGGATCTTCCCAACCGAATAAAGACGTTCCTCATAGTCTACCGTCAAGGGGAAGAAATCGATGCCTTCCCGGGGTGCGTCGGAACAAGTTGCCGTCACCAGCACTACTGTATCCCCGTAATGGACTAAGGCTGCACCATTGGCCTGCTGGGCAACCTTGTTCAGCTCAACCTTTAATTGCCGCCCTGCCAATTCCATTTCGTAAACGGCTGCCATTTTCCAACCTCCTTTGTCTTGTATAATAGATTTGCCTTTCAGATTATTCTCGTGTTGCGGCATAGTATAGAGCTCAAAGATTATTATTACCTGCCCGAGCTTACTTATAGCATGGTACACTACACTGGAAAAGGAGCGGTATATCCGCTCCTCTACCTTCGTAAGCCCAGTTTATCAAGAATAGCCCGATAACGTTCCGGATCTTTACTCTTCAGGTAATTAAGGAGCCGGCGGCGGCGGCCAACCATTTTCAGCAGCCCACGCCGGGAGTGGAAATCCTTCTTATGTTCCTGAAGATGCCGGGTCAGGTAATTTATCCTCTCAGTCAGGATCGCAATCTGTACCTCCGGTGATCCGGTATCCCGGTCGTGCAGTTTAAAATCGTCAATTATACTCTGCTTCTTTTCTGCAGATAGTGCCACTTATTTCACCTCCTACTTTTGGTCTATCCCCAATAAGCCAAGAAAACCGTCGGAGCAATCGATCTTCCTAGCCTATGGTTCGTAACAGGCTGCTTCCCGCTAAGGGTATTGACCAGCCTGATACTGCCTGTATCCTTTGCTACAGCAGCAAAGCTGTGACCGGATTGGGTAATACGAAACCATCTGAGGCATTCTCCCCTGTGGTTTTCCCCTTGGTCAGGTATATTTTATCATATAGAGGGCGGGCTTGTAAACATAGGCCTTTAGAATTAAAACAGGGGGATATCAAAACTTTCTTCTCCTGTCTTTCCGTCAAGTATCCCTTTCCCTTTCCGGATATCGGCACCGATCTGTTTCCTAAGCTCCTCCAGGTTCTGAAACTGCCTTTCGGGCCGCAGGTACGCCAGAAAGTCGACACTGAGCCTTTCCCCGTAGAGTTCCCCGGAAAAATCAAAGAGATTGATCTCCAGGCGAACTTCCTCCCGGTTAAAGGTGGGAGCTGTGCCCACGTTGGCAACGCCGTAAAAGGTTCCCCCACCCAGCCTACATTTTACCAAATAAACCCCCCGGGCAAAGGCAAGCTTTCTCCCTACCTGCAAATTGGCAGTGGGAAAGCCGAGGCTGCGGCCCCTCTTATCGCCGTGAACAACTATTCCCTCAACGGCCGGATAACGCCCCAGCAATTGGGCAGCCTCCCTGACCCGCCCTTCTCCCAGAAGCTCCCTGATTTTGGTGCTGCTAATAATGGTGCCCTTTATTACCACCGGCGGGACAATGGTTACAGACAGGGAAACATCCTCCCCAAGCTGCCGCAAGAGGGCAGTCGTACCCCCTCCCTTGATGCCGAAACGGTAGTCATAACCGACGACCACACCCTCGAGGCCCAGGTGATCCTTTAAAATACCGGTAATAAACTCCCTGGGAGCAATGCTGCGAAAGGCCTCATTGAATTCAACCAGTAGGAGGACGTCGACCCCCATTTTTCTCAAGATCCTGGCCTTCTCTGCCCGCGTTGTCAGTAGAGGCGGGCTGTTGTCCGGGTTGATTATTTCTTCCGGGTGGGGTTCAAAGGTCATTACCATGGCCGTTCCCCTTCTCGCCCGGGCCTGTTCTACTGTTGTCTTTATGATTTTCTGGTGACCTAAATGAACGCCGTCAAAATTCCCTATGGCAGTAATAATCCTGGGAAATTTCTGCTGCCAGTTATCCAAGCCATAGATTATTTCCATTTCTTCCTCTTACTCCTAATTATTCATGATCCAGAAAGACCTTGCTTGGTTGGAAATAGCCATTGGGCGCCCCTTCCCTCCAAATTGCCAGGGCCAGAAGCCGGTCCGCCGGGTACTCCAGCCTGACCAGCTGCCCGGGGGTAAGGGGAGCCGGGATAATCTCTACACCCCCGGGGTTAACCCGATTTCCGTTGGCAATCAACCTGACCACTTCAGGTTTGACAACGACCTGGGGCAATTCCCCCAGGGCACTGCTTAAAGGAAGGAGACGGGAAGATAAATCGTCACACTTGACGATTTCCTCCAGCAGCCAGGCATCGTTGATCTCGTAAGGCCCCACAGCGGTGCGCAGTAAAAAGGAGAGGTGGGCCCCACAGCCGAGATATTCGCCAATATCGGCTGCCAGAGTCCGTATATAGGTACCCTTGGAACAACGGCATTCAAATAAAACCCTGGGGTGTCCATCCTCCTGGCCACCATAAAATGCCAGGAGGTCTAAGGCTTTAATCTCCACGGGGCGGGGCAGGCGGGACACCCTCCTCCCTTCCCGGGCCAGCTGGTAGAGACGCTTTCCCCTGTACTTCAAGGCCGAAACCATCGGGGGGATCTGGGTCAATTTCCCCGTAAAGCGGGAAAAGGCGGTCTCCACCTGGGCTTGGGTGAGGACTACCCTCTGGCTGGCCAGGACTTTACCCGTGGCATCCTGGGTATCTGTCCTCACTCCAAAGGTAATCTCCCCCCGGTAGATCTTGTCCATCCCGGTCACATACTGGTTTAAGCGGGTTGCCCTTCCGATCAGGAGGACCAGTACCCCTGCAGCCGGTGGATCAAGGGTGCCGCCATGGCCAACCCGTCTTATCCCCAATTTTTTCCGCACAAAATCGACCACATCGTGGGAAGTCATCCCAGGGGGTTTAAGAACATTAAGAATCCCTTGCACCGGCCTTTTCCCTCCCTGCCAGGGCGGCGGCTGCAACCGCCAGAACTTTTTCCTGTACCTGGTCCAGGGAGCCCTGAACCAGGCACCCTGCTGCCCGGGGATGTCCACCACCACCAAAGTTTTGGGCTATATCGCTTACATTTACCCCGGAAGGGCGGGAGCGCAGGCTTACCTTAATGGCACCATCCCCGGTTTCCTGAAAGAGGATGCCTACTTCAACACCGGCTATCTCCTTGGCATAATTGACAATTCCGTTCACATCCTCTCCCCTGGCCCCCACTGCGGCCAGGGTGGATGCGGTTATGGTCAGCCAGGCGATCCGGCCGTCGGGGCTGAGCTGCAAGGTTTCCAGGGCCCGGCCCAGAAGCCGGACCGCTGCCTCCCGCCTGGTCTCATAGATGTATTCCGTTGCCTGGGCAGGGTTGATTCCCCTTTGCAACAAGGCAGCCACATTGCAGTGGGTTTCGTAGGTTGTATTTTCATAGCGAAAACTACCCGTGTCAGTGACGATAGCTGTATACAGGCAGAGGGCGATGTCGGCTTCTATTTCCCACCCCAACTTCGATAGTAAGGCTTGCACCAGCTCCCCGGTGGAACTGGTCGCCTCAATCCAGTTGACATGCCCATACCTGGTATTGGTCAGATGGTGATCTATATTAAGGACCGCTGCAGAGCTATCCTTTAAGACCTGGCCCCAGTCACCCAGGCGTTCTTCGGTGGCAGTATCCAAAGTAACGACTACTTCCAGGTCAGCAAGTTCCCCAACGGCCAATTCCCCATATTCTGAACGGACTTCCCTCCAACCAGGAAGGAAGCGAAAAACCTGGGGTACACCATGGGGATTGGCCATTATTACCCTTTTCCCAGCCCTCTGCAGGGAAAGACCAAGGGCCAGCAGTGAGCCAATGGCATCCCCATCGGGATCAATGTGGGATATCAGTAAAAAATTCCTTTTGCCACGACATATTTCAACTGCCTTCTTCTTCTCCCCCTGCATCGGTCCCCTTCTCCTTTTCCTCGTCTATTTCCTGGCCCAATTGGTCTAATAAACCCTTCAGTCGTACTCCCCGTTCGATGGACTCATCCAGGTAAAAGAAAAGTTCCGGAGTGTAGCGGAGGCGAACCCTCTTTCCCATTTCCGAGCGCAAAAAGGAACGGGCCCGGTCTAAAGCGGCCATTGTTTCTTCCTTCACCTGTTGGTCTCCCATGACACTTACGTAGACCTTTACCTGGCGCAGGTCACCGGAAACTTCCACATCGGTGATGCTTAAAAAACCAATGCGCGGATCCTTTAACTCCCTCTGGATCAGCTGGCTCAATTCCTGCCTGTAAGCTTCCCGGACCCTTTGCTGACGAACACCCATTTTTTATTCCCCCCAAAACCGGCTCCAAGGGATTTATCCCAGGATACTAAGCCGGACGTACTTCCTCCACAGTATAGACCTCCAGTATATCTCCTTCTTTGATGTCATTAAAATTGTGCAGGCCTATTCCACATTCATAACCGCTGGCAACTTCCCTGACATCGTCCTTAAAGCGCCTGAGGGATTCGATCTTTCCCTCGTAGATTACGACGCCGTCCCTAATGAGGCGCACCGGGGAGCCATTTACTACTTTCCCTTCCAGGACATAGCTCCCGGCGATGGTACCGACCTTTGGCACCTTAAAGGTTGTCCGGACCTCCACCTGCCCCAGGGTTACCTCCCGATACTCGGGTTCCAGCATACCCTTCATGGCCGCCTCCATATCCTCCAGGGCATCGTAAATGACCCGATAGAGGCGGATATCCACCTCTTCCCTTTCGGCTTCCTTTTTGGCCGATGGTTCGGGCCGGACATTAAAGCCTATAATAACGGCATTGGATGCGGAGGCCAACATGACATCGCTCTCCGTTATTGCCCCTGCGCCGCCGTGGATGACGTTGAGACGTACCTGTTCATCGCTCAATTTCTCCAGGGATTGTTTTAAAGCTTCTACTGAACCCTGGACATCGGCTTTGATAATAATGTTGAGTTCCTTGATTTCCCCCTCCTGGATCCGGTCGTAGAGGTCATCGAGGCTTATGCGGGCACTCCTGGCCAGTTCTTGCTCCCGCTGTTCCTCCTGCCGCTCCTTGGCCAACTGTCGGGCAGCTTTATCGTCCTTCATGGCCCGCATGATATCTCCTGCCTGGGGAACTTCAGAAAAGCCCAAGACTTCCACCGGAGTAGAGGGCCCGGCTTCCTTGACATTCTCCCCCCGGTCATTCATCATTGCCCGCACCCGTCCCCAGGCTGTGCCGGCAATTATGGGATCACCAACCCGCAAAGTTCCCCTCTGGACCAGGACTGTGGCCACTGGACCCCGCCCCTTATCCAACTTGGCCTCAATGACGGTCCCCATGGCGAACCGGTCAGGGTTGGCCTTCAGTTCAGACAATTCAGCAACAAGCAGGATCATTTCCAGCAACTCATCTATGCCCTCTTTTTTCAGGGCCGAGACGGGAACACAGATAGTATCCCCACCCCACTCTTCCACCACCAGGCCATATTCTGTCAGCTGCTGTTTGATCCGTTCCGGTTGGGCGTCGGGCCGATCCATTTTGTTCAGGGCGACAATTATAGGCACCTCGGCAGCCTTGGCGTGGTTTATGGCCTCTACTGTCTGGGGCATTACCCCATCATCGGCCGCCACAACCAGGACCGCAATGTCGGTCACCTGGGCACCCCGGGCCCGCATAGCCGTAAAGGCCTCGTGGCCGGGGGTATCTAAAAAGACGATCTTTTTCCCCTGATATTCTACCACGGAAGCCCCAATATGCTGGGTGATCCCACCCGCCTCCACCGCGGTGACCTTGGTCTCCCTGATGGCATCCAGGAGGGAGGTCTTGCCGTGGTCCACATGCCCCATGACCGTAACCACCGGCGGCCGCGGGCGGAGGGAAGCAGGGTCATCCTCCTCTATTTCAATATCCATGGTATCAGAATCTTGTTCCAGTTGGATTGGTTTCGTTTCAATGCCGAATTTTTCCGCTACCACCCGGGCCGTTTCATAATCGACTTCCTGGTTTAAGGCGGCCATAACTCCCATTTCCATAAGCCTCATTACCATATTCTTCGGCGCCTGGCCCAGCTTTTCCGCCAGTTCCCTGACCGTTAAACTCTCCGGCAGTTCAACGGCACGGCTTTTGGGTTCTTCCGTCTTAGCTGGTGTTGTTTCCGCCCCCTTCTTCTTGGCCTTGATCTTGTCTTTTTTCTTCTTCACAGCAGCCGCGGGGGTATCGTCCTCATCGGCCCAGTCAAACTCCCCTCCATCATCCTCAGGCCCGGTTAACAATTCTATGACCTGCCGGGCTTCTTCTTCGCTAATGGTGCTCATATGGTTTTTTACCGAAAATCCCATCTCCTGCATCAATTCCATTAGATCCTTGCTGCTGATTTTTAATTCCTTGGCTAGTTCATATATCCTCTTTCTTGTCAAAAGCATTCACCTCCACAAATCTTCCTCCAGCCCCTCCCCCGGACTTATTTAAAAAGTCGATCAGGCCTTGCAATTGGGTCGCAAAATGGCGGTCCAGGAGGGCCACTACAGCCCGGGCCGGTTTTCCAATGGCTTTCCCCAACTCCTCCTTCAAACCCCATGTTCGGTAAGGAATTGCGTACCGGCAGCACAGGCCTACAAAATCATCCCTGGTGTTGGCAGTTGCATCTATGGCAATCAATACCAGCCGGGCCTTTCTTTTTTTGATAGCCCTTTCACATGCAACCTGGCCTGAAACCACCTTCCCGGCTCTCTGGGCAAATCCCAATAAACTAAGCCCTCTCTTCATACCCCTTCAGTTCCTGCTCCAGGGATTCGATTATCTCTGCCGGGATCACCGTGTTCAGACCTCTAGCCAGGGCATTTCGTTTTAAGGCCTGGGCCAGGCAGTCCTGCCGGGGGCAAACATAAACCCCCCGCCCCGAACGCTTTCCTGTGGGATCAATCAGTATCTCCCCTTCCGGCGTCCTCACTATCCTGATCATTTCCCGTTTCGGCTTCATCTCCTGGCACCCCACGCACATCCTCTGGGGTATCCGCTTCTTCTTCAAACCCTACCCCTCCTTCCGCCTCCAATACCTGACTCTCGCTCTTAATGTCAATCTTCCAGCCGGTAAGTTTAGCAGCCAGCCGCGCGTTCTGTCCCTCCTTGCCAATGGCCAGGGACAACTGGCGATCCGGGACTATAACCCTGGCCACCTTGGCTTCCTCATCGAGCTGCACCGACAGGACCTTGGCCGGGCTGAGGGCATTGGCAATGTACTGGGAAGGCTCGGGATCATATTTGACAATATCAATTTTTTCTCCCTTCAGTTCGTTAACCGTCGCCTGTACCCTCATTCCCCTGGGACCCACACAGGAGCCTACGGCATCGACATTCTCATCGTTGGAGGCCACAGCAATCTTGGAGCGGGAACCCGCTTCCCGGGCAATGCCCTTAATTTCTACTATTCCATCATGGATCTCGGGAACCTCCAACTCAAAAAGCCTTTTTAAGAGACCGGGATGGGTCCTGGACAAAATAATTTGGGGCCCCTTGGTCGTTTTATTCACCTGCACGATATAGACCTTGATCCGGTCGTTTTGCCGGTAAGTTTCATTGGGCATCTGTTCCTGGGGCGCCAGGATCCCCTCCGCTCTACCCAAATCAATAATTATATTTTTCATCTCATGCCTCTGTACAATCCCTGTAATGATATCTCCTTCCCGGTCGGCATATTCTTCATACAAAATGCCCCTTTCCGCCTCCCGGATCCGCTGTACCACAACCTGCTTGGCCGTTTGGGCAGCTATTCTCCCGAACTCCTTCGGGGTGACCTCACTTTCAACGACATCATCTAGTTCATAGCGGGGATCTATTTTTTTGGCCTCGGCAAGGGAAATCTGGGTGTTCTCATCCACTACTTCTTCCACGACACTCTTGCGGGAAAAAACCCGGACCTCGCCCGACACCCGGTCGATCTGTACCCGAACATTATTGGCAGACCCGCCATAATTCCTTTTATAAGCAGAAATAAGGGCCGCCTCTATGGCCTCCAGTAGAATCTCCTTGTCAATCCCCTTTTCCTTTTCAATATCGGCCAATGCCTCCAGAAAATCACTGTTCATCCCCCAGACCCTCCTCCTATTAAAAACCCTTCCATTTATCACTGCCTCCCCTAAAATTCCAGTACCAGGTGGGCTTTAGCAACCTGTTCCAGGGGAATGGCAATCTGTTCCTTATCCACCTGGAGAATTACTCTATCGCCCTCTAGCCCCTGCAGCAGGCCGTGAAAATTCCTTCGCCCATCAATGGGGGCATAGGTCCTCAACTTTATTGTCCGCCCGCGAAAACGGATGTAATCCTCTTTCTTCTTCAGGGGCCGTTCGACACCCGGCGAAGATACTTCCAAATAATAGCTGTGGGGAATAGGATCGGCCTCATCGAGGGCCTGCCCCACCCTTTCACTGACCTCTTTGCAATCTTCAACATTAACGCCGCCTTCTTTATCAATAAACAACCGCAGGTACCAGCGGGGCCCTTCCTTGCGGTATTGTACGTCGACCAGTTCTAGGTTCAATTCCTCTACCATAGGTTCTACCAGGGCAGCTATTCTGTCCTCAAGGCGCCCACCCATTACTATCCCTCCCTAATCAGCAAATGAACTTCAACTTATTTTACCAAAGTTCAGAAACCCTTATTCCGAAACCGATTCCAGACATGCAGGGGCATCTATTATGTAGAGATTAATACGAAAGAGTGGGCACATCACCCACTCTTTCCGCAAGTTCGGTATCGCACCGTTACAAATCTTCCCATGGCTACATTTAGTATAGCATACTGTCAGGCCTTTGACAAGTTCATGGCCTCCCAAGTAAAGTGCTGCTTGTTAATTAATTTGTATTCTTCACTGCTGGGATGTCGCGCCTCCCAGCCTTCATGGCTGACTAAAATTCGTGCCTCTATGGAAGGTTTCTTTTCCCTTTGAAGGGAGGCCCAAAGGCCATCTACTTCGAGAAATAATACGGGTAATTTGCGTTCTCCAGCCGGGAATTCCCGCTGTTTTGCTTCTTCTTG
>LFSN01000125.1 GCA_001513125.1 Clostridia bacterium DTU030
TAATCAGATCATAGGGATAGGTGAGAACCTCGGTTACTATATCTCCCGGTTTCGGGGCAAAGGATCTGACCCTTACTTCCAGTCTATCTTCCCCTTCGACAATTTCCTCCACTTGCACCCCGTAACCCCCGGTGGGTTTCATCCCTTCTGTTATCAAGACATAGCGGTGACCATTGTAGTATTTCTCCTGGACAGCGGGTATTTCCCGGGAAAGGTCAACCCAGGCGGCAACCTCTGGAGGCAGTTCCTCGGAAGCCGGTCGGTAAAAGCCCCCCTGGAAAACTATCTCCCCCTCCTTTTTCTCCCCGTCCTTGTCTGTGACAATGTGTACAGTGTAGCTCTCCGGATCCCACTCTACCTTTGCACCAAACTTTTCCGCAATTACCCGCACGGGAACCAGCACCCGCCCATTGACAATGATGGGGGCCACATCCGATGCCAGTTCCACACCATTGAACATAATCTTGACCGGAGAAGACCCTTGGGCGGAGGCAATGAGGGTCCCCAGCAGCAAAAGGGCCAGGACAAGGAGAAAAATTCTCTTCCTCATTATTTCCACACTCCTTTCTTTCTTAACCTAACCCTTTCGACGCAGCAGCGGCCATTTTGTTCCCGGGCTGCAAACTCCCATGGCCATAGGGCCCCGATATACCGGTATAATAATCCTCCAGGAAGGAGAATTTCCTTCCATGGCGAAATGCTATTTTATAGCTTCGTTTTTCCGAAAGTGGAAGACGGAGAGAAAAGCAAATAGGAGGGGGCAAGGTTCTGACACCCCCCGGGTGTCAGACAAAAGGGAAGCCGGTGCAAATCCGGCGCGGTCCCGCCACTGTGATGGGGAGCCGCCTTACGAAAACCACTGGGTACTTCACCTGGGAAGGTGTAAGCCGGCCATGAGCCTGAGCCAGGAGACCTGCCTTGTCCCAGAACCGGTCACCTACGGGGAATAGGAAGGGGTTCGCTGTTTCGCCATCTTTTACCCTGACCGATTTCGGTGGGGGTTTTTTTGGTAAAGGAAGGGGGAGGAGTAACTTATGGTACCGGAAAAAATCAGAAAGCGGGACGGTCGTATTGTGGCCTTTAACCCGGAACGGATTGCCAACGCCATCTTCAAGGCTGCCCGGGCCGTGGGGGGGCAGGATTATGAGCTGGCAGTAGAACTGGCCCGGGAGGTTACCGCCCTGGTCGGGGAAAAATACGGTGACAGGATCCCGACGGTGGAGGACGTCCAGGAAGTGGTGGAAAAGGTACTGATCGAAAGGGGCCATGCCCGGACAGCCAAGGCCTATATCCTTTACCGGCAGCAGCGGGCCGAGTGGCGGAATTTCCGGAAGCTCATGGTGAATGTCCAGGAAATGGTCCATGATTACCTCAGCAGCCAGGACTGGCGGGTGAAGGAAAACAGCAATATGAACTATTCCCTCCAGGGGCTGAACAACCACATCATCTCTGCCGTGAGCTCCAAGTACTGGCTGGAAAAGGTCTATCCCCCCGCCATAGCCGCAGGCCACCGGCGGGGCGATTATCATATCCACGACCTGGGGATCATAGCCCCCTACTGCTGCGGCTGGGACCTGGCCGACCTTTTGGAAAAGGGCTTCGCCGGTGTGGGCCAGAAGGTGGAGAGCAAACCGGCCCGGCACTTCCGCACGGCCCTGGGCCAGATCACCAACTTCTTCTACACCCTCCAGGGGGAAGCGGCCGGGGCCCAGGCCTTCTCCAGCTTCGATACATACCTGGCCCCCTTTATCCGCCATGACGGCCTCGACTACCAGGGGGTAAAGCAGGCCCTCCAGGAGTTTATCTTCAACCTCAATGTCCCCACCCGGGTGGGCTTTCAGACCCCCTTTGTCAATTTGACCATGGATGTGGTGGTCTCACCGGTCCTGGCCAAGGAACCGGTGATCATCGGCGGAGAGCGCCAGGAGGCCTGCTACGGGGACTTCCAGGAGGAAATGGACATGCTCAACATGGCCTTCTGTGAAGTGATGATGGAGGGGGATGCCAAGGGCCGGGTCTTTACCTTCCCCATTCCTACCTACAACATCACCTCCGACTTCCCCTGGGACAGCCCCGTGGCGGAGAAGATCCTGGCCATGACGGCCAAGTACGGCATCCCCTACTTCGCCAACTTCGTCAACTCCGACTTAAAGCCCGAGGATGTCCGGAGCATGTGCTGCCGCCTGCGCCTCGACAACCGGGAGCTCCGGAAAAGGGGCGGCGGCCTCTTCGGTGCCAACCCCCTCACCGGCTCCATCGGCGTGGTCACCATAAACCTGCCCCGCCTGGGTTACCTGAGCACAACCAAGGAAGATTTCTTCCAGCGCCTAAAACACCTGATGGACCTGGCTAAGGAGAGCCTCATTATCAAGCGGGGGGTTTTAGAAAAACTCACGGAGCAGGGCCTGTACCCCTATTCCCGCTTCTACCTGCAGTCGGTCAAAGAGAGGTTCGGCCGCTACTGGGAGAACCATTTCAATACCATCGGCATCGTCGGCATGCATGAGGCCCTCTTGAACTTCCTGGGCCAGGGGATCGAGAGTCCGGCCGGCAAGGCCCTGGCCCTGGAAATCATGGACTTCATGCGGGAGGTAATCGTGGGCTACCAGGAGGAAACCGGGTATCTTTTCAACCTGGAAGCCACTCCGGCGGAAAGTACTTCCTACCGCCTGGCCCGTTTGGATAAGGCCGAATTCCCGGACATCATCACCTCGGGGGACCAGGAACCCTATTACACCAACTCCACCCAGCTGCCCGTTGATTACACCTCCGATGTGATTGCGGCCCTGGTACACCAGGACGACCTGCAGGTCAAATATACGGGCGGTACCGTCTTCCATGCCTACCTGGGGGAAAGGCTCCCCGACACCAACAGCTGCCGCCAGTTTCTGCAGCGGGTTACCGCCAACTGCCGCCTGCCCTACTTCACCATCACGCCCACCTTCAGCATCTGCAGCCAGCACGGCTATCTGGCCGGCGAGCACTGGAGCTGTCCAACTTGCGGGGGGGAAACCGAGGTCTGGAGCCGGATCGTCGGCTATTACCGGCCGGTGAAAAACTGGAATGACGGGAAGAAGGAAGAGTTTAGAGAAAGGAAGACCTTTGCCGTTTAGGAAAAACCAAGGGAGCATAAATATCAATGAGCAGCCCGGCGGAACACCGCCGGGCCTAAGCCTTTCACCATGCAGCAAAGGAGGCCTCATATTGACTATACGGGGACTCGTGCCCACCAGCCTGGTAGATTACCCCGGGGAAATGTGCACTACCCTTTTCTTCGGCGGCTGCAACCTCCGCTGCCCCTGGTGCCACAACAGGGAACTGGTGGAGGAACCCTGGGCCCTGCCGGAAATAAAGGAGGAGGAAGTCTACCCCTTCCTAGCGGAAAGACAGAACTGGATCCAGGCCGTCTGCCTGACCGGAGGTGAACCCACCCTGGCCCCGGGCCTCTTTGACTTTATTTCCAACCTGAAGAAGATGGGCTTTAAAGTAAAACTGGACACCAACGGCACCCGGCCCCGGGTCCTCTCCCAGCTCCTGGAGGCCCGGCTGGTGGATTATGTGGCCATGGATATAAAGGGCCCGCCGCCCAAGTACCCCCGGGCAGCCGGGGCCCCGGTAGAAATGGCGGCCATCGAAGCCAGTATAAAGCTCTTAAAGCAGGGCACCTCCGCCTATGAATTCCGGACCACCGTGATTCCGGGCCTGCTGACGGAAGGGGACCTGCTGGCCATGGGAAAATGGCTGGCGGGAGCTGCCTGTTATGTGCTGCAGCGGTTTGTGCCCCGGGAAAACATTATAGCCGAGGAATACCGGCACCTGCCCCCTGGCGATCCCCAGTTCTTGCGGCAGATGGCTGCCCGCCTGGAAAAATATTTTGCCAGGGTCGAGGTGCGGGACTGACAGAGGGAAAGGAGGCCCTTCTCCTTTCCTTCTTTTTTATAAATGCTCCTTTAATTCCGTTAATATCTCCCCCGCCCTGCCGATAAGCCGCAGGGCAAAGGGATAACTGGCCCCCCTGTCTTCATAATTGATCAGCACGGTCTTTCCCCCGGCCAGCAGGGGAAGCTGGTTGACGGGATAGACTTCCAGGCTCGTTCCGATGACCAGAAGCAATTCACACCTTTCAATATCTGCCACAGCGGCCTCCCACACGGCAGGGGGTAGGGTTTCACCGAACAGGACCACATTGGGCCGCAGGGCCCTTTTCCCGCAGAAAGGGCAGCTTTTCCCGGCCAAAAAATCTCCTTGGTCCGCCTCCCGGCCACAGCTGTTGCACCGGCTTGTCCGGATATTGCCGTGGAGTTCATATACCCTCTGGCTTCCTGCCAGGGCATGGAGGCCGGACACATTTTGGGTGGCAATACTCCGGAGCATTCCCCTCTTTTCCAATTCAGCCAGGACGTAATGGCCCGGATGGGGCACCACTCCTTCCAGCAGCTTCAGGCGCATTACATAGAACTCATGAAAGAGGGGGTAGTTGTTTTCCAGAGCCTCGACACTGGCCACACGCCTGGGATCGAAATTCCGCCACCAGCCTTCCTTGCTGCGAAAATCGGGAATATTGCTCTCGGTATCCATGCCGGCTCCGGTAAGGGCCACTGTATAGCGGGAAGCCTTCAGCATTGAGGCCAGCTCGGCTACCTTTTCTCCCCTGCCTCCAGCCTTCATGTCATCCATTTTGACCCTCCTCAAGTTTAAAAAGATGAACTCCCTTCCCCTTTCCCTAAACTCCCGATTTTTTTACAAAAATCTCCCTCCACCGGGGAAGGGCCTAAGACCTCCCCCGCATTTTCCTCTTCTGGAACAACTTCCAGGAGAATTCCAGGATCTCGAGGAATTCCTCCTTCTCCTCCTCATCGAGGAGGACCCCCTTGAACCTCAGCCTGGGCAGTTGCAGCAATTCCTCCAGATCCAGTATCGGTTCACTGCTGTATTTGTTGTCTTCAAGAAAAATATACTGCCCCTCCCGCAGCACCAGGTACCCAGCCGCCCGCAGCAGTTCTTCATAATCCACCTTTAAGGGCCGGGCAAGCTTCCGCAGGATCCGGTGGGAAGGAATTCCCCTCTGCCCCGTTTCTATTTGGGACAGGTAGGAGTTTGAGACACCAGCGGCCAGGGCCAGTTTTCTGATGGAAAACCCCCTCTTTTCCCGTAGTTTCTTAAGATATTCCCCAAATTCCATATTATTCCCCCACAGTATTTATGATCGCAAATTTTTAGCTAATTTTCAGGGAAGGGAAAAATATGAAAAATTGCTTGCTAAAAAGGAGAAAATTATGCTATAATGCTTGCACCTGCAAGCACCACAAGGAGACCTCGTTCTGAAGGAGCTGAAACATGAATGGCGGAAGGTGACTATTTAGCGGACCTGATAGAAAGGCTGCGGGATGAACTGCACCAGCTGGTAAAGGAAAAGGGCGGGATGGCCGATCAAGAGGTTATAGAGAAAAGCCGGGAACTGGACAGGTTAATTGTTGAGTACACAAGGAGGAAGATTGCCAGGTAATTGCCGAAAGCCGGGTCCTTTATCCTCTAAATTCATATTATATCTAAAGTTGACTCTTTAGGGAATACAAACTTTGAGGTGAGGACAATGGCAGCGAGCTTTCCCTTCCCCACCAGGCCCCCGGCCATTTGGGCGGCCAGCAGGCCGGCCGCCATGGCCAGGCTACGCGGCGGCCCCTTACGGCCGCAGATCGATGGGGTGGTCTTCTTCTACGATGTACCCCAGGGCAGCTGGGTCTGTGTAGAAGTCTCCGGCCTGCCCCCCTATCAAGCTGCCCGCAATGGCGAAGAACCCATCGGCCCCCACGGCTTTCATATCCACGAGTGCGGCAACTGCAGCGTGGGGAATCCCCAGGACCCCTTCCAGGCCGCCGGGGGCCATTGGAACCCCACGGACCAGCCCCACGGCAACCACGCCGGTGATCTGCCGGTTCTCTTTTCCAACGGGGGATACGCGAAAATGTGCTTCTTTACCAGTGCCTTTAAACCCTTTCAGGTAATAAACAAGGCCGTCATTATCCACCAAAACCCCGACGATTATCGCAGCCAGCCGGCCGGCAGGGCCGGGAAAAGGCTGGCCTGCGGGGTGATACGGAGGATATAAAGGGGCTGGGCTGGGAGCCTTAACTCCCAGCCCAGCCCCTTAAAGATCAGACTATTCTCGAAGCAGGGCTGCTGCCCTTTCATCTATGAGGACAATTACGTCGGGATGCAGCTGGAGCACCGAAGCGGGCAGCTGGGGTGTGACCTTCCCCTTGATCATTTGGTAGATGGCCTCGGCCTTCTTCTCCCCATTGGCCATCAGCAGTATTTTCTTCGCCCCCAGAATGCCCTTGATGCCAATGCTTATGGCCCGGGTTGGTACATCCTCTATAGAGGGGAAAAAGCGGGAATTGGCCTTGATGGTCTCTTCGGCAAGTTCTACCAGGTGGGTCAGGGGTTCAAAGTATTCCCCCGGTTCATTGAAGCCGATGTGACCGTTCACCCCGATGCCCAAAAGCTGCAGGTCAATCCCTCCCACCTTTTTGATAATGTTATCATACCTCCGGCACTCTGCCTCCACATCCACGGCTTTACCATCGGGTACATGGATATTCTCCTCTTTGATGTCTACATGCTTAAAGAGATGCTCCCGCATAAAAAAATTATAACTCTGCTCGTTATCTTTATCCAAGCCGTAGTATTCGTCCAGGTTAATGGCAGTTACCTGGGAAAAGCTAATAATCCCTTCTTGATACATCTTCACCAGTTCCCCGTAGACCCCCATGGGGGTAGAGCCCGTTGGCAGGCCCAGGACACAGTCGGGTTTTATGACGATCTGGCTGGCTATGATATAGGCTGCCCTTTTACTCATGGCCTCATAATCCTTCACGATTTCTATTCGCATTTCAGTCCCTCCGTCTTTTCCAGATAGGTTGCCGGAGACATAAAATAAGAAAAACCATTCCCGCTTTGGGAGGGGAAAGGAAAAAGTAGGTATGGCTCCCTCTATCCTCCATCCAGGAATGGTTGTAAAGAGCATGCTAAATTTTCAATGTCTCCGGTTTAAAAAGGTAAACCAGTTCCTGACAGGGTAAATAAGCCGTCCCCTAACGGCTAGTCCAGGGCACACTACACCCCTGGACCCCACTGCGGCCTCCTTTGTCCCTGCCGTTACCGGCCGGCTTTAAGAGACTGCTGACGCTGGTGGGAACAACGAGGGGCACCCGCCGAAAACTCGATAAACCCCTTCCTCGTCAACCCTCCCCGGAGTATACCAGGGAGGGTCCTGGCGCTTGCAAAATGATCTCTATTCAATTGCCAGTTTCACCTCAGCCCCTTCGTTAAGCATCACCCCCTTCAAAGCTTTGTGCCGGGAAGGAAAGGCATCATGGAACTATCCCGTCACCTCCCTCCCCTTCCCTGTTCAAACCAAGGGCCGCCTTGATCTCGGCCAGGTCTTCAAGGATGATTTTCGTATTGACCCAGGCCGCCACCGAGGTCACAAAAAGAATACCGAAAAGAATTACTCCAAGCATCTCCCGTCCTCCCGGATTTCCTTCAGCCCAATTCCTCGGCAATGACAGCAGCCAGTTCTTGGGCAATGGCCTCTACCTCTGCTTCCTTCTCCCCTTCCACCATGACCCGGACCTTTGGTTCGGTGCCCGATGGGCGCACCACCACCCGACCGAGTCCGGTAAAGGAAGCCTGGGCTGACTTGATGGCCTCCTGCACCCGGACATTGGTGGCAAACTCGGCCTTCCTGGAGGCGGGAATATTGTACTGGACCTGGGGCAGGCGGGGCATCACCGCCGCCAGTTCCGACAGGGGCCGGCCCGACTTTTTCAGGATGGAGGCCAGTTCCAGGGCAGTAATCACGCCATCGCCGGTGGTATTGTAGTCGAGAAAGATTATGTGCCCCGACTGTTCTCCCCCCAGATTGGCTCCCAGGCGCTGCATCTCC
Source organism: Clostridia bacterium DTU030 (assembly GCA_001513125.1). Taxonomy (GTDB): domain Bacteria; phylum Bacillota; class DTU030; order DTU030; family DTU030; genus DTU030. The sequence continues at coordinate 7,949 of LFSN01000125.1, forward strand.
TCCAGCACATACCGGTCCCCCACTTGGGTGCGCACGACCTTGATGCCCTTTTCGGTCAGGGCCAGGTCCAGCCCCAGGTTGCTCATCACAGTGGCCACCAGGGTCTGCTGGGCCAGTTTCCCTTCTGCAGCCAGCTGGAGGGCACAGATACACATGATCTGATCCCCGTCCACCAGCTGGCCCCTTTCATCCACCGCCAGCAGGCGATCGGCGTCCCCATCGTGGGCCAGGCCCAGCTGGGCCCCCTCCCTGACCACGGCCTCCTGGAGGGCCTGGGGATGGGTCGACCCGCAGTTAGCATTGATATTGACCCCATTGGGCTTATTAAAAATAGGGATTACTTCGGCACCCAGCCGGTGAAAGATCTCGGGCGAAATAAAGGAAGCAGCACCGGCGGCACAGTCAATGACAATGCGCATGCCGGCAAAGCCCCCGGGAAAGAGCCCGGCCAGGTAGTCGAGATAGCGCTCCGGGGCATCTTCGACCAGGTGCACCCGGCCCACATCCCCGCCCGTGGGACGGGGGAGCTGGTCCTGTTCCGGGAGGAGGGCTTCTATCCGGTCCTCAACCTCATCGGGCAGTTTGAACCCCCGGCCGCAAAAGAACTTGATGCCATTGTCCTCCACCGGATTGTGGGAGGCAGAAATAACCACCCCGGCATCGGCAGTTAACTCCCTGGTAAGATAGGCAATGGCCGGCGTCGGCATCACTCCCAGCAGGTAGACGTCGGCCCCTACCGACAGCATCCCGGCGGTAAGGGCAGCCTGGAGCATTTCCCCGGAAATACGGGTATCCCGCCCCACCACGACCCGGGCCTTCCCCTTCCCGTTGGTCAGCAGGAAGGCTGCGACCCGGCCCAGCTGGAAGGCCAGTTCCGGTGTCAATTCCCGGTTGGCTACTCCCCGTACGCCATCGGTACCAAAAAGTCTGCTCATGCCAAAGTACCCCTTTCCAACTTGCTATAAAATATGCGGGGAAAAATTGAAAGTTTCCTCCTCCAAGGGCCTTGCCAGGGGCTGCTCCTTACGGGAAAGCCGGTCCTACCCGGGGAAAATACCATCTTTGAGCAAAAAAAGACCCTGATACTGGGTAGACGCAGAATAAGGTAAAAAGGTTCCCCCGCCAGCCCTGCCGGCAGCTAATATTAAGTATATTATCCTAAAGCCGGCCTGGCAACGGCTAATTTTCCCTAGCCTGTCTCCTCCTGGGCCGGTGTCTCCCCGGTCCCGGTAATGGTCAGCAGTACTTCCCCGGGCTCCAGGACGGTCCCCTCTATACCAGCGGGCAGGTTGAGCCGGACCCTGAGGCGATGTTCGCCCATCTCCAGGCCGGCTGCATCGACAAAGGCAGTCACATCCCTGGCCTGGAGGGCATTGACAGCAGCAAAGGGGCCGGTAAGGCTGACGGCAACACTTTCCGGCTGCAGCCTTGCCTCCAAGCCTTCACCCAGATTAACCACCCTGACCGGGACCTGCACCGTTTTCTCCTGTGTCATCTGACTGATCCGGGCTGTCACCCGTACCCGCTCCCGGGAAGGCTGGACCCCTTCGGGTACCAGCAGGCGGACTTCCTGGCTCCTGTCGCCGGTGGCCCCACTGATATCAAGGGGGGCGGTATCGAGCCGGCTCAGGGACTCCAGCACCTCCTGCTGCCCGTAAACCTGCACTGCCGGCGGGTCGACCAGGACCTCAGCGACCTGGTAGCCTTCGGCCACTTCCCCAACCAGGCGCGGCGCCACTTCCAGCAGCTTGCTGGGCAGCTTTTCCACGGGAAGCAGCACTTCAACTACTCCGGGGCTAAGTTCAATCCCTTCCTTCAGAACATTGCCCTGCCTGTCCAAGAGTTCCACAGCTACAACAGCCCTGATATCGGCAGTAGCCCCGGCAGCATCAACCCGCACCAGGGCCCGGGCAATTTCTTCCACCCTGCTCCGGGGCCCTTGGGCCACTACCCGGTTGGGGTTCAGCTGCCCTTCTCCCAGGGCATACCCCCGGGCCAGTTGGCCCGTTATGGAGAGCTGCAATTCCAGCTGTTCCTGAATTAGCCGTTCCGTCAGCACCAAAAGACGGGAGGGGATTATCTCCACCACCTGTACCCCTGTCGGGATACTGGCCAGGCGCACTTCCGGATTGTTTTCCCCTTCTACGGCCTCGGCCATGTTTACATACAGCTCCAGGTCCCCTTCCCCAATGTTAAAGATATCATTGCGCCGCCCCCGCAGGCGGACAGAAACCGACTGCAGTTCTTCTATTAAGACCAGGTCGGCGGGCATCCCCCTGAGCCGGGGGACAACGACCAGGGTGCGGTCTATTTCCGGATTCTGCTCATTGACCACAAAGAGCCAGAGGAAAAAGGCCAGGGCCAGGGAAATCAGCCGGGCGGCCATTTGATTTTCCAAGAATTTATCCATCGGTAGTCCTCCAATGCAGTAGGTTGGAGAAATTTAGCGGCTCCTTTTTATAGTTATTTTCCAGATATTCCTTGAGACTGCTTTCATCCAGGTAGCGCCGCAGCTTCCCTTCCTGGGCCACCGAAATGGTTCCCGTTTCCTCCGAGACCACAATGCTGATGGCATCGGACTGCTCCGTTATACCGAGGGCAGCCCGGTGCCGGGTGCCCAGCTCCTGGCCCAGATCGGGATTTTCCGAGAGGGGCAGGAAGCAGCCGGCAGCCATCACCCGGTCGCCCCGGATAATGGTGGCCCCGTCGTGGAGGGGGGTGTTGGGCACAAAAATATTGACCAAAAATTCGGCCGTGACCAGGCCGTCCACCTTGATCCCCGACTCCAGCACATCATTGAGGCCCGTCTGCCCTTCTATAACCAAAAGGGCACCCACCTTATTCCGGCTCAAGACCTGGACGGCCCGCACTATCTCGGCAATTATTTCTTCCCAATCCTCTTCCCCCAGAACACGCATGGTACGGGCAAAGAAACGGCCGCGCCCAATCTGTTCCAGGGCCCGCCGCAATTCGGGTTGAAAGATAATGGGAATGGCAACGAGACCGATGGTCATTATCTTATCCAAAAGCCAGTAGGTGGCAGCCAGGCCCAGGCGCCGGCTAAAGTAAGTAACCAGAAGGAGAACTACCACTCCCCTGATGAGCTGAACCGCCCTGGTCCCGCGGATCAGCATGATCACCTTGTAGATGACAAAGGCGATGATGAGGATATCGGCAATATCGATCAGCCGGATATAGCGCAATTGTGTCAGCACGGGCGATCCATCCTTTTTTCTACCTTGTGGTTTATTTGCCTTAGCCAGTGGAATCAGTTATAAAACTATGCCCTTTTAATCCTTGGTATTCTTCCCCTTCCTTCTTTTATATTTTCGCTAAGATACTATAAATACCTTCCCCTGGGGAAGATTTCTCAGCCTTCCCCGGCCCAGTCCCGGGGAGGAAAAAATGTTCTGCCGGTAACCAAAAAAGAAACAGGAGAATAGGATAAAAGCAGAGTTGCCGCAGGGAAGAGCCCCGGTCGGTAAAAACCTGAAAGGGGGAAAAAAATGAAAAGAATCTCTCTTCTGCTGGTGTTAGTCCTGGTAGTGGTGCTGGCAGCCACGGGCTGCGGTACTAAACCAGGGGTGGTGGAGTCGGAAGGGGAAGAATTAATACCAGTGCGCCTTTCCGAAGTAATCCGCTCTATGTTTTACGCCCCCCAATATGTGGCCATCAGCAAGGGCTTTTTCCGGGAGGAAGGCCTTGACGTCACCCTCAGCACCGCCTGGGGTGCCGATATGGGAGCCGCCGCCCTGATCTCCAAAACAGCCGACGTGGCCCTCTTTGGTCCGGAGGCGGCCATCTACATCGCCGCCCAGGAGGCGGAAAACCCCATCATCGCCTTCGCCCAGCTTACCTCCAAGGACGGTTCCTTCCTGGTGGGGCGGGAACCGGAGCCCGACTTCAAGTGGGAAAATGTCAAGGGCAAGGTAATCATCGGCGGCCGCAAGGGCGGGGTACCCCAGATGACCCTGGAATATATCCTGAAGAAAAACGGCATTGAACCCTTTGTCGATGTGGACATCATCCAGAACATCCACCTTTCGGCCACGGCCGGGGCCTTTAGCGGCGGCACCGGCGATTACGTCCAGCTGTGGCAGCCGGGACCCGTCCTCCTGGAAGAGGAGGGGGTGGGCTATACCGTGGCCTCCCTGGGCGAGGCGGCCGGCCCCTGCCCCTATACAGTCTTCCACGCCACCGCCGAATTCATAGAAGAAAACCCTGAGATCATCCAAAAATTTACCAATGCCATCTACAAGGCCATGGTCTGGGTAGAAGAAAACCCGCCTGAAGAGGTGGCTTCGGCCATCGAGATGTTCTTTCCCGATACCGGCCACGGCCTTATCACCAAGACCATTGAAATTTACAAGGAGCTGGACATCTGGGCTCCCGATCCGGTCTTGCGGGAAGAGTCCCTGGATCGCCTCCAAGACATCATGATCCTGGCCGGGGAACTGGCCGAGAAGGTCCCCTACGAAAGGGTAGTGAATACCAGCTTCGCCCAGCAGGCCATGGCAGGGCAGCAGAAGTGACCCGGGAGGGAGTAAGTGGTGTCTCCGGTGCCAAAGGTTGAAATAGACCATGTCTCTATGAAATACCTGACCCTGGAAGGGGAGACGGAAGCCCTCCAGGACATCTGCCTGTCCATCGCCGAAGGGGAATTTGTCAGCATTGTCGGCCCCAGCGGCTGCGGTAAGAGCACCCTCCTCTCCCTTATCTCCGGCCTCCTTAAACCGACCCGGGGCCGGATTTTGATCGACGGCGTGCCCCTCCAGGGCATTACCCATAAGCTGGGCTACATGCTCCAGCAGGATTATCTCTTTGAATGGCGCACCATCTACAACAATGTCATCCTGGGCCTGGAAATCCAGGGAAAAGACAAAAGGTCTATACGCCGGCAGGTAGACGACCTCCTGCAGCGCTACGGGCTCTGGGATTTTCGCCATCATTACCCCCACCAGCTTTCGGGGGGCATGCGCCAGCGGGTAGCCCTGATCCGGACCCTGGCCATAAACCCGGATATCCTCCTCCTCGACGAGCCCTTTGCCGCCCTGGATTACCAGACCCGCCTCTACCTGGAGGACGAGGTGGCCACCATCCTCAAGGGGGAGGGTAAGACGGTTATCCTGGTCACCCACGACATCTCAGAGGCGGTGGCCATGTCAGACCGGGTGATTGTCCTCAGCAGGCGGCCCGGGCGGGTAAAGGCCGACATAAAGATTATGTTTGCCGCCGGCAGGCTGATGCCCTTTGCCACCCGGAAGGCCCCGGAATTCCGCCACTACTTCAATCGTATCTGGGAGGAGTTGGATATCCATGTCGAGGGGACACCTGCTTCAAAAACTAAACAACTACCTGGCCAGGGGTGCCCAAACCCGGGAACATGCCCGGTACCTGAAGAAAATCCGCCTGCATAAACTGACGGTAGTAGCAACCCAGTTTATTCTCCTGCTGGTCCTGCTCCTTGCCTGGGAGATGGCGGCAGATCTACGCCTTATAGACCCCTTTATCACCAGCCAGCCCTCGGTCATCTGGCAGACCTTCCAGCGGCTTCTTAAGGACGGCACCCTCCTTAGCCATACGGGGATCACCGTCCTGGAGACGACGGCCAGCTTCCTCATCGGCACCATCCTGGGGACCCTCATTGCCATCCTCCTCTGGTGGTCCGACTTCCTCTCCCAGGTACTGGACCCCTACCTGGTGATCTTAAACAGCACGCCCAAGACGGCCCTGGGCCCCCTCTTCATCGTCTTCCTGGGCGATGGCATGAAGGCCATCATCACCATGGCCCTGACCATTTCTGTCATCGTCACCGTTGTCATGGTCTACACCGGCTTCAAAGGGGTGGATCCCAACAAGATCAAGCTGGTCCGGACCTTTGGGGCAAGCCGACTCCAGGTGCTGCAGAAGGTGGTCCTGCCGGCCAGTGTCCCCACCATGATCGCCGCCCTGAAGGTCAATGTGGGGATGGCCTTTGTCGGGGTCATAGTGGGGGAATTCCTCGTGGCCCGGGCCGGCCTCGGCTACCTGATTATTTACGGCCAGCAGGTCTTTCAACTCCACCTGGCCATGACCAGTGTGGTGATCCTCATCATCACCGCCGCCCTCCTGTACCGGCTGGTCTCCTGCCTGGAGAGCCGCTTCCTGCGGTGGAAGGAATAATAGCCCTTTCCAAGGAGAGAAAACCCGGCCTTTACGGGCCGGGTTTTCCCTGCTTTTGGGCCAGGAGTGCCCACCCCTCCTGGAGGGCCCTTTCCACCTGCCCGGGGGCCGTTCCCCCGTAGGATGTCCGGGCGGCCACGACATTTTTCGTCTGGATTGCTTCGATTATATCGGGCCCGAAGGCGAGGGAAAAACGACGGAATTCTTCCAGCCTTAACTCAGCCAGCCCCTTCCCNNTTGGCCAGGTAGTCGGCGGCATCGGTGGCGTTGGCAAAGCCCCCGGCGGCAGCCTGCGCCATATTTTCCTCCTTCACCTCCATGGTGGCCAGGAGGGGGGCAAAGATGGTCAAACAGTCCTTAATGGTATCTACCGTATCGAAGAGGGGTTCCTTGTCCTCCTGCAGGTCCTTGTTGTAGGCCAGGGGCAGACCCTTCATGGTGGTGAGAAGGGCGACCAGGTTTCCGTAAACCCGTCCTGTCTTACCCCGGATGAGTTCCGGCACATCGGG
>LFSN01000061.1 GCA_001513125.1 Clostridia bacterium DTU030
AATTCTGCTTCCAGTGCTTCGCGGACAGCCCTGGAACCCGATGAGGTACAACCGGTACCACCGCAAATCAGGACATGGGCACGAACCAAATCCATTACCTTCCCCTCCTCAAGCAATAAGTTTCCTATTCATCAAATCGGGCTACGACGAGGTCTTCCACTACTCGTCCGTGCAATACATGTTCGACCACCAGACGCTTGGCATCCCTGGGAGTGACCCGCCCGTAGGTAATTCTCTTCTCACCGGGGCGCACGATATCCACCAGGGGCTCCTTTTCACACATGCCAATACATCCCGTTTGAGTCACTGTCGCGTTAATATTGCGGGTCCGGAGTTCATTGAGGATGGCCGCCATAACCTCCCTGGCGCCTGCGGCAATGCCGCAGGTCCCCATCCCGACAATAATCTTGATCTCCCCGCCAAAACGTTCGTTGAGATCTTCCTTGACCTTCTCCCGCAATTTCCGCAAGTCTTCCAGGCTCTTTAAGGCAGTCATTGCTCTTCACCTCCATATAATTCGGCCAGACCCCGGGCCAGGTAGTCATCCAACCAACCCAGTACCGCCACATCATTCAGGGGAATGTCCCCTCCCAGTATCGCCCTGATTTCTTCAGTATCCAGGCGAAAACAACGTCCATCTACCCGGTGTACATATTCCAGCTCCAGATCAGGATTGGCCGCTACTATAGTCACCAGGGTGGTCTTTATATCGCCAAGGGGTGCCCGGTCCCAATGACTGTAGCGAAAAACAGCCCGGACCCTGGTCCCTTTGCCAGGCTCTGAATCTATTTCAACCCCGCCGTCACACTGGCGGGCGGCCATATCCAAGAGAGAAAGACCCAATCCCACCCTACGGGTAGTACGGGTAGTGGTAAAGGGATTCAGCGCCTCCCGCACAAATTCTTCAGCCATCCCCTGCCCATTGTCCTTCACCTCAATGAGGAAGCGGTCTTCGGCTACATTTTCCTCAATCAGTATTTCTACCCGGGTGGCTGCTGCCCTTATTGAGTTCTGGACTAAATCCAGAATATGCAGGGACAGTTCTTCCATTTTCCTATTCGTATTGCGCGAGAATATCGGGGATCATATCCGGCTTCAACCGACCATGGGTATTGTCGTCCACCATCATAACAGGAGCCAAACCGCAGGCACCCAGGCAGGCTACCGGTTCAATGGTAAAGCGCAAATCTTCCGTAGTTTCTCCCTTCTTGATGCCCAGCTCCTGCTCTACCCGCTCGAGAATCTTGGCCGAGCCCCGGACGTGACAGGCCGTCCCCTGACAAACCCGGATTACGTGCCGGCCCCGGGGTTTGAGGTGAAACTGGGCATAAAAGGTAGCAACACCGTAAATCTGGCTCAGGGGTACCTGGAAATGCTCTGCAATTTTTCTCAGGGCCGGTTCCGGCAGATACCCGAAAATATGCTGGGCCTGCTGCAATACCGGGATTAAAGCTCCTTTTTGGTCCTTGTACTCCTCAAGCAATTCTGCCAGGCGAGCATACTCGCTGTTAGGTTGCGGCTGATGATTGCATGCGCACATCTGTCAATGACCTCCTTCTCTGATCAAAAAACGTAGGAATTAGTTTCAGCAACTCCCAGGTGCTTGCCCCATCACCACCTTTCTCCCCCCCTCTCCCTGCAAGGCCTTCTTAATCTCCTTAAAAGTTGGTTCCTTAAGATAAAAATAAGT
>LFSN01000113.1 GCA_001513125.1 Clostridia bacterium DTU030
GTTTCGGAATAACCAGCTCCTCCTCCCGGGGTTTCAGCTGATCGATCACCTCTGCCCCCCGGCTGCCCTTTACACAGTGGGCAGGGAACATGGCAAATTCGGGATCGGCAGCCAGGTGATGGTCACAGATAAAAATCACCGGCTCCCCTGCCTCCCTAAAACGCCGGACCTCCTGGGCTATTGCCTCGACAATCTCCTCCCCCGCCCTGCCCACATAAAGGCTGCCCCCCGGCTCGATAAAATCATTGAGCATGTCAATTACCAACAGAGCCCTCTTGGTCACTGACCTTACCCTCCTTTCTCCTCCCCCTTCCCTGCCGGCTGACACTGGGCCCTCTGGTTAAACCTTTCCATATTAACTATATACCGCTGGTGAACCCCTACAGCAATTTGCTCCTTTTCATCGAAGGCTTCGAAGGAATAGACCAACCTGCGCCCGTCAATTTCCTGCAGCACAGCCTTGGCCACCACCTGCATGCCAACGGGGGTCGGCGCCAGGTGCTTCAGTTTGATCTCCATCCCTACCGTGCCCCAGCCCTCGCTCAAGTGCCCCTTTACTGCTTCCTGGGCAGCAGATTCTATTAACCCTACCAGGGCTGGCGTTGCATAGACATAGATCCCCTCGGCACCATAGGCATTGGCAGTGTCCTCTTCCCTCACCGTAATCCTTGCCTCGCCACACATGCCGACCTTGAGATCCGTATGCGGTCTCGGCTGCATTTTTCAAACCTCCAGTCTGATTAGTGGCCTTCCTTTTTTCGGAAACTGTGAACACCCAACCTAGTTAATTCTCCCAGGCTTCAGCAGATTCCTCCCCTTCTCGCCAAAAACAAAGGGCTAACCAGTAATTAGGTTAGCCCTTTTGGCAGAAATTCTTTCCGATATGAAGCTCACTTTTTTAGCTCAAGCCTTCCTGGGGCTTCCGGAAGAGGGGCTGGCTTTCCCTCCGGGGCCGGTAGGCGGGCACTTCCCCATCGGTGAC
>LFSN01000066.1:0-1223 GCA_001513125.1 Clostridia bacterium DTU030
ACAGCGGCCGTAGGTGCCGGCTTCGATCCGCTGGAGGGCCTCCTCCACCTTGGCCAATAACAGGCGGCTGTTGTCCCGCAGGCCCAAATCTTTACTCCGCTCAAAGGTTTCGGTGGCCACATCGGCCGGGTGATTGTCATAGGTTGACAGTTCCTGGAGAGAATCCCCCTGGCTTTCCCTGAGTCCTTCCTCCAGGCCTTCAATTAGCCGCACCAGCCTTTCCTTCTCCTGCAGCAAGCGTTGCCGGTAATAATCGGCAGTCGTCATATTCAGCCTCCTCCACAGCAGTATGTCGGGAAAATTATTTTTCGTAGAATTGCCGCCAGCCTGTCAGCAGCAGGGGGAGAAATTCAGCACCCAAACCTTCTGGCTCACTCCTGTTTTCCTTCCGGAGAAGATAAACAGTCATTATCCGCCCAGCTGATACTGGACGATGCGGACGATCTCGGCAATAAAACTGCCGATCAGGGGTAAATTGACCAGCCTGCTGAGAAAGTAGAGCAGCAGGGCCCCCAAAAGGGTAAAGCCCACCGCCATCCCCAGCCCCCTGGCCACACCCGTCAGGAAGTTGATCCAGAGCAAGCGGGGCAGGTTCTCCAGGAGCCGGACATATTCTGCCAGCTTCATCTTCTCCATATGCAGAGACAGCTCTTCCAGTTTGTGGATGAGAAGGCGCACCAGCCGGTGATCGGGTTCCTGCACCCTTCTTCCCACCCTTCCTTTAATCTGCCCATTTTTATCCCGGCCTACCACGGGAATATTGCCAGCCTCTCTTTTAGTATCTCCCTCTTCCAGGCTTTTTCCCGCCGGAAAAAGGAAGACACAAGAAAAAACCGATATCCTGTAAGATATCGGTTTTTTCGCCCTGTCCTGGTGGATGAAGGAAGCTGGGAGGCTGCCCCTTATTTTAGGGCAGAGGACACAGCTTCCTGGGCCAGGATCGCCGTTGCGTCCAAAACCGGCACCGGTACCTCCGCCGGATCAATAACCAGGGGCAGCTCTGTGCAACCCAGCACCACAGCCTGTACCCCCCGGTTCACCAAACCCTTAACCACCGGCAGCCAGAGGTGCTTCAATTCTCCGGGGGGACGTCCGGCCTTGACACCGTAAATAACCCGCATTATCCTTTCCTGTTCTTCTTCCGGCGGCGTTAACACCTGTACCCCCCATTGCTGAAAGGCCTTCTCATACAATCCAGTGGCAACTGTGCCCCTGGTGGCCAA
>LFSN01000066.1:1447-1832 GCA_001513125.1 Clostridia bacterium DTU030
GGTCCCATCCCGCCAAGAATCCCGATTACCTTTCTCCCCATCCCATTCCCCCCCACCTAAAAAAATCCTATTTTTGGGACAGGTGTTCCATTACTTCCGTGCAGCGCGGGCAGAGATCAGAAGAAGCAACCAGTTCTCCATATTTCCAGCACCGCTCACACCTTTCGCCCTCAATGCGCCGGGCGCGCAGGGCCAGGCCTTCTACCTCCAAAGCCTTGTTTGCCCCCGGCGGCAGCTCTCCTTCCCAGGGATAGAGATCAACCCGGGAAACAATGAAAAGATCGGCCAGCAGCTCCTGGTTTTCCTCCAGCAGCTGGTACAAGCCGCCCCTGGCATAGAGCTCCACATGGGCCTGGAGGGACTGCCCGATGATGTCCTCCCGGCG
>LFSN01000021.1 GCA_001513125.1 Clostridia bacterium DTU030
CCGAACGGTACGTACGGTGGTGTGAGAGGACGGGGGCTAGGCGCCCCCTCCTACTCGATTGTAGAATATATATTTTCTCTTAGGCCAGGCGCAGGGCCCGATTATAGCAGACCAGGGCTTCATCCAGCCGTCCCAGGTAGTCCAGGCATATTCCCTTGCTGCTGAGTAGTTCAGGCTCCCCAGGTTTTTGCTGTAATGCAAGTTCTAAATACTCCAGGGCTCGTTCGTATTGTCCCATCTCAATTAAGCAGCGGGCTGTATTGCCGAGGAAGATGGTATTTTTGGGGTCCTTTTCCAAAGACTCTAGGTGGCACAGCAAGGCCTGCCGGTATCTGCCCAGTTTAGCCAGGCAGAGGGCCTTGTTGTTTAATACCGTCGGTTCCCCGGGTGTTTGATGAAGAATTTCGTCATAACATTTGAGGGCTTCTTCACCCCGCCCCAACAGGGTTAAACAGGAAGCCTTGTTTTCCAGGACACTGAGGGCACCCGGCTGTATTTCCAAAGTGAGCTCGTAGAGGGCCAAAGCCCTTTGATATTCCTTCATTTGCATGAGACAGTAGCCCATGTTGTTTAAATAATCTACATTGTCGGGTTGAGCCTTGAGGGCCTGGGTATAGCATTGGGCTGCTTCCTTGAATTTGCCCCTCTTGGAAAGGACCAAGCCCTTATTGGCCAGAATAACAGGATCTCTGGGCTTCAGTTTTAAAGCTTTATCACAAAAAATCTCCGCTTCCCCTGTCGCTCCCAACTGTAAATAAGCAACGGCCATGTTATTGTAAAGGCTGGGGTCACCTCCCCGCAAATTTTCTATCTTGTGATAGCAGGAAAGGGCCTCTCTCCAGGCACCTTTCTTTTCAAATAATTTTGCCTTGGCCAACCAGGCCTCTGCCAGGGCGGGATTAAGGTTCAGGGCCTGATCCAATGCTTCCTCTGCCCTTGCGATTTCCCCCCAAAAGGTTTGGGCTTCCCCCAGCCAGAGATAATAATAGGGTTCCTTATTCTCTAAGCTTATGGCCTTATGATAGTAGTTATGGGCCCTTTTCCTATCCCCCATGTGCTGGTGGATAACAGCCAGACAGCAATAGAGTTCCGTCGCTTCCGGCATCTGCAGGATGGCCTGGGAAAAATACTCCAGGGACTTATGGGCCTGGCCCCGTATGAGGTGATACTGGGCCAACTTGTAATACAGGTTAACCTTGCTGAAGAATTGTTGTTGCCGTTTGCGGGTCAGCCTCTCGGCTTGCCGAATGCGTAGGAGGGTTTTTTCCAATCCCAGTTTTAGTGCAGGGGAAATCTCCCCTTCTTCTTTTATCCCTTCTCCGGGCAGGAAACCGCTTTCCTGTAAAGCCTTCCAAATCTGGCTCCCTTTGCTTTCGAAGATTGCCTTAACATCATGGGGTTCCAGGGCCCCATTTTGGAAGAGGTGCTGATTATCCTTGATAAATTCGGCAATCTCTTCCTTATTCGGAAGATGGTAATAATCCTTGTGGAGGATTTTTCCTGTCCCCTGTTGTTCCTGGTCATCGGCAAGGGGATAGCCTAGGCAGAGGATGGTCACGGGAAAGACATACTCTGGCAGTTTAAGAATTTCCTTGATACTATTAGGGTCCTTTAAAAGGGGGTTGATGTAGGTTGTCGCCAGGCCCCTGCTTCCGGCTGCCAGGGCCATATTTTGTGCCGCTGCCATTGCATCGCAGATCCCCAGGAGAAGGCCAAGGGGATTGCCCAGGAAAAAATCTTGCTGATACTCCTGAAGAAGGTGTTTTATCCGGTATGTATCAACACAAAAGGCTGCAACCAGGGGGGCATCCAGGAGGCAAGATGGCTCCCTACAGGCTTGGGAAAGCAAGCGGCGCTGTTTCATGTCTTCTATTATTATCACACTATAAGCCTGCAGTCCAGTAACGGCGGGTGCCTTTGCGGCTGCCTCCAACAGTTGTTCCTTTATTCCGGCAGGAACGGCGATGGGGCGGAAACCTTGGCTTTTTCTTTCCCAGGGCAAAGGGGACAGTGTGCTATTGTCCATGTTCTTCCCTCCCGGCTTCGGATTTCCACATTACTAATACTACCAAAAGATGTTAATTCCTTCCATATTGCCGGGCGCAAATATCCTTTTTTTGGGCCGGAAAGGGCTATATTGCGGCCGATTTCGACTGAAAGTTGTTATCCCTTAGTGGTCCTATGTGGTCCCGTAATGGTGGCAGGCGACCAAATGCCCTTCTTCCACCTCGAGCAGGGACGGAGTTATGGTATGACAAATCTTCCCTTTGGCCACAAAACACCTGGGATGAAAGGGACAACCCGGTGGCGGGTCCAGGGGTGTCGGTACGCTGCCCTCCAGGATGATGCGTCGACGGCACTGTCCCTTGTCTACACTGGGTAGAGCTGAGAGCAAGGCCTGGGTATAGGGATGGAGGGGATTGGTGAAGAGTTCTCCGGTGGCGGCGGTTTCGACAATTTTGCCCAGGTACATGACTGCAATCCCCTTGCTGATATAGTGGACAATACTCAAATCATGGGTAATGAAAAGATAAGTGAGCTGATAATCTTCCTGCAGCTCCTCCAAGAGGTTTATTATTTGGGCCTGCACAGAAACATCCAGGGCCGATACCGGTTCATCGGCAACGATAAACTTCGGCTGCATGGCCAGGGCCCGAGCTATTCCGATCCGCTGCCTCTGTCCCCCGCTGAACTGGTGGGGATAGTTGTCGATGTCTCGGGGGTTTAATCCCACCCGGTGCAGTAGATGGAGGATTTTTTCTTCTATTGCCTTCGGCTCCCCCACTCCCCTCCTCTGCAGCGGTACCGAGAGAATCTCCCGCACTGTTTTGCGGTGGTTGAGGGAAGCATAGGGATTTTGGAAAATAATCTGGGCCTCTTTGCGAAATTTCCCCAGCTCCTTGCCCCGCATCCCGTTAACCAGCCGCTTGCGAAAGTATATCTCCCCGGCCGTTGGCTCATAGAGTCGGAGCAGGGTGCGGCCGAGGGTAGTTTTGCCACAGCCACTCTCCCCCACCAAGCCCAGGGTTTCTCCAGGATAAATTTCCAGATCAACACCATCAACGGCCTTGATGAGGAGATCCCTTTGCCCGGTTATCAGCCTGGCAATGGGGCTGGGCCGGTTGATGAAGTACTTGCTAAGGCCCCTGGTTTTAACCAGGGGTTCCCTTGCAGCCATATTTTCCTCTCCCTTGTAAATATTGACTACCTAAGAGACATATAAACAGCGGACCCGATGCTGGGCCGATATCTGTTGCCAGGGAATCCTTTCCCTACGGCAGGCAGCGCGGGCCTGCTCGCAGCGGGGAGCAAAGGAACAGCCCTCGGCCAAAGCGGCAAAATCCGGCACACTGCCGGGTATGGGTTCAATTTTCTTTCTATCTCCTGTAATTCTGGGTATAGAACGCAACAAGCCCCTGGTGTAGGGATGATATGGTCTTTCTATGACGACAGTGGTGGGTCCCTCCTCCACCAGACTGCCGGCATACATTACGGCGATGCGCTGGCAGAATTCGGCGGCGACGCCCAGATCGTGGGTTACCAGAATGATACTCGTGCCCTTTTCCCGGTTTATTCTCTCCAACAGGGCCAGAATCTGGGCCTGAATAGTAACATCGAGGGCCGTAGTAGGTTCGTCGGCCAATAGCAGTTGGGGATTACAGGACAGGGCAATGGCTATGAGGGCCCGTTGCTGCATTCCACCGCTAAACTGGTGGGGGTACTCCTGATAGTGGATAGGGGGGGAGGGAATTCCCACTTCCTCCATCAATTCCAAAACCCGCCTTTTTTCGGCGAGACTTTTTTTCGGGCCGTATCTATCTAGAAAGGACTTCTGGGTTGTAAGGCCGTGGATCCGGAGGGCCTCCCCTATCTGTTGGCCTACCTTGAAGACTGGATTCAGGGTTGTCAGTGGGTCTTGAAAGATCATTGCTATTTCTTTTCCCCGGAGTCTGTACATTTCAGTGGGGCTTTTTTCTAAAATATCACTGCCGTTAAAAATAATTCTGCCGCCAACTATTTTACCGGGATAGGGCACCAGCCGAAGTATAGAAAGGAGGGTCATGCTTTTCCCACAACCCGACTCCCCGACCAGTCCGAGGATTTCGCCCCTTTCCAGGGACAGGCTGACATTGTTGACGGCCTTTACCAAACCCCTGGCCGTGGGAAAATGGGTGGACAGACTTTCTATTTTCAGCAACCTCACTTCACATCCTTCGCGTTGGGCCAGGGGAAAGGGGGAGCACAAAAGCTCCCCCTCCCCTCCCTCCTATCGCAGGAGTTTCTGGGCATGGCTCTCCACCATATACATAATCTTTTCCCTATCCAGGGTACACAGCTCTCCCCCTTCGACGACAATCTTGCCATCTACTATTACCGTATCGACGTCACTGCTCCTGGCACTGTAAATCAAGGCGGAAAGGGGATTAAAGCGAGGATACAGGTGGGGTTGCTCCCTGTCGACAATGATCAAATCAGCCTTCATGCCGGCCTGCAGGCGACCACATGTCTCTGCTAAACCCAGGGCCGCGGCGCCGTTGGCAGTGGCCATTTTCAGCGCTTCCGCAGCGGGAATTACCGTTGGCTGGCCGGAATAACCCTTATGGATGAGGGCGGCCAGGCGGGCTTCTTCCAAAATATCCAGGTTATTGTTGCTGGCAGCACCATCGGTACCCAGGGCGACCAAGACCCCTGCTCCCAGGAGCTGGGGAAGGGGGGCAATGCCGCTGGCCAATTTAAGGTTGCTGCCGGGATTGTGAACCACATGGATGTTGTTTTGGGCCAATAAGTCGATATCGGCTTCTTCCAGGTGGACGCAATGGGCGGCCAGGATGTGGAGGTTGTTTAGATCCTGCTGGCAGAGGTAGGCTATGGGCGATACCCCATATTGGTCTTTAATTTGTTTTATTTCTGTTTCTGTTTCTGCCAGGTGGATATGTATGCCGACCTCTAAATCCCGGGCGGCGGCCAGGGACTGGGCCAAATATTCCGGGGAACAGGTATAGGGAGCATGGGGTCCCAGCATGGTGGTAATCCGTCCGTCGGCAGCCCCATTCCACTCCTGACAAAAACCGATGGCCTCCCTCAATCTGACAGCAGCGTCCGGGCTGACGCCGATTAAGCCCGGGGCTATGGCTGCCCTGATCCCGGCTTCGGCCACAGCCTGGGCGATGGCATCGGGAAAGAAGTACATGTCGGCAAAGGCGGTAATACCGGCTAATAACATCTCGCCAATGGCAAGGAGGGTGCCCCAATAAACGGCCTCGGCTGAGAGCTTACTTTCCAGGGGCCAGATCTTGTTTTCCAGCCATTCCTGGAGGACGAGATCATCGGCATAGCCGCGAAACAGTACCATGGCCGCATGGGTGTGGCCGTTTACCAGGCCCGGCAGGACCAGCTTATTTTCCGCCTTGATTACCCGCCGGGCCTTCCAGTCTGCGGGCAATCCCTCCCCTGCCGGCCCTACGTAAAGGATTTCCTGGCCCTTGATGGCTACAAGGCCAGGGTCGTATACACTGCCTTCCTCATCTACTGGGATCACCGTTCCCCCTGTGATTAGGAGATCCAACATCATCCCTCTCCCCACCTCCTCGATATAAATACTTGAAACTACCTAGCTTCCCTTTTCAGACCTGAGGGCGGCAATCCCTTCCCCGTAGGGTGGACGCAAAATCCCTGCTTCGGTAATGATGGCCGTTATATACTGGGCCGGTGTGATGTCAAAGGCAGGGTTAAAGACAGCCACTCCTTCCGGGGCAATGGATTGGCCCATAAGGCAGGTGACTTCCCGGGGGTCCCGCTCTTCTATGGGTATCTCCCTGCCAGTAGAGATATTAAAATCAAAGGTCGAGATGGGGGCCGCCACGTAGAAGGGAATGCTGTTTGCATGGGCTAACACGGCCAGGCTGTAGGTGCCAATCTTGTTGGCTACATCGCCATTTTGGGCAATTCTGTCGGCGCCGACGATGACCAGATCTACCATTTTTTGTTGGAGCAGGTAGCCGGCCATATTGTCGGTGATCAGGGTTACCGGTATACCTTCCCTGTGCAATTCCCAGGCCGTCAGGCGGGCCCCCTGCAGCAGAGGCCTGGTTTCGCTGGCGTAAACTTGCTGGACCTTTCCTGCTGCATGGGCTGCCCGGATTACCCCCAGGGCCGTGCCATAACCGGCCGTAGCCAGGGCGCCGGCATTGCAGTGGGTAAGGACCCGGGCCGGGGAGGGGAATAATTCCTGGCCATAATTACCAATTTGCTTATTTATAGCCAGATCCTCAGCCAACATCTGCCCAGCCGCCCTTTCCAATTCCCGGACAATTAAAGAAGGGTTTTGCCCGGCCAGTTCATCTACAACCTGGGCCATTTTTTCCAGGGCCCAAAAGAGGTTGACTGCCGTAGGGCGGGTGGCGGCAAGTTCAGCGGCAATCTCCTGCAGCTTTTGCTGAAAGTCCTGGGCCTGGAGATGGGCATATTCCTGGGCCCCCAGGACCAGGCCAAAGGCAGCCGCTATGCCTATGGCCGGGGCCCCCCTCACCTGCATTGTTTTAATGGCCTCTGCCACCTCCCTGTAGGAGGTGCAGGAGAGCCAATCCTCCTGGTGGGGGAGCCTAGTCTGATCGATGAGGAGTAACCTTCCCTCTTCCCATTTTATTGGCTGCATATTCCTCCAAGCCTCCTATAGCATAGGATCGGGTTTCCGGCACTGCTGGCAGCCGGCCTTACCTTTCAGCCGGGGCAGGGCATTTTCCAGGAGGGCCCGCAGGTTTTCGGCATTGGCCCGCTGGCACTCCACAACTTCCTCATGGGTCAAGGGCTGGGAGGACAAGCCGGCCCCATAATTGGTGACCAGGGCGATTGCTGCGTAGCAGAGGCCCATTTCCCGGGCCAGGACCACCTCCGGGACACCCGTCATGCCTACCACATCACCGCCCACCTGGGCATAGAAGCTGATCTCTGCCGGGGTCTCAAAGCGGGGCCCTTCGGTACAGACGTAGACCCCTCCGTCCTGGACCTGGCAGCCCGCCGGGGCAGCTTCGAGAAGAATACGGCGCAATTGGGGACAGTAGGGTTCCGTTAAGTCGGTATGAACGACGGGGCTGTTCTTGCCCTCAAAGAAGGTCAGGGGTCGTTGTTTGGTAAAATCTATAAACTGGTCCACCAGGACCAGGTGGCCGGGGGGCAGATCCCGGCGGAGGGAACCGACGGCCGCCGTTGCCAGTATCTGCTGGACCCCCAGCTCTTTTAGGGCCCAGATATTGGCCCGGTAGTTGATCTGGTGGGGTGGCACAGAGTGGTTCTGGCCATGGCGGGCTAAAAAGGCAGTGCCGATCCCTTGATAAAAACCCGTTTGCAGGGAAACGGCCCCATAGGGTGTGCTGACGGTTATGGTTTTTTTCTCGGCAAGAAAATCCAGGTCATAGACCCCAGTGCCGCCGATGATGGCAACTTTGCTCTCCATCTTTCACTCCCCTTTATTCGTTTCCAGTGAGAGTTTCCAGTCTTTGACCTCTTCTAGGAGGGCATAGTTGGTCAGGTCAAAGTGAACCGGAGTCACAGAGACATAGCCCTTCCTGACTGCAGCGGTATCAAAATCCTCCAGGTCCTCATCCCGGTCAACCACGTCCCCCGACATCCAGTAATAGACCTTTCCCCAGGGGTCAAGGCGCTCTTCAAAGATATTTTCGTATTCCCGGAAGCCCAGTTTCGTTACCCTTATCCCCCGCAATTCCTGGAAATCCAAAGGAGGAATGTTGATATTCAAGAGGGTGCGGGCGGGCAGGGTTCTATCTTTGATCTGCTCGACAATGATTCTGGTAACCTGGGCTGCGGTGGTAAAGGAGCAGGGGTTAAAGGAGGCCAAAGAAACGGCCAGGGAGGGTATGTCAAAGAGAATCCCCTCGATGGCAGCCGATACAGTTCCCGAATAGAGGATGTCGGTACCCAGGTTTGGTCCTCGGTTGATGCCGGAAATAATCAGGTCTGGCGGTTGGGGCAGCAGGGCCTTTACAGCTATTTTGACGCAGTCACTGGGTGTGCCATTTACCGCCAGGCCCTTTATCCCTCCCCCCTCCACCGCCAGTTCCACCTCATCTACCCGCAGTGGTTTGTGCATGGTAATGGCATGCCCCGTGGCACTCCGTTCCCGATCGGGGGCGATAACGGTTATC
Source organism: Clostridia bacterium DTU030 (assembly GCA_001513125.1). GTDB lineage: Bacteria > Bacillota > DTU030 > DTU030 > DTU030 > DTU030. The sequence continues at coordinate 8,163 of LFSN01000021.1, forward strand.
TCAGCCACAGGTGCCAATGCACTGGCAAGGCTGGCTATGCCGGGGGCGTATATACCGTCATCATTGGTCAAAAGAATATGCATTTTATCTACCTCCCAGGAGAAGATTTTAGCGTATATAGATAGGATTGGAAAAAATCCAGGGATATAATCTTGTCCCGGCCTTTACCCGGTACACTTCGATCCGGTATATGCCCTTCCCGGCAACGGGTATTTCCATCCCTCGGCAGTATTTTTCACGGTAGGGCCTGCCGTTATAAATCAGCCTTACCAGGGCCGTGGCTGGAACCTTTATTCTCAGGAGGACATCTCGGCTACCGCTTATTTCGTCCCCCATGAGAAAAATTCCTTCCCCGGTCTGGGCGATAAAGGAGAAGTCCCGGGCTTCCCCCAGCAAATTCAAGGCTAGATAAGAATTTCCCCTCTTTAAGCTGGCAAGGAGGAGCTCCCTATCCCCCGGTTTTCTCTGCCAGGGGGTCCTGGTCAGGACATAGGTGCGGAGGGTGCGAAACAACTGGTGATAGGGAAACAGGACCAGGGAGAAACCAGCCAGGGAAATCCTGATGCCATGGGCATCCAGGCCGCCGATGGCAGCTACGTGTCCCTTCTGGTTTACCTGGTCCCACCAGGCCAGGGTTTGGGGAGATGGTCCCTTGAGAAGGAAGAGGGGGAAGAAATAGCCTGCCAGGCAGCGGAACCAACTGGTCATTTCAGCACCGAGATCGGAAAAATAGTTCCAGATTTCGATGCCATCGAAGCCCGCGACGGCATAATCCGCCCAGGGATAGGGGGGTATCTGAAAGAAACTATTGCCCCTATCAGCGGGATGGGCGATAAAGCCGATGCCCCCCTGCTCCTTTACGGCCTTGATATAGGATTGGGGATCAGCCTGGGGGGGAACGGCTTTTTTCAGGTCAAGGGCTAAATAATGGTTTTTTTCTGGCGAAATCTCCTGGCCAAAGAGGAGGAGGACATTTCCGTACCAGCCCTCCCCCAGGACTTCCCTGGGAAGAAGGGTATTGTGATCAGTAATTATAACATAGTCGAGCCGGCATTTGTGGGCGGCCCTTAATATTTCCTGCACGGAACCAGTCCCGTCGGAGTAGTGGGAATGGCAGTGGATGACACCGGTATAGGTGTAATAAGCTCCCTCTGTCCTTGGAACTGCTATCCACCTCCTTCTTAACCTCCTACCTAGCTTACCTTGGGGGGGAAGACTAAATACATGGATGGGGTGCGGAAAAGGAAAAGGAGGGTGGACCATCCACCCCCCTTTACAGCCTTATCCCTGTTCCTTTTCCTTTTGCGCCTGGGCAATTATCGCCTCGGCCGTCCGCGCCGGTACCTCTTCATAGTGGTCGAAGGACATTTCAAAGCTGCCCCGGCCCTGGGTGAGGGAGCGGAGATCGATGGCATACTTGGATAGTTCCGCCAGGGGGACCTGGGCCTTGATCAGTTGCATCGAGCCCTTGGGTTCCATGCCCAATATGCGGCCCCGCTTGGAATTCAAATCTCCAATGACATCACCCATGTATGCTTCGGGGACCAGGACCTCCAGGTTCATGATGGGTTCCAGCAGGACGGGGTTGGCCTGTTCCATAGCCTTTCTAAAGGCTTGAATGGCAGCGATCTTAAAGGCCAATTCCGAGGAGTCCACGGTGTGGTAAGAACCGTCGTAGAGGTTAACCTTAAAGTCGACGACGGGATAGCCGGCCAGAACTCCTTCTTCCATGGCTTCCCGGATGCCCTTTTCGACGGCGGGAATGTACTGTTTAGGTACAGCGCCACCGAAGATGGTTTCTTCGAAAACAAACCCTTCCCCTTCCGGTAGGGGTTCCATCTCAATCCAGACATGGCCGTACTGGCCGTGCCCGCCCGTTTGTTTCTTGTGCTTACCTTCTACCTTGACGGACTTCCGGATGGTTTCCCGGTAGGGGACCTTGGGTGTTTCTGTTTCCACTTCCACACCAAATTTCCGCTTTAAGCGGTCTATGGTTACTTCCAGGTGAACATCGCCCATGCCGGAGAGGATGAGTTCCCGGGTTTCTGTACGCTTTTCCACCGTCAAGGTGGGGTCTTCTTCTACCAGCCGGGCCAGGCCTGTACCCAGTTTGTCTTCATCTCCCTGGGATTTGGCAACGAGGGCCAGGGAATAGGAGGGCCTGGGGAATTCAATGGGCGGGAGCTGGATGGGGTTGTCCTTTTCGCCGAGGGTGTCCCCTGTGCTGGTTTCCTGCAGCTTGGCCACAGCCCCAATATCTCCGGCCACGACCCGCTCCACACCTTCCTGCTGCTTGCCCCGGGGGATGAAGAGTTGCCCAACCCGCTCCATTTTCCCCTTGTTCACGTTGTAGACCTGGGTGTCGGAGTTAAAGACCCCGGAATAGACCCTAAAGTAGGTCAGTTTCCCGACAAAGGGGTCGGCCATGGTCTTAAAGACGAGGGCTGCCAGGGGTCCCTCCTCGCTGGGCTCAAGGGTAATCTCTTCCCCGGTTTTGACGTCGGTACCGACAATGGCCTCCACATCTTCGGGTGAAGGGAGGCAGGCAATGATGGCATCCATTAGGGGTTGGATCCCGACATTGGCCAGGGCGGAACCGCAGAGGACAGGAATAATACTGCCGTCCAGGGTTCCAATCCGCAGTCCCGTAGTAATCTCTTCGTTGGTCAGGGCTTCACCTTCCAGGTATTTCATCACCAGTTCGTCATCGGTTTCCGCTACGGCTTCGATGAGTTTTTCCCGATAGCTTTCTGCCTCGGCCTGCATGTCAGCCGGTATCTCTTCAACGGTGAAGTCCTTTCCTTTCTTCGGATCATAAAGGATGGCCTTCATGTTGACCAGGTCAATGACCCCGCGGAAGTTTTCTTCACTGCCTATGGGCAGCTGCACGGCCACGGCCCTGTTGGACAATTGTTCTTGCACCTGGGCCAGGGCCTTGGCGAAATTGGCATTTTCCCGGTCCAGCTTGTTTATAAATACCAGGCGGGGCAGGTTATACTCGTCGGCAAACTGCCAGACCTTTTCCGTGTGCACTTCAACTCCGGAAACGGCACAAATGAGGACCACCGCCCCATCCACCACCCGAAGGGTGCCCCTTACATCACCGACAAAATCGGCGTATCCGGGGGTGTCGATCAGGTTTATTTTGTGCTTCTGCCAGTGGCAGGGGGCCAGGGCGGCATTGATGGTAATTTTTCTCTTTATCTCATCGGGGTCATAATCAACTACCGAGGACCCGTCATCTACCCGGCCCAGCCGATCCGTTGCGCCGGAGTTAAAGAGCATTGCTTCCGTCAAGGTTGTTTTACCAGCTCCACCGTGGGAGATCAGCCCCACATTACGCAATTGCCGAATATTATACTCTTTCACATTATCTCCCCCTTGTTGTGTTTCACTTTCTGCATCCCTGAAGGATTGATATTCGCCTTAGGGCAAAGTATTTCCTTCCCCCGGGAAGAAAATCGTCTGGGAAATAGGAATTAATCTTGCTTGGACCCTTATAGGGAGGAAAACAAATCCTTATGCTGCAAAAAGCTGCATAAGAGGAGGGCAGCGTTTTTTAGGTCCCGGTAATCGATGATTTCCGCCGGGCTGTGTATGTACCGGGTAGGAATGGAGATCACTCCCGTCGGTATTCCTTCCCTGGTAAGATGAATAGAACCGGCATCGGTGCCGCCCCTTTCCAGGATTTCCAATTGGTAGGGGATGTCTTGCGACCTGGCCGTCTCTTCCAGGAGGTCCTTGACTCGGGGATGGCTGATAAAGGACCTGTCCTTGACTTTAATGGCCGGTCCTTTGCCCAATTCTACAGCCATCACCGGAGCCTCCGGTGTATCGCCGGTACGGGTCACATCGACGGCTACGGCCAAATGGGGCTGCAGTTGATAGGCAGCCGTCCGGGCTCCCCTGAGGCCCACTTCTTCCTGGACGGTAAAAACAAAATCTATCTGGTAGTCAACGGGAGGCAGGTTCCGGATCACTTCCAGGAGTACAGTACAGCCGGCCCTGTTATCCAGGGCCTTGGCCATAATGCGGCTGCCCTGGGTGGAAAAATGGGGAGCGAAGACGGCCATACTGCCGATGGGACAATTCTCTTCGGCCTCTGCCCTGGAAGATGCGCCAATGTCGATGAAGAGTTTATCCAGTTTCAAGTCTTCCTTGTCCTTGAGCTCTTCTCTGCCGATGGTGCCCATGGTTCCATTGGCAAAGATCACCCTAGCTCCCAAAAGGAGCCTGGGATCATGACCCCCCACAGGGCTAAAGCGCAGGAAACCAAGGTCATCGATGTGGGTTACCAGGAGTGCAATTTCATCCATATGGGCGGCCAGGAGCAGGCGCTTTTCGTCCCCCGGCTTGGTCGCAATCAGATTGCCCAGGGCATCGGTTCTGATGGCTAAATTTTTATCAAGGGCTGCCAGCTCTTTGGTAAGCTGGGTGCGGATTTCTTCTTCCCTTCCCGAAGGTCCGAAGCTTTGACTCAGCCGCGCCAGGGTATCTTTCATTTTTGGCCAGTCCTCCTTCCGGGCGCATGTGTTAAAAAGCCGTGGATCAGTTCAATCAGGTGCTGGTAATCGGCCAGGTCAATGACGGAAGCGGGCGAGTGGAGGTAGCGGCAGGGAATGGCGACGACGGCCGTGGGTATTCCTGCCCCGGTCAGATGTATGGCTCCCCCATCGGTGCCGCCCGTGGCAGTCTGTTTCCACTGGTAGGGTTTGTCCAGCCTCTGGGCTGTTTCTTCCAGGGCCTTAAGCAGATCCGGTGCGGCAATGAGGGTCCGATCCATAATGGTGAGGGCCGGCCCCTTTCCGAGGCGGGTTGACATCTGGTGGGATTTTGCCTCGGGTACATCGCCAGCCGTAGTTGTTTCCATGACCAGGGCCAAATCGGGTTTCAGATTGTAGGATGCTATCCGGGCTCCCCTTAAGCCCACTTCCTCCTGGACGGTAAAGACGGCAGTCAGGTTCACCGGGTAATCGTATTGCAGGAGCTCCACCAGGGCAGAGCACCCGGCCCTGTTGTCCAGGGCCTTGCCCCTGACCCGGTTGCCGCCGATAGAGGAAAAGCGGGACTGGAAGACGGCCCCCTCCCCTATTGCTACCAGCTTTTCTGCTTCTTCTTTATCCCTGGCCCCGATATCGATAAAAAGCTCCCGCAGAGACAAAGCCCGCTCCCTTTCCTCTGGCTCCAAAAGATGGACTGCCTTGGCGCCGATGACCCCCGGTACCCTTTGGCGGCCAATTACAACGGGCTTGGCGATTAAAACCCGCTGGTCTATGCCCCCCAGGCTTTTAAAGTGCAAGAAGCCCTCCCTGTCGATCCGGGTTATCATGAGGGCAACTTCATCCATATGGGCGGCCAGCATTATGCGGGGTCCGGCAGCATCTCTACCCTTTTTTTCTGCATACAGGTTTCCCATGGTATCGGTCCATATTCTATCAACATGGGGAGCAATCTTTTCCCTGATGAGATCCCGAACCTCATCCTCCTGCCCCGGCGGACCAAAGGCTTCTGAAAGTTCCTTTAATAGCACGATAATCCCTCCACAAAAGCAGGCTCCAACCCCTGGATAAAGGCGGCAAGGAGCCGGCCGGTTTCCTTGAGATCTTTGAGGGAAAGGGTTTCCACCGCCGTATGCATGTAGCGCAAGGGGAGGGAAACTAAGGCCGTGGGGATTCCTTCCCGGGCAATCTGGATGGCCCAGGCATCAGTTCCGGCGGGGGTAGGTGAAGGCTCCACCTGATAGGGAACACCTATCTCCTGGGCCGTTTCTTTTAAGGTCGTGAAAAGCCGGGGGTGGACATGGGGGCCGAGGCCAAGGGCCGGACCCTTGCCCAGGGGAAAACCTTCATCCTCAGCTACGCCGGGCATATCGCCGTGGCAGACATCGATGACGACGGCCAAATCTGGGGCAAGGCCATAGGAACTGACCATAGCCCCCCTTACCCCTACTTCCTCCTGCACCGTTGCCACTCCATAGACATCGGCCCTGTGTTTTAGCCGGGTCAATTCCTGGAAACAGGCAGCCAGCACAGTAACTCCAGCCCTGTTGTCCAGGGCCTTGCCTGCAACCAGATCATTGGCAAGGAGCTGCAGGTCCCTCTCTATGGTTACCATGGTGCCCAGGGGCACCATTTCCTCCAATTCTTCCTTCTTGCTGTAGCCCGTGTCTATGTACAATTCGTCTCCGGGAATGGCCTTCTTCCTTTCCCCCGGCTCCTGCAGGTGGGGCGGCTTTGCCCCGATGACCCCCCGCAGGGGACTGAGGCCATGGATAAGAACTTCCTGTCCGGGGAGGGTGCGCAGGTCAATCCCCCCTACCGGTGTGAAGCGCAAAAAGCCCCCCTCCAGGATCTGGGTGACCATCAGGCCGATTTCATCCATGTGGGCGGCCAACATCACCCTGGGATGGGGGTCGGGTCCCTCCCCCTTCTTGTGGGCAATTACATTGCCTAATCTGTCCCTCTCCACTTCATCGACCAGGGGATGCAGGGTTTTCAAAAGGCTCTCGGCAACCTTTGCTTCCCTGCCCGAAACCCCCTGTTCCTGGGAAAGGCGGCGGAGCAGGTCCAGGTACTCCAAGCTCTTGTCCTCCTTGGTATTGGTTGTCTTCTCCATCCCCTTTAGTTTTTGTTGCCCCCTGGAAAATATACCTAACATAAGCTTCTTCCCCCTTTCCTGGAGTTATGGACTGGCGTGTATTTAGACGGCGCCTGGGCACTCTATTTGCGGACGGGCTGGCAGGAAAAAAGAGCAGGTGTTTCTTTCCCTGCCCTTCCTGGCAACCAAACCGATGTGGCAAGTCGGGTTAGCCCCAGCTGATCTGGTTGCGCTGTTTGTCGGCGAAGCGTTCCAGGGCCAGGTCAATTAATTTGTCAAGCAAGTCCGGGTACTGGAGGCCCGTTATTTCCCACATTTTTGGATACATGCTCAGATGGGTGAAGCCGGGGATGGTATTTAGCTCATTGACGTAGAGTTGTCCTGTGTCTTTGTCAAGGAAAAAGTCAACCCTGGCCATGCCGCAGGCCTTGACGGCCAGGAATGCCCTTATGGCATATTCCCGTACCTCCTCTGTTTTCTCCGGGGAAAGGGGAGCAGGGAGGAAAAAGTCCGATTTACCATCGGTGTATTTAGCTTCATAGTTATAAAAGTCCAAGTGGGGTACTATTTCGCCGGGTAAGGAGGCTTCAGGCCTATCATTCCCCAGGACGCTGCATTCAATTTCCCGGCAGTTAACGAATTTTTCCACAATAATCTCCCGGTCGAACCTGCAGGCCAGGTCTACCGCCTGCTCCAGCTCCTCCCGGTCGGTGGCCTTGCTTATCCCGACACTGGATCCCAAATTTACGGGCTTGACAAAGGCTGGATAGCCAAGCTCCTTTTCAATGCTGTCGATAATGGTAGCCCTATCCCCTTCCCAGTCCCGGCGCAGGAAGGTTAGATAATCGACTACGGGCAGGCCTGCCTGCTGGAAGAGCATTTTCATTATCCCTTTGTCCATGCCGACGGCAGAGCCAAGGACACCGGCGCCGACGTAGGGGATATTTAACATTTCCAAGAGGCCCTGGATAGTACCATCTTCACCAAAGGGCCCGTGGAGGACGGGAAAGACCACATCGAGTTTTTCCAGCAGTTCTACCGGCAGAGGCCCCTCCCCTTTGATGTTGCCCCTTTTTAGAGCCTCCAGGGGGTTGCCGGCAGTCAGCCAGCGTCCTTCCTTGGTAATGCCGATGGGAACCGGTTCGTATTTATCCTTGTCGAGGTAATTAAGGACCGAGGTAGCCGACATTAAAGAGACTTCATGTTCCCCCGACCGGCCACCGAAGATGATGCCAACTTTAAGTTTATCCATAGAGAAATCCTCCCTCTCAATCCTTTCTGGCTTCAGCGTTCACAACCCGGGTAATATCTGGGGGTCCTTTCCCTGGCCAGGGAAAACCTGATGACTTCTCCCCAGCTCAAGGTAATTCCCTGCTCCTTTGCCAGCTGCAACAGGTAATGATAGCGGCACTGGGCAGCCAGGGACCAGTAGATGGCATAATCAATGAGTCCTGGTTCCGTAACCCAGTTAAAATAGTCCCGGGCCTGCTGCCATTCTTCCCGTGCCCCTTGGACAAGGTAACAAAGGTCTTCTCTGTCCCTTTCGATTGGGGTTGGCACGGAATCTCCTCCTCCCTGTCTCGGTAGAGGATCCTAACACATATTATATCATTTAATTTATATGTAAACAGGGGGAGAAGATGACCTTAAATAGGTTCCTCTTATGCAAGGAAGTATTTCCCTATCAAGAGGGGGACCAGGAGGGCCGGCAAGAGGTTGGCCACCTTAATTCTACCTATTTCCAGTATGTTAAAGCCCAGCCCGATAATAAGGGCCCCGCCGACGGCCGTTACCTCCGCCACCAATTCGGGGAGCAACAGGCTGCGGACGGCACTGGCCAGGAGGGTGATACTGCCCTGGTATAAAAATACAGGTAGGGCGGAAAAAAGGACGCCTATACCCAGGGTGGAGGCAAAGGCGATGGAAGTGATCCCGTCCATGATGGCCTTGGTCAAAAGGATAGTGTAGTCGCCGGTGAGGCCATCTTCGATGGCCCCCAGTATTGCCATGGGTCCGACACAGAAAATTAAACTGGTGGTAACGAAGCCCTTGGTAAAACGATCCTGGGTACCCTTAAAGCGGTTTTCCAGGCTCTGTCCGATCCAGGTCAACTTGGCATCTAAATCTAGCAGTTCCCCAATGGCAGCACCAATGACGAGGCTCAGGAGGAGGATGATTGTTTCCTGGCCCTCCTGGACCATGGAAAAACCAATAATGAGGGTTAAAAGGCCCATGCCCTGCATGACCCTGTCACTGAGCCGGGCTGGTATGATATTTTTCAGGAGAATGCCGATAAGACTGCCGGCGATAATGGTGCCTGTATTAATCACGGTTCCAGTCATTGCTTCTATCCCCTTCCCCGTATATTACTTGATCAAGTAAACTTCGCTATCATCCAGATAAATCCTGCCCTTAATTGGTATGTACCGCCCTTCCCTGTTTATCCTCCCCATACATACCCATACCCTGCACAATAAGTATAAAGACACCGGCCATCAGGAAAAGGTCGCCGACACTGTAGAGCCTGTAATAGGAAAGGAAGGGAAGCTTGAGGGGGATGATGTCGGCAAGGAAGATGAGCCTGGTATTGGCGGCCATGGGGGCATGCTTTCCCCGGACCAGGTCCAGTACCCCCCCTTCCAGGGGAAGGTCCAGGAGTTCCAGGGCTACCGGCATTTGGCCGCCGTTGAGGGAGATTACCAGGGCATTGAGGAGGGTGCCCAGGAAAAGAAAGGGCATTCCCGGAAGACGGATATTGAGCGCCAGGGAAAGGAGAAGGAGCAGATAGGATAAAACCATCAGCTGGGGAGCCCAGCCCTCCATGGGCTGGGCCCGGGCCGCCAGTTGCAAAAGGAGAGAAATATAAAATAAATATACTCTTTGCAAGGGCAAATGGACCAGGTTCCTGAGATTTCCCTTTCTTAATTTACCGACAATATAGGCCAGGAGGCCCGGTATTAACAGCAAGGCTCTCCTTCCTCCCCTGTCCCTGCGGGAGCCAATTGGCCAGAACGGTATTTTTCCCGCCACAGGCTGGCGTAGCGTTCTGCCCTCTCCCTATTTTTTTCCACTTCGGCTGGTGTAACCTGCCGGACTATTTTTCCCGGAACCCCCAGGACCAGGGAATGGGGAGGGACCTTTGCCCCCGGCGGGACGACGGCCCCTGCTCCGACTATACTCCCCTCTCCTATCTTGGCACCATCGAGGACTACAGCGCCTATCCCTACCAGGACGCCATTGGCAATATGGCAACCGTGGAGGACCGCCCTGTGGCCCACACTGACATAATCCCCGACGACCAGGGGGAAATTAGCGGATACATGGAGAACACAGCCATCCTGGATATTTGTGAAGCGTCCAATGGTTATGGGGGCAATGTCGGCCCTGAGAATACTGCCAAACCACACACTGGAGCCTTCCCCGAGGGAAACCTTACCCATGACCTGGGCGCCGGGGGCAATGAAGGCGTCGGGATGAATCACCTCTTCTTCCCTCCTTACTCGACTAAACCGGCCACTGTCCTGGCATCCAATTTCATTATTAACTCGGTAACGAGGCGGAGGGCCCCCCGATAGTCTTCCAGGTGCAGGATACCGGCATGGCTGTGGATGTAGCGGACCGGGATACCAATGACCAGGCTGGGGACGCCAATGTGGTGCAGGTGGATCCGGCCCCCGTCGGTACCGCCCCTCTCCATGACTGAAAACTGGTAGGGAATACCCAGTTCTTCGGCCGTTTCCAGGCAGAGATTCCGCAAGTTTATATTGGGGATCATGGAAGCGTCGTACAGGCATACCGTCGGGCCTCCCCCCAATTTTTCCTGCACTCCCTCCTTCAGCCCGGGGACATCGCCGGCAATGCTGACATCGAGGATGATGGCCACATCTGGATCAATGCTGGCAACACTGGTGGCTGCTCCCCTGGTTCCCACTTCCTCCTGGACCGTGCCGACGGCATAAACTGTATTGGGATGCTGTCTTTTGGCCAATTCCTCACATACCTCTACGAGCAGGGCACAGCCAGCCCGGTCGTCCCAGGCCTTGGCCAAAAGGAGGTTTTCGTTCTTCAGGGTTTCGAAACTCCCGGCCGGGACAATGGGATCGCCGGGCCTGATCCCGAAGGCCTCGGCTTCTTCCCTATCCTTGGCCCCCACATCAATGAACATATCCTTTATTTTTGCCAGTTTCTTTCGTTCCTCTTCATCCAGCAGGTGGGGTGGCTTAGAACCTATTACCCCGGGGACATCCCCTTTACTCCCTTTAACGACAACCCGCTGGGCCAGGAGCACCTGATCCGTCCAGCCGCCCAGGGGGGTAAAGCGCAAAAAACCATCGGGAGTGATGGATTTAACCATAAAGCCGATCTCGTCCATATGGGCTGCCAGCATCACCCTGGGTTCCCCGGCAGTCCCGGCCTTTTTGGCAATAATACAGCCCAAGCGGTCTAATTGGATATCGGAGTAGGGGGCCATTTCTTCCCGCAAGATCTGCCTGATCTCACCTTCAAAGCCCGGTACACCCGCCGCACTGGTTAGCCTGCGCAGCAAGTTCTTAGTTTGCTCCATGCTTCTACCTCCTCCATCTGTGGATAATCGATCTTCTGGGGTGTAACTATATAATATATTACAATTAGAGATAATAATTAGCCAACCCCTGTGGTTTCTATACTAATTTCTTCCTGTTTCCCCTATATCCTGCCAATATAATAAAATACCCTGACATTCCCTTGGTTACAACCAAAGAAGTCAGGGTATATTTGTGTTCTTTTTCCCTCCAGAGGTGCTAGGTATTGGGCGGTTCGTGGGTAAAAATACCCCGCCTAATTTCCGTTGCACTTACGCTTTTTGCCTGCAGTTTATCATAAAGGTAATTGTAGGCATCCCAGGGATCCACCCTTTCACCGCAGGTGAAAACATCGACGGCGGCATAGCCTATTTCGGGCCAGGTATGAATTGCCAGGTGGGATTCGGAAATGACCACCACACCGCTCACCCCTTGTGGGCTGAATTTGTGGAAGGCAACCTCCCGTACCTCAGCACCGGCTTCCAGAGCTGCTTCCACCATGATTCTTTCTACCTCCTTCATATCGTCCAGTGCTCCGGTACAACCATAAAACTCCGCCAAAATGTGACGCCCTAAAGCTTTCAATTCGGTTTCCCCCCTTTTTTGTATTCGGATTTACCAACTAAAATTTTAACAAATAGCTTGTAGTTGTCAAGGTATATCTTAATATGTCATAATATCTGCTTTTCTCCACTTATCGCTTGCTGTCTATTGATATCACCTTATATCTATGTCTTCTGCCTGATTTTTCTTCGGTTGGTTCAGGAGAAAGAGCAGGGTAGTAAGGGGGAAGATCAGGGCCGTTGCTGCGGCCACCACCCCTGAGTCGTTGGCGATAAAGGCGGTCAGGGCGCCGGCTCCTGCGCCGGCAAAACCTCGCCAAAGGATGGGGAACCTCTTCTTTATTCCTTTCAACGGCCGGGGAGGACGGAGGGAGATGGTAACAAATATTACCAGGGTTGCCAGGAGCACTAAACTCCACCAGGAATACCTGAGGAGTTTTAGATTCATGCTGGCCTTGCGCTGCATAATGGTAAATAGTTCCTTCAGCCCTCCTTCAATGACCACCCCGGCCGTTTGTCCCCAATGGGAGGCTGCATCCCGGGCGAGGAAATGATCTGCTACTCCCACTGCCAGCAGGAAGAAGCCTCCGGAACAGGCAAGAAAAAGATATTTTCCCAAAGGTATTTTGCCTTCTTGTAAAAGGAGGATAGTTGTGCCAAAACCCGCCAGGGCGGCAATGGCCCCACCCAGATTGGCCCCCAGTTGGGGGGAGGAAATAAAAATAAAGAGGAGGAGAAAACCGGGTATGGTAAGGAGGGAGGGAACAGGAAGTCTGCCCCTGTGGTGGAGTATCTCTGCCAGCCCCGTCAGACCAATTATCCCCGCTCCCAGCAACAGCCCCATAAATTCATTACCGATCCCGTAGTAGCGGGCACCGCCGATGGGGCAGTAGCCCAGGATTGATTTAAAGACTAAAGACTGCTCCCAAAGGAGATCTAATATAAGAATTCCAGCCGTTGCCAGGCCTAAAAGGACAAAGGGCCGGGGGGGGTAATGGGGACGGTTTACCAGCTTGACCAGGACTGCTGTGCCAACAACTGTCAACACCAGGATCCTTTCCAACTTATCCAGGGCAAAGGGGGGCAAAAGAAGAAAAACCAGGGGAACAGCTGCTACCGCCACAAGTAAAGTTGCCCACAGCTGCTGCCGGCCAATAACTTTATAGACTGCCAGGAGGGTGCCTGTGAGCACCAGGAGGATAAAGACTATGTAAGCCTTTATTAAAGGGGGCCGGAATTTATAGTTATTGAGGAAATACTGGCCCAGGTCAGCCAGGTGTGCCTGGGGCCTGTCGGCAGGAAGGACGGAAACTGGCCTCCCCGTCATGTAATAGGGGATGGGGAGCTGAAAAAAAGAGAGGATGGTTGGAGCTATATCAATATTGGCAATTAACCCGGCCCGGCGGGTTGTGGGCGAAGTTAAAAGGCCGGGGCTGATCCCTTTTCCGGCTAAGAGAACCGGTGTCAGCCTCTCCCCTTCCCGGTACCCCTCGGCTGAAGGCGAGGGGCTGATGAGGAGAAACAGGGTTTTTTCCAGATCTAGCCGGGCAAAGAGCTCTCCCAGGAAGGCATCGGCCCTTTCTATAGCCCGGGACCTGGCGGCAGCTGCAAGATCAGGCAGCAAAAAGCGATTGTAGCTGTCGACCCGGGATGCATCACCCCAGTCAATAACGATTACATCGGAGTCGGCCATATCTTCAAAGGCCTTGAGGAGGGAAGGGATATCGGTTTCTTGCCCATAGGGAGCAGCCGGGTTTTCCCGGAGAATTCCCTCCCCTATAACACCCTTATCTACAACCCCCAGTTTATCCATAATGATGCCGGCGGCAGGGCGTCTCGGCGTTCCGGGGAGATCGCAGTTGCCCAGCAGGCTCCTGGTAAGGCCCGCCTCAGAAAGGAGCTGGCCCAGGGCACCCGGGACAACCCTTGCCTGCAGCTCCCCGTTGCTGGTAATAAGCTCTCCAATGCCCAGGTGCAGGATAGAGCCCCCCGCTACCTTCCCTACCCGGCGTCGATAGATAAGTGATCCTTCTTCCCCCTTCCACAGCTCCTTTCCTTCCACCGCCGGTTCCACGGTATCACTGCCGCAGGCCCGGGTCCCGGCGCCAATGGTTAAATAGGCAGCGGTCTTCGCTCCACCGGAGGCGGTGGTTGTGTTCATCAGCCCAATGGCCCCCTTCTCCAGCAGCCTATCCAGGGCAGGGGTGGGGGCGTGGAGCAAATCAGTATAGGTGATGGAATCGAGGATAAAGATTACCACCTGCCTGTCGCCGGGTTCAGGGGCTGTTTGCCCCCTTTGGCAGAAAACACTGAATAAAAGCACCAGGATGAAATACATAAGAGGTATTTTCTTCAATATTTCTCCCTGCTCCCCTTCTGGAAGTTAGAGGCTGGCCGTACGCCACCTGCTAATTTGCAGTATACCCGCAAAATGGGGCCAATAATCCTGGTGCCTCGGCCCTGCCTGGGATTTCGGGCCTCCTTAAAAAAAGGCACAAAAAAAAGAGGGCTTAGTCAACCCTCTGTTGTTCGTATGTAATGGTCGGAGTAAGCGGATTTGAACCGCTGGCCTCTAGCTCCCCATGCTAGCGCTCTACCAAGCTGAGCTATACCCCGACCTTTTGTTGTGCATTATCATTATAACCGATGCTCTTTAAAAAATCAAGTGCTTTCCTGGACTTTTGCCCCTCCGGCATTGAAGTCCAGGACAAGGCTGTGGGCAGCAATATCCACACAGGCAAAGGCTTCTTCCATGGCCCGGCCTACCCTGGCGGCATTATCCTTGACAAAGGCAACTATAGTCGGCCCGGAACCACTCAGGGCGGCGCCCAGGGCCCCAGCTTTCCTGGCCTGGGTCAGAGCCTGGTCCAGGCCGGGAACCAGGCCCTTCCGGTAGGGTTGATGCAGCCTGTCCTCCAGGGCGGCGGGGAGCAGGTCCCAGCGCTCACTTCTAAAGGCGCCTAAAAGGAGAGCTACCCGCCCCAGGTTGTGGACGGCATCGGAAAAGGCTACCTGGGAGGGCAGCACCCTCCGGGCATCTTCCGTCGCCACCAGGAAATCGGGAATACAGACTACTGCCTGCAGCTCCCTGGGCGGCGGAAGCTGCAGATAATGGTAGCCTGGACCGTCGCTTTTGGCAGCAGAGATTACCAGGCCGCCGAGGAGGGCCGGCGCCACATTGTCGGGATGACCTTCCAGTTCCACGGCCAGGTCGAGGACCCTTTCCCGGGGCAGGACTTGTCCCGTCAGCTGATGGGCGGCCAGTAAGCCGGCCACAATGGCGGCGGCTGAGCTCCCCAACCCCCGGGCCAGGGGAATCCCATTGGTCATCTTTAGCTGGAGGGGCGGGGGCGGAGAATTAATTTCCTCGTAGTAGCGAGCCAGGGCCCGGTAGATCAAATTGTTCTCGGAACAGGGCAGTCTATCTGCTCCTTCGCCATATACCTGGATGTGGGTCCCTTCGTCAGAGGAGGCAATTTCTAGGGTGTTGTAGAGCTCCAGGGCCATGCCCAGGCAGTCAAAACCGGGACCGATATTGGCCGTTGTTGCCGGAACCATGATTTTCAGCATTCCAGCTCACCCCCATATGGCCTTTTCGACGGCTGAGAGATCTGCCTCCACGCTGGAGGGAGGGGCGATGCTTTTTAGGGCAATATCGGGATCCTTGAGGCCATTGCCAGTGAGGACGCACACAACCTTGTCGCCCTCTTGAAAATATCCCTGGCGGGCTAGCTTCCTCACCCCGGCCACGCTGGCCGCGGAAGCCGGCTCCACAAATAAGCCTTCCTTTTCGGCCAGGAACTTATAGGCAGCCAGGATTTCCGGATCCTTTACCGAGGCGATTTGCCCTCCCGATTCCCGGGCTGCCCCTACAGCTCCTTCCCAACTGGCGGGATTACCGATGCGAATGGCTGTGGCCACGGTCTCGGGGGCCGGAATCGGTTTACCCCCCACGATGGCCGCCGCACCTTCCGCTTCGAAACCCAGCATTTTCGGTGTCCTTGTTATTTGCTGCGCCTGGTAATATTCTTTAAAACCCATCCAGTAGGCGGTTATATTTCCGGCATTGCCAACGGGGAGGGCCAGGTGGGTTGGCGCTTCTCCCAGTTGATCGCAAATTTCAAAGGCGGCCGTTTTTTGCCCCTGTAGGCGCATGGGGTTGATAGAATTGACCAGGGTGACGGGATGTTTTTCACTCAGCTGTCTTACCAGTTCCAGGGCCTGATCAAAGTTGCCTTCAATGGCGATTACCTTGGCACCGTACATAAGGGCCTGGGCCAGCTTGCCCATTGCTATGGCGCCGGCGGGGATGATTACTACACAATCAAGCCCTCCCCGGGCAGCATAGGCGGCGGCAGAAGCCGAAGTATTGCCGGTGGAAGCACAGATAACCGCCCTGGCACCTTCCTCCAGGGCCTTGCTCACCGCCATGGTCATACCCCTGTCTTTAAAGGAGCCAGTGGGATTGCTTCCTTCGAACTTCCCGTAGAATTTAACCCTTCCACCCAGCTCTTTTTCCAGGCTGGTTAAGGGTACCAGGGGAGTGTTTCCTTCCTGGAGGGTCACTATTGGGGTTTCTTCACTGACTGGTAAATAATCCTTGTAGGTGGCAATGAGGCCTGGCCACATTTCTCTTTTTCCTCCTTCGCAAAGAAAATTCCCGGGGCGGGAAAAGGAAAAACAATAAAAGGAAACCGGGATTGCCGATTTCCGTCTTCGCTATTTCTACTCCCAGTCTCCCTGTCCAAGTTTACCAACCCTGGCCAATGATATCAATTTTTCGCACACCATCACACTTGCGCAGCTGTTCTAAAAGGGTCTCCACCTCAATTTTCATATCCCTGGTTTCAATGGAGAGGGATACGTTGGCAACGCCCTGTAGGGGAAGACTCTGGTTGATGGTGAGGAGGTTGCCGTGGGCTTTGGCAACGGTAGTCAAAAGCTGCGACAACACCCCGGGCTGGTGATCCAGCATCAGGGAAAGGGTGATAATCTTTTCCCGGCTCAGCTCGGTAAAGGGAAAGACATAGTCCCGGTACTTGTAATAGGCAGCCCGGCTGATGCCCGCCTTTTCTACCGCTTCATTGACTGTTTTGCAAAGGCCTTTTTTCAGATACTCCTTAACCAGGAGGGTTTTGCGCAGGGTGTTGGGTAAAGCTTCTTCTCTAATTAAGAACAGGGACTTATCCCTTTGGGTCATCCTTCTCCCCTCCCGTCTATTCCCGGCAAACATGTTTCTGTTTTCGGTAGACATTATAACACAAGGCCAGGGGCTTGGCAATAAAAAAGCGCTGCTAAACTCGTTAGCAGGCGCTTCTTCCTTCCCGGCTTCAGAGGGGCTTTCCCCCGTAAAGGTGCTTTTTCCCTGGGCGAAGGAAATAGGATTAGAGTATAATGCAGATCAGGCCACCGCCTCCCTCGTTTACGATCCGTTCCAAGGTCTCCTGCAGCTTTTCCTGGGCGTTTTCCGGCATCCGGTATAATTTGTTTCTGATACCGTCTTTGACCAGCTCATGGAGGGATTTGCCAAAGAGATTCGCCTGCCATAATTTGGCCGGGTTATCTTCAAATTCCTCCGTCAAATACTGGACCAGTTCTTCGCACTGTCTTTCCGTGCCCACAATGGGGGAGACCTCGGCCTTGACATCGGCCCTGATCATGTGCAGGCTGGGGGCACTGGCCCGCAAGCGCACGCCGAAACGGTTGCCGTGCCTGACCAGTTCCGGCTCTTCCAGGATCATTTCATCCAGCTGGGGCGGGACAATGCCATAGCCGGTCCTTTCCACATCCCGGAGGGCGTCGGCCACTTTATCATATTCCCTTTTGGCAAAGGCGTATTCCCGCAGCAGGCGCAGGAGGTCGGCTTCATCGGCCAGGGGGACCCCGGTGATTTCTTCCATCACCTTATAAAGGAGACCTTCCTGGGGGAAAAGTTTTATGCGCCCAACGCCGGTGCCCAAATCCAGGGCAACTAAAATTGCGTTGTGCACAAAATCATAATCCTCCAGGCTATCAATGGCGTCATCGATATCCCGGACGCGTTTAATCCTGGCCACCGCCTCCTGGCTGGCAGTAGTAAATTTCTGCCGCAACCAGTGATCGGCTTCCAGGCTTTCTACCCAGAGGGGCAGGTCGATGCTCACTTCGCCGACGGGGAACTCATACAGCACTTCCTGGAGGGTGGTATAAATGTCATCCAGGGACAGGCGGGCAACGTCCATGGGGAGAACCGGCACCTGGTAGCGCTCCTGCAATTCTTCGGCCAGGGCCCTGGTTTCCGGGGCCTCGGGCAGTACAGAATTGAGGACGACGACATAGGGCTTCCCCAACTCCTGCAGTTCTTCAATCACCCGCAGTTCTGCTTCCTCATAGTTTTCCCGCGGGATCTCAGTTATTGTACCATCGGTGGTTACAACTAGGCCAATGGTAGAATGCTCCGAAATCACCTTTCTTGTCCCCGCTTCGGCCGCTTCCTGGAAGGGTACTGCTTCTTCAAACCAGGGGGTTTCCACCATCCGCGGTCCTTCTTCCTCTTCATAGCCCAGGGCCCCCTGGACACAGTAACCGACACAGTCTACCAGCCGAATCCGGAGGGTGGTGTTTTCCCTTACCGTCACTTCCACGGCTTCTTCGGGGATGAACTTTGGTTCCGTTGTCATAATAGTCCTGCCACCACCACTCTGGGGCAGTTCGTCCAGGGCCCGTTCCTTTTCCGGGCCGTCGGCAATATTGGGCAGCACCAGCAATTCCATGAAGCGCTTGATAAAGGTGGACTTGCCCGTCCGGACTGGACCGACCACACCGATGTAAATATCTCCTCCAGTTCGTTCCGCAATATCTCGGAAAAGATCAAACTTCTCCATGTTTTCTTCCCTCCTCTCCCTCTTATCTTATTATTACTTTTCCCTGCCTGATTTTAGAACATTGTAGTAGATAAAGTGAAAGTGCAGGTCCTCCCCTACCCCGTTCAGCCCACCTGCAAGGGAAGGGCAGGGTAAGGAACTGCAAGATCAAGAAGACCACTATATGTATATTTTGACAAACTCTACAATATGACTATATAAAGAATACTTCTCGCATGGTGAAGGGCAGGCAAGGCAGGCAGGAAAAAAGCGGCCCCTCTACAGGCCGCCCTTTTATTTTCGCCTCCGGAGCTGCAGGCGAATGGGGGTTCCCGTAAAGCCGTAGCCTTCCCTGATTTTATTTTCCAGGTAGCGGAGGTAAGAAAAGTGTATAAGCCTGGGGTCGTTGACAAAGAAGAGAAAGAGGGGGGGCTTTACGGCTACCTGGGAGCTGTAGTATATTTTTCCCTGCCTTCCTTTGCGGGGTGCAGGGGGTTTTAGGTCCACTGCTTCTCCTATCAGCCTGTTAAGTTCCGCTGTCGGTATCGACAGCTGCTGCTGCTCTGCCACCAGGTCGATTAAGGGCAGGATTCTCTGGATCCGCTGCCCCGTGAGGGCCGAGACAGAGATAAGGGGGGCATAGGAAAGGAAGGGGAGCTGGTGGCGGATTTCCCTTTCGTACTTATTTAAAGTCCGTTCATCCTTTTCGACTAGGTCCCACTTATTTAGGACCAGTATGAGGCCGCAGCCGGCTTCGTGGGCATAGCCGCCAATGCGCTTATCCTGTTCCGTGACCCCCTCGGTAGCGTCTATAACCAGAAGGACAATGTCGGAGCGATCGATGGCCCTGAGGGCCCGGAGGACACTGTACCGCTCCGTCGGCTCGGAAACACGGGCGGGGCGGCGAA
The DNA here is from genome assembly GCA_001513125.1 of Clostridia bacterium DTU030. Classification (GTDB taxonomy): domain Bacteria; phylum Bacillota; class DTU030; order DTU030; family DTU030; genus DTU030. The sequence goes on from LFSN01000021.1 coordinate 27,635, forward strand.
GCCCGGCTGTATCGATGAGGAGATAGCTCCTGCCTTCCCGCTCCAGCAGGGTATCGATGGCATCCCGGGTTGTGCCTGGCTCCGAACTGACGATGACCCGCTCCTGGCCCAAAAGGGCATTGATGAGGGAGGACTTGCCCGCATTGGGTTTACCTACCACCGCTACCCTGACAACATCTTCCCCTTCCTCCTCCTCCCCTTGCTCCGGTGGGAAGTGGGAGACGATGGCATCGAGGAGCTCGCCGGTATTCAGACCGTGGATTGCCGAGACAGGGATAATGTGGGACAGGCCCAGGCTGTAAAACTCCCAGGCTTGCCCTTCCATCTCCTGGTTGTCGATCTTGTTGACGGCCACTAAAACCGGCTTATTTGTCGGCCGCAGTATCTCTGCTATATCCAGATCCCCTGGCTGCAGGCCCTCCTTACCGTCGACAACAAATACAATCACGTCGGCTTCTTGAATGGCTATTTCTGCCTGCATGCGGACTTGCTGCTGGATTGTATCTGGCTCCTGAAATTCAATGCCGCCGGTGTCGACAAGGATAAACTCCCTGCCCTGCCATTCCATCTGGCCATAGAGCCTATCCCTGGTCACCCCCGGCTCATCCTCCACGATGGCAAGCCTCCTTTGGAGGAAGCGGTTAAACAGATTGGATTTGCCTACATTTGGACGCCCCACAATGGCTACCAGGGGTTTTCTCACTGCTCTTCACCACCTTTTTCCAGGAACTTAACAACATCGGTGGGACAGGAGACGAGGACAATATCTATTCCCAGTCTGCTGCTAAGTTCGCCTACAGTCATACCATCGAGGAACACATCACTCTCCCGGCGCAGCATGGCCTCGGGGAGAAATAAAATATCGCCCAGCTCCTTATCCTGGAAATGCTGTAATAGATCAGAACCGGTAATAAGGCCGGCAACGGTGACGGAGCTGCCGAAAAAGCAATTTGGCACCACTTCCACCTGCACGGTCAGGTTTTCTACTTGGCGGAGCCGGTCGGCCAAAGCATGGACGGCCCCGGCGGCAGATACTCCCGTGGCCAGGGTGATGGTCAGGGGCTCCTTAGGTACTCCAGGCAGGGTAAGATTAGCCAGATCATCGTAAAACAGGCGCAGGAAGCCGACGCCATTTTCCAGCTGGGGAAAGTCATCGTAATGTTTCCCCTCGGGCAGGGGTTCCCCCGTCAGGACATAAAATTCATCGGCAACATATAAAAAAGTGACCCCCAATTCCTGGCGGAATTTTTTCTGCCAGCCTTGCGCCCACCTTATGACCCGCCGGGCCTGCTCCTTATTGTAGCCCTGCAGGGGATAGAGACCCTTGCGGTGTCTGGTCAGCCCCACCGGGACCAGGGCCAGGGAGCGGGCAGCAGGCCAGTATTTTGCCAGGTCACTGATGGTCTCCTCAAGGTAAAAACCGTCATTTATTCCGGGTATCAGGACTACCTGGGCATGAAACTCGATGCCCGCCTCGGCCAGCCGCTCCAGCTGGTCCTTTATGGCCCCTGCCCTCCTGTTGCCCATCAACCTGCGCCTGAGATGGGGATCGGTAGTGTGAACCGAGATATAGAGGGGGCTCAAGCGCTGCTCTATTATGCGGGTCATTTCCGCGGGGCCAAGGTTGGTCAGGGTAATAAAGCTGCCGTCGAGGAAGGAAAGGCGGTAGTCGTCATCCTTTATATAAAGGCTGGGCCGCATTCCCCGGGGCATTTGGTCGACGAAACAAAAAAGACACCGATTGCGACACTCTATTAGTCCAGAAAAAACCTTGGTGTCGAATTCCAGCCCCAGGTCCTCGTCGTATTCCTTTTCGATCTCGTATATATATTCGGCACCGGATTTTTTCCGGATATGAAGATTTATATATTCGCCGGCAACAAGATAGCCGTAGTCGATCAAGTCTCGCGGTTTCTTGCCATCTATTGCCAGCAAGTAATCACCTGCGGCGATGCCTAAATCAGCAGCGATGCTTTCTTGAGCCACACTGCTGATGGGAATGCCCTCCCTTTTGTCCATATTCTCCGCCCCTTCGCCTATTCTTTCCCAATTATCCTATATCTCCCGGTTAAGGTCAAGGTCATTCCTCTGCCTCTGGCATTGGGCCATGGTAGCCTGCACAAGCTCCAGCAGACCCCTATAGCTGAGCCTGATGCCCAGGGCGGCCAGGGGCCTGCCGCAGCTAACCAGGCCCAGCCTGCGGGACAGGAAGCCTCCTATGCGGGTCAAGGAGTGGATGCAGACCAGGGTATCTACCAGCAGTATTTCACGGGGGGGATAAGCCAATATTTTTATCAGGCTGGCAATGGTCCGCCGGATCATAACCTTATCCGGTCCCAGCCCCAGGGCATAAATTTCGTTCCCTTCCCCATCCCTTCCCATAAAAAAGGGAGTACCGATCTCCCGGTTTTCCGTCCGGTCAAAGCGCTCCTGTTTTACCAGCTCGGCCAGGGTTGGGAGTCTGTCCCAGGGTAGTTTTCTCAGGTGTATGGCGGCGGCAATCACCGAAGAGTGGGCACTGCCATAACAGCAGTAGATTATTTTCAAGGCTATTTCCCCTTTCCAAGGGGCTGCCCTCGGCCCCTCTGCTCTTCTACCAACCTGACCAGGGCAAAATAATTCCTTTCGATCTCCAGGAGGGGAAAAAACCTGGAACCAGCGATGCGTCCTAGGCTGCAGACAAACAGTGCTCCCCGCCGCCAATGCCGGCCTGCCGCAAGCTCCGCATCAACCAGGGAAAGCTCCCCTTTATCTACGCCCAAGATTGCGGAGAAACCAGCCACCACATTTTGCAGTATGGTTAAATTAAATCCCCGGGGGAGGAAGTAGATGCTATTGCCCCCTTCGTCTAAACCGGCTGGATAGATCCTCCCCCTTTCTGCCCTATTCCAGGCAAAATGGTCGACAATTTCCAATAGGGACCGGGGTGGTGGTTTTTGGTCTGGCGGCAGCAGGCCCAGATGGATTGCCGCTGCCACTACAGCCGCGTAGGAAGGGTGGGGACAGTGGTAGATGATATGCATGGCCGGCCTCCATCCCAAGAAAATATTAAATTCCCTTGCTAGGGTACCCCTCCTTTCTTCTGGCTTATACAGGGCAGGAAAGGCTCCTGGCAAAAATAAAGCCTGCTTCCCAGCGGACTTCCCGCGGGGAAGGCAGGCCGAGGAACGGGGGAAATTAACGTAAAGCCAGGTTTTCCACAGAAATGCCCCGGGCCCTGAGCCAGGCGGCTGTTAAGCCAGTTACCACGACGGGGGTATTGGTCAGGTCGGCCGGCCTTTTATTCCCCGTCAAGAGCAGCAGCATCTTTAATTCATCTATGAGGGCCATGATGCCCTCCCGCAGGCTATCTTCTCCCCCTTTAAGCAGGAGGCGCAGGAAATGGCCGGCAATCCCCACTGCCCTGGCCCCCAGGGCCAGGGACTTGGCGATAGCGGTGCTGTTATTAATCCCGCCGGAGGCTATCAGGACCACATCCCGTCCTTTGAGGCGGGCTGCCACTTCAAGCAAACTGACGGCCGTCGGGATGCCCCACTCTACCAGGCCCTGCCCGAGGGTATCCTGCCGGCGGGCCTGTTCGATGGCAATGAAATTGGTACCGCCCCGGCCGCCGATGTCGATTCCTTTACAGCCGGTCTCGGCCAGGGCTATGGCGTCCTCCCCTGCTATGCCGCAGCCGACCTCTTTGACGATTACCGGCACCGGGACAGCGGCCACTATGGCCCTGATATTTTCCAGCAGTCCCCGGAAATCCCTTTCCCCTTCCGGCATGACCAGTTCCTGGGCCGGATTTAAGTGGACCTGGAGCAGATCGGCAGCGACCATTTCCACTGCCCGCAGGGCGTCCTGGGGTGTGGTATGGGCATTGATGTTGGCCAGGATGACGCCCCGGGGATTTTCTTCCCGCACAATCCGATAAGTGGCTTCCAGGTCGGGATTTTCCAGGGCTGCCGTCTGGGAACCGACGGCCAGGCCGATGCCGGTGGCGGCGGCAGCCCTGGAAAGGGCTGCATTAATTTCGGCCACATCCTGGGCCCCACCGGTCATGGCATTTATGATTATGGGGGCCGAAAGAGAAAGGCCGAGAAAAGAGGTTGACGTATCAACCTCTTCCCAGGCCAATTCAGGCAAACAGCGATGGATTAGATGGATATCTGCAAAGCCCGTAGCACCAGGTCCCGGGGTAAGTTCCAGGGCGTGCTTGATGTGGGCTAACTTTCGTGAAGAGCGCAGGGAAGGATTACTCTTCATTATCCTCGGCTTCTTCCGCCTCCCTCTCCTCCAGGAGTTCGCCTAAGACTTCACCGATTGTTATACCACTGCCGGTAGTTTCTTCCCCTTGATAATCGGAGTAATCGGTGTACTCTTCCTGGGCCTCTTCTTCAGCAACTTCCTTGATGCTCAAGCTGATCCTCCGGTCCCTTTCGTTAACATCCAGGACCTTTACCTTAACCTCTTGTCCAACCTGCACTACTTCACTGGCTTCGGCAACCCGGTGGTTTGCCAGTTGGGAGATGTGGACCAGGCCTTCAACCCCGGGCTCCAATTGGACAAAGGCGCCGAAGCTGACGAGGTGGGTTACTGTTCCCTCCTGGATGGAGCCGACGGGGTATTTTTCCCCTACTCCTTCCCAGGGATCGGGGAGGACCTGTTTCAGACCCAGGGAAACCCTTTCCCGTTCCCTGTCAACACCCAATACCATTACTTCGATTTCGTCCCCTTCCTGGACAACTTCCGAGGGATGCTTTACCCGAGCCCAGGACAGTTCTGAAATGTGGACCAGGCCCTCGATACCGCCGAGATCAACGAAGGCGCCGAAGTCGGTCAGCTTGGTTACCTTGCCCTTGCGTACCTGGTCTTCCGCCAGCTCTTCCCAAAGGGCAGCCCGCTTTGCGGCCAGTTCCTCTTCCAGTACTACCTTCTGGGAAACGATCACCTTGTTTCTGGACCGGTCCAATTCTATTACCCTGACCCGCAAGGTTTGGCCAACGTATTTTTCCAGGTTTGGTTCATAGCGCAGCCCGACCTGGGATGCCGGTAAAAAGCCGCGCAGTCCTACAAAGATAATTAGTCCACCCTTGACAACCTGGAGCACTTCGCCTTCAATGATCCGGCCAGCTTCGTATGCTTCAGCCAGTTCGGTCCAGGCCTGCTCGTGATCGGCCCTCCTCTTGGAAAGGAGGGGATTACCCTCACTATTTTCCACCTTCATCACGTAGACATTTATTTCATCCCCAACTGTTACCACATCTTCTGGGGAGGAAATCTGCTTGTCGGTGAGTTCGTGGAAGGGGATTATTCCTTCCGACTTGTAGCCAATATCTACCAGTACCTCATCGTTGTCGATGCGGACAACCTTTCCGGAAATAATCTCGCCTTCCTGGATAGTCCGCAGGGTGCTGGCATACATGTCCTCAATATTCTGTCCTTCCGAACGCTGATAATCCATCATAACCTTAATTACCTCCTCAATGGTGACATCGGGGGTTGAGGCTCCCGCGATAACCCCGATCTTGTCTTTATTGTGCAGCCACTCCCGGCAGAGTTCTGCTGCAGATTCGATATGATAAACAGGTACACCTGTTTGCCGGCATAGCTTAACTAGTTCCATGGTATTGGAACTGGTGTGGGCGCCAATTACCACCATGGCATCTACTTCTTTGGCAAGCTCCAGGGCCGCCTCCTGTCGCAAGCGGGTGGCCCCGCAGATGGTCGGGTATACTTCCAGTTCCGGTGCCCTATCCCTCAGCACTGCGACTACTTCCTGGAAATTTTCCTCCCGCTGGGTTGTCTGGGCCAGGACACCGACTGGCTTAGTGAAGTGCAGCTGCTGCCCTTCTGTGGGATTTTCTACAACTACTGCCTTGTAGCCAGACCAGCCGCAGATGCCGACTACTTCGGGATGGCCCCGCTTCCCTACAACTACAACATCCTTTCCCTCCTGGACCAATTGGGCAGCCTTTCTTTGACACCTTCGTACGGAAGGACAGGTTCCGTCAATGATTGTGAACCCCCGCTGTCGTGCCTCTTCAAATACCTCTGGTGGTGCACCATGGGCCCGGATAATTAAAAGCCCGGGGGGAACCCCTTCCAAGTCTGTCAGAGGTTCGATGCCCTTTTCCTTCAGGTCTTCTATGACCCGAGGATTGTGGACCAAGGGGCCCCAGGTATACACAGGACCCTTGCCATCTTGAACAGCCTGTTCTGCCAGGTCAAGGGCATGCCTCACCCCGGAACAGAAACCGCTGTGGTCTGCTATTTTGATTTCAGAAAACTCAATCACCCCTTTACCACCGGCCGATTTGGATAAGAAAAAGGTCTGCCAATAAAATAAGGCCTAATTCATTCTTTTTTCGTTATGGAGCTAATAAATTCCTTCTTTTCTGGGAAAAAAAGCAGTGGCATCTCTCCTCCCGTCGTAGCCCTTGCTGATGTCTCCCTTGTTCTTTGTATTGTGTGCTATTAAGAAAGCAATGATGCAATTTCTGCCATAATCCTTTTCCCGGCTTCCCTTCGTTCCCGGCCTTCGGCCTCGAGGTAAAAGGGTTTTCCAAACCTTATCACTACTCCCCCGCGGCCCCTTCCCCTCTTTATGCCTGCAGGCAAGATGGGAGCCCCCGATTTGGTTGCTAAAAGGACTACCCCCGCTTGGGCTTCTCCCAACTGGCCTGTTTTGCTCCGTGTGCCTTCGGGAAACATTCCCAGGACCTTTCTTTCCGCGAGGATGGCCAGGGCATGTCGGATGGCAGCACGATCCACGGCCTTTCTCTTAACAGGGAAAGCCCCCAGGAGGCGCAAGAGGGAGCCGAAGAGGGGGTAGCGGAATAGTTCCACCTTTCCCATGAAGTTAACGGGGCGCGTCATCGCTGCTCCCAAAATGAGGGGATCCTGATAACTGCTATGATTGGCAACAACAATGAGTTCCCCTTCTTCGGGAATATTCTCAACCCCCTCCACCACCCAGCCTCTACAAAGGGAGAAATAAAGGCGCAAAATGCCCCGTGCCAGGCGGTAGAGCATTAACCCTCCCTCCCTTCGGTACAAAGCTGTATAATTTTGTCGACAACCTCCTCGGGCGACAAAGCTGTTGTATCAATACAGATGGCATCGGGGGCGGCCTGCAGGGGGCCGACTTCCCGCTCCCGATCCAGCTTATCCCTTGTGGCAATTTGTTTTTTAATTTCTTCTAAGGTTGCCGGCAGGCCCTTTTGTCTCATTTCAAGATAACGGCGCCTGGCCCTTTCTTCCAGGGAAGCCGTGAGAAAAACTTTAATGTCGGCCTCCGGCAGGACAACGGTGCCGATATCCCTGCCATCCATAACGATACCGCCGCCAGCCGCCAGTTCCCTTTGGATGTGGACCAGTTCCCGGCGCACTTCGGGAACCATGGCCACCCGGGAGACCTCCTGGCTGACCTCGGGGAGGCGGATCAGGGTGGAAACATCCTCACCGTCCAGGAGAACTGCCGGGTTTTCCGGCTCCTTGGCCACTGGGAATTCAAACCTGCTTTGGGCCAGGAGTTCCATAAGGCCGCCAGCATCGGCACAGTCGACCCCTGCCCTTAAAGCCTTTAAGGTCAGGGCCCTGTACATGGCTCCTGTGTCAATGTACCTGAGACCAAGTCTGGCAGCTACCAGCTTGGCGATGGTGCTCTTGCCCGCTCCGGCGGGCCCATCGATTGCTATAACCAGGTCTTTAGCCTTCCTTTTCTCAGCCATTATTCCATCCATCCCTGTGAAATTATGGGGTGAGTTTCTCAGCCCTATTTATTAAAAATGGTATCTGCTTGTCCAGAATAGCCACAGCCCAATGAAGCTGGAGGCGCATTGTCCAGGTCGGGACGCAGGGTAACTGCATCCCTTAAGTAAACATGCTGTATTTCCTCCTGGGAAAGGGAGGTATTGAGCAAGATTAAGGCCCGAATGCAGCGGGGGAGGCTGCCGGGAACAGGTATTTCCCTGGCACAGAACAGGGGAACCTGCTGCCAGCCGAGTTGGCGGGCGGCGGCAGCGGGAAAGGCGGCGTCTAAATCGGCTGTCACGGTAAAGATAGCGGCCGCCACATCTGCCGGTATAACATTATTTCTTTTCGAGATGGCCTGGAGCAATTCCCTGGTAGCAGCCAGGATCTCCCCTGCTTCATTCTTGTCCACCGTTATTGCTCCCCTGATACCGCGTACCGGCATTTCCCATGCCCCCTCCTAATGTGAGGATTGGTTTAGCCTTACCCTCCCCAGGCTTACCCGGTTTCCCCAGCAAGTAACCTCCTGTCCAATGAAGGGACTTAAGACCCCCGGTGAGACAGCGGTAACCTGGAAGGTGAGGGGTCGTTTGTAAAATGAGGCATCGATGGCAACCTCTTCGTCCTCGGCAGCGACTATTTCCACTTCTGCTTCTATAAAATTGGTAATTCTCCTTTCGTCAACCAGCACATAGGCGTGGCGAAGGGCCTGGTGGCCCAGGAGCTTGACCTTAATTCTGGCCGCATCTTCCCCCGCCTCCCCCATTCCCATGGCCATGGCTGGGAGTGGTTCTGGCGTATCGCCAAAATGGCTGTAAAGCCAGTGCTGGGCCTGGGGATTGCTGAGGACAAGCTGGACGGCAACGACCAGAAAAAGGGTTCCCAGTAGGGAATAATAGATAGCCCGTTCAACCCAGGCGGCAAGCTGCAGTAGTTTTTCTTCCGGCGGTGCAGCCACCGTCACCCCTCCCCCATACGTGGTTTTCCCTATGATATGCCTCGAGGAGGGGATTTATTCCGGGATTGGACGGAGCTTATTCTCGGCTTACCCTATCTTCTCCTGGAGTTTTGCAAGGAGTAGAGGAAGGAGCGGAGCTCGCTGTTAAATTTAAAGAGCAGTCGTTCCAGCTGGTAGCGAGTCAGGTCAAATTCCCCGGGTTCCAGGACCTCAACCTTGCGAAATTCTTCCCGCATAATAAAACCAATTGCTTCTTCGAGGGAATCAAGATCTACTACAACTTCGGCCGGGGCAAAGGCAACCTCCGTTCCCAGCTCTTCATCATAAATCCGGTAGATGTCGTGGGAAAGATCCACCTCTTCAATGGTTACTCCCTGCATGGGTACGTTGCAGAGGAGGGCAATCTGCTGTTCCCTGGTTTCCTCCGCAATTCGTTCCGTACTCTTGCCACCCCAGAAAAGAAAGCGGCCCGGTCTTACTGTTCCCCGATAATCAAAACGAAACTTTAGTCGGATTTTTTTCCTTATCCTTTCTTCAGCCATTACCCGCTTCCACCTCCCCTATTCCCTGCGAAACTGGCAAGTATGTCTTGTCCCCTGTTTTTTTGGAGGTGTCAATGTGGCCAGGAGCACAAAATAAAGGGGTTAAAAACCGTTCCCTACCGCCTGTGATAGGGAACAATATCCCGGGTCTAATGCAGTTATTCTCTCCCAAAAGGATTATTCCTGCCAATAAAGCTCCCTTATCGCCTGACTAAAGATTTAAGATTAAAGACCTTGGATAACCGCCGCCGGCCGAGAAAGAGGCATATATGATTCCACAGTGGGGAAGGGAAAGGTTCCAGAAGGCTCCCCGATTCAGCCAGAGGCCCAGGAGAAGCCGGATGGGGCCGGCATGGGTGACCACTACTATCGTGCCCGTCGAATTATGTAATAATATGTCCTTCCAACCTTCTCTAATCCTGTCGGTTAATGCCGAAACATTTTCCCCTCCAGGGGGAAGGAACTTTTCCGGCTGGGTCAGTAGGCAGTGGGCCTGCCGGGGAAATCTTCTTGCCACCTCGGCGAAGGTTAATCCTTCCAAGGCACCAAAGTTGAGTTCCCGTAAATCTTCCCGTAAAGTAAATTTCCGGCAGCCTACCTGTTCCTGGATTATGGCCGCCGTTTCCCTGGCCCTCCTCAGATCACTGGTGTAGATATGGGATATTCCTTCCCCCACCAGTTTTTGGCCAGCGAGGCGGGCATGCTGCCGGCCCTTGCCGTTGAGGGGAATATTGCTGTGACCCTGGTATAAACCCCGGGCATTCCAGGCCGTTTCACCGTGGCGCACCAGGAAGACCCGCAAAAGATTCTTGCCCTCCATGTCTCTTCTGCCCCTCTATCAGCGGTGTTGGCCCCGGCTGAGGGACTTCAGCTCCAGGGGTATCCCGGCTGCTACCAGGTAGACCTCCTGGGCGCTGGCGGCCAGGGCACAATTGGCCCGTCCCAGAAGGTCCCGGTACCGGCGCCCCAGGGGGGTAGGCGGAACCAGGCCCCAGCCGACCTCGTTGGTGACGATAATGGTGTCGGCGGGAATTCTCCCGGCCACTGCTATTAGGGCCTCAACCTGCTCCCAGGCCCGTTTCTCCCCCTCTGGCTCCCCAGGGGGGGAATTCTCCTCGGCCAGGGTGCCGCCGGTCAGGTAGTTGGAGATGAGGAGGGCCAGGCAGTCGATCAAGACCACCCTGCTCTGGTAGCCCACCGTCGAAAGGACTGCCGCTACCTGAAAGGGCTCTTCAACGGTTGCCCAGGCAGGGGGACGGCGCCGGCGATGGATGGCTACCCGTTCCCGCATTTCCTCATCCCAGGGCTGACAGGTGGCGATATATGTCACCCTATCCCCACCCCTCTGGGCCGCTAGTTTTTCGGCAAAGGTGCTTTTCCCAGAGCGGGCTCCGCCGGTGATTAAAGTCAAAGTACCCTGCCCCTTCATTGTGGCGGCACCTCCTCTTCCAATAACTGGTGGATTTCTGCCTCTTCCTTAACCTTGGCTACTCCCATGGCCAGCAGGCGCTGGTACTCTTCGAAAGCCCTGCCCCCGGTATAATCCCTCCTGTGTATGGGGATCCCGTCGATGACAATTACCCGCTGGCCCCTGGCCGCTGCCACCTGAAGGGCTTCTAAATTTTTCATATTCCCTTCCCCAAAGGGTATGGGGGCGAGGATTACCCACTGGGCCTGCTCAATTAAGCGCAGGTTTTTGGCATGGGCCTCTTCGGTCAGGGGGGAAAAGGGAGGAGCTTCAACGGTGGGAATACCCAGGGCTTTGGCCTGCTCCCAATCGCTGTCGCCGATATTTAAGACCCCTGCCGTCACCTGGTAGCCGGCATAGACCAGTTCACCCATGAGGGCGGCAGCCATACCACCCCCACCCACCACATGAACCCTGATCTCCCTTTTCCTTTGGGCAGCAGCAGTGTTCCGGCTCAGTATGGTGATCTGGGGACGGCCGTGGAGGGGGTGGCGCCTGATCAAAACCCTGGAACCGTACACAGCGGCAATACTCTCCCTGGTGATGACCTCCTGCGGGGGACCCATTTTGAAAATCCGGCCCCCTTTCAGTAACAGCAGCTGATCGCAGTATTCGGAGGCCAGGTTTAGATCGTGGAGGACCATGATCACCGTAAGGCCTAGGTCCCTATTCAGCCGCCTCACTATGTTGAGGATTTCCGTTTGGTGATTGATGTCCAGGTGGGCTGTCGGTTCATCTAGAAGGAGTATCTTTGGTTCCTGGGCCAGGGCCCGGGCAATGGTTACCCTCTGCCTTTCCCCACCACTCAGTTCCGTAACAGCCTTGTGGGCCAGGTGGGCACAGTTGGTAATTGTTAAGGCCTCTTCTACAATTTTCCGATCCCGGGGGCCCTCCTGCTGGAAACGGCCTAAATGGGGTGTACGCCCCATCATGACGATCTCCTCCACCGTGAAGGGAAAATCATAGCTGTTTTCCTGGGGTACGACGGCCATTTGCCGGGCTATTTCCAGGCTGCCCATGCTGGTTATATCCCGGTTTTCCAGCAGCACCCTTCCCAGATGGGGCTTCAGGGTCCGGCTGATGTTCCGCAGCAGGGTCGATTTACCGGAGCCATTGGGCCCGATGATCCCCAGCAGCTGGCCGGTGGGAACGGTGAAGGATACCTGATCCAAAATGGGCTCTGCGCCGTAGGAAAAGGATATACCCTCGATCTCTAAATGAACCTTACCCACATTGAATACCTCCAGCCCCTTTAATACAGGGTGTGTTTGCGTTTGCGCAAAAGATAAAGGAAAAAGGGCCCCCCGATCAGGGCTGTCAATAGCCCCACAGGCAATTCCAGGGGAGGGAGCAGGATCCTGGCACAGGTATCGACCCAAACCAGGAAGATACCACCCGACAGGGCAGCTGCAGGCAGGAGTATCCTGTGGTCAGGACCAAAGAGCAGGCGGACAATGTGGGGTACCACAAGGCCGACAAAGCCAATGAGGCCGCTGGTGGCAACGGCGACGGCCGTTAGCATCGAAGCTGCCCACAGGAGATGTCTTTTGGTCCTTTCCACGTCAATGCCAAGGTGTTGGGCCGGCTCTTCCCCCAGGAGAAAGGCATTTAGGTCCCGGGCGTACATCCAGATAATGAGCATGCTCGCCAGGGCATAGGGCAGGGACAGGAAAAAATAGTCCCAGCTGCGCCCGGACAAGCTGCCCATCAGCCAAAAAACAATTTTCTGCAGCTCACTTTCACTAAAATAGGTGACCAGGGATACCAGGGCCTGGAGGACTGAGCCTACCGCAATACCCGCCAGGAGGAGGGACATTACCGGCACCCTTTGGCCAACCCGGGCCAGGTTGTAGACGAGGCCCATGGTTAATAAGGCCCCAAAAAAGGCAAAGAGGGGGACAGCCCCAATGCCGAGAAAACGAAGGCGCAAACTTAGGGCCAAAGCCGTTGTTCCGCCCAGGGCAGCTCCGGCTGAGACACCGATTATGTAGGGGTCGGCCATGGGATTTTTGAACAAGCCCTGAAAGGTGGCTCCCGATACGGCCAGGGAACTGCCCACCAAAACCGCCAGCAGGACCCGGGGAAGGCGAAGTTTTGTGACAATGGTATGGTGGCTGGGAGCAATATAAACAGCATCCTTCGAAAACAATCTACCCACCAGGGGAAGCCGGCCGCCCAAAATCCCAATTGTTTCTGCAGCAGAAATGGGGACCGCCCCTATTCCTAGGGCCAGGATTACACTCACCAAGAGTAATAGGAAAAGTATTAATATTATCGTTGGCTGCTTAAAGCCCCTTTTCCCGGAAACCATACCAATCCCCTTTCTAATCGCCGGGGTATAAATCAGGATGAAGGATCTGCACCAAATCCTTCAATCCCTGGACACAGCGGGGACCGGGACGGGAAATGAGGTCGTCTTCTACCAGATAGATTCTCCCCTCCCGCACAGCTGTGATATTTTCCCATCCGGGCCGGCTGGCAAAATCTTCTTTCTTCAAGGCCGCTGTTCCCATGAGGACCCGGGGACGGATAATTACCTCCGGGTCCTTTTCGATCAAGACCTCCAGGCTGTATTCTGGCCAGGCCGTTTGGGCATCGGCGGCAATGTTGCGCCCGCCGGCCAGGGTGATCATGTCGTGGATATATGTTTGCGGTCCGACGGTTATGAGGGGTTCATACCATATTTCATAGTAAACGGTAGGCTTGTCCTCTTCTGCCAGGTCAGCCAGGGGGGCGGTAAGGGCGGCTACCTCCCTCTGCATTTGGTCGACCAATTCTTCTGCTGCTTCCAGGGCTCCGGCGGCCTTACCGATCCGGATTATGGTATCATAGACCCCGGCAACGGTAGCGGGATCGAAGGCCAGGACCGGGATACCCAGGGCTTCCAATTCCTCCACCGTCTTTTGGTGGATGCTGTCGGCCAAAACCAGGTCCGGCTCCAGGGCAATGATATTTTCCAGGTTGGGGTTTTCGTAGTCGCCCACCTTGGGGAGGGCCAGGGCCTCCGGCGGATAATTGTCGTAATCTGTGCCCCCTACCATCCGGGGACCCAGGCCGAGGGCAAAGAGGATCTCTGTCCCTGAAGGGGTGAGGGAAATTATCCTCTCCGGCACAGCATGGATCACAACCTGGCGGCCAAAATCGTCTTCGATGGTTACACCCTGGGCTACCTCTGCTTCCTGGCCGCACCCCAGGGTAAAACAGGAGATAATTATCAGGAGAAAACAAATAAATAGGGCTCTCCTTTTCATTAGCGACACTCCCCCATAAAAGAATACCTGCGCATCAACCTGCTTACCGACAACCCCAAAGGGCCATTAAAAGCAAGAATAGAAGCTCGCTGGTTTCGCACAAAGCACCGTAGATGTCCCCCACCAAACCGCCCAGGCGCCTGGTCAAAAGTAGGCAGCAGCCATGGGTGAAAAGGCCTATGAACAGCATTGCTACCAGGCCGGCAGGACCCAGGAGGTGGGCTGTTACCAGGAGGGTAAACAGGCTGGTAAGGGCCAGGTAACGCCTGTTGCTGCCGGCAGTAAAGGATGTTCCCAGGCCGTTGGGACGGACATAGGGAAAAAGAGTTATGGCCCAGACCATGGTCCAGCGTCCCAGGACAGGCATGACCAGCAGGACCCGGTACAGGCCGGGCAGGGTAAACTCGGTTAGTAAGGCAAATTTGGCCAGGAGCAGGGCAATAACAGCCAGCACACCCTTGGCCCCCGTATTGGGGTCCTTAAAAATTGCTAAGGTAGTGTCCCGGTCCTTGCCGCTGGCCAGGGCATCGACGGTATCGATAAAACCATCGAGATGAAGGCCGCTGGTGAGGACCAGCTCCCCGATTACAACCGAGGCGGCAGCCACCAGGGGGCTAAAGGGGCGGGTGGCAAAAAAATATACCAGCCCCAGGCAGAAGCCGATTAATAAACCTACCAACGGGAAAAAAAGGGTGGCCCGGGGAAAAATATCGGCGGAAAAATCCCTCTTGACTGGTACAATGGTGAGAAACTGCAGTGCCAGTAAGAAACTTCCCATCCTACTCCCTCCCTACTCCCGCCCTAATTATATCCCAGGAGAAGAGGGCAAAACAAGCCGGGAACCGACAAATTAACGTACCGGTAGACCCCAGCCTTTTTACCGGACCAGGGCCTGCAATTTCTTAACCTCGGTCCTGGTCAAATGGCGATAATCCCCCGGTTTAAGCCGCCCCAGGGTAAGGAAGGCGAATTTTGTCCGCCGCAATTTTAAAACAGGGTAGCCAAGCTTGGCCCACATGCGCCGCACCTGCCGGTTGCGGCCTTCGTGGATGGTCATTTCCAGCCAGCTTTTTCCCCTGCCCCCTTTCAGAAGGCTGACCCGGGCAGGGGCTGTCCAGCCATCTTCCAGCAAAAGGCCCTGCCGTATGCTTTCCAGGTCCTCTTCGGTAGGCTGACCTTTGACCAGGACCTGGTAGGTCTTATCTATCTCGAAGCGGGGATGAGTCAGCTTATAGGTTAAATCACCATCATTGGTTAAGAGGAGCAGCCCTTCGGTATCATAATCCAGGCGTCCTACAGGATGTACTACCGCTCCTATATTGCCAATAAGGTCCATAACCGTCTGCCGGCCCTGGGGATCCCGGCGGGTAGTCACTACCCCCCTGGGTTTGTATAAAATTAAATATACCTTTTCCTCCGGGGCTACTACCTTCCCTTCGACCTTCACAATATCCTTATGGGGCTGCACCTTGGTACCCAGGACAGCCCGCCTTCCGTTAACGGTAACTTTTCCCTGGCGGATCAATTCTTCTGCCTTGCGGCGGGAAGCAACCCCGGCGGCAGCGAGGAATTTCTGCAGGCGTACCACTTCTTTCCCTCCCCAACTATAAGGTGCTTGGGAACAGGCCTATTTAGTTCCCTCCTGGTCCATGGCACACTTTTTCCCTATCTTGCATAAGATACTCCTGTAACGACGGACCATTAGGGAGGTGCCAGTAGTGAATTTTGGGGCAGAATTACTCACCCTCAGGTCCCTGTCCCTGCAGCCGCAGGATTCCTTTGAACTTTTTATTACCATCGATGGTAAACCCATTCCAGAGACCTTTGGGAAGGATGATTATCTCTTATCCCTCTCCCTTGCTGAAGGCAGGAGGATATGTGCCACGGGTCGGAAATGTATGCACCGCCGCCCCAATAATGGGGAGAAGTTTTTTGAAACAGGACCTGCGGAACCGGCCTGTCTGCCAGAAATCATCAATTCCCGAAAGGTGCTCTTATTTGTTAAAAACTCTGTTGTCGAGGAAGCAAGCCTTTTTCGGGAGTCCTTCATCTTGCGCATTCATATTGATGGAAATTTGAGCCGGGAGGTTCCCCTTACAGCCCAAAACGTAATTACCGATTGGAGTAATCACGGGAAATTCCTGGTCGATTTGTCGGCAGTTTTCCAGGAGCTTGGGGCTTAAGGACCAAAGGCGAGCTGACAAATATAGAGGGAGGCCAGAAAACCAGCTAAATCCCCCATGAGCCCAGCAAACAAAGCATGGCGGGGTTTTTTTATCCCTACTGCACCAAAATAAACTGCCAAGATGTAAAAGGTCGTATCGGTACTTCCCTGCATGGTAGAAGCCAGGCGACCAATAAAGGAGTCTGGACCATGGGTATTAATCAGATCCACTGTTAAACCGAAGGCTGCACTCCCCGACAGGGGCCGGGTCAAAACCAGGGGAAGAATATCCGGGGGTACGCCGCCCAGGGACAAGAGGGGATTGAGGAGTTTAGTTACCAGGTCTAGGGCCCCCGATAAACGCAAAAGGTCAATGGCGACAAACATCGCCACCAGCTGGGGGATGATCCGCACAGCGGTAGTGAAACCTTCCTGGGCTCCCTGAATGAAGGATTCAAAGACATTGACACCCCGCCAGTGGGCCACCAGCAGGATACCGGCGATGAGGAGGGGAACTGTTCCCTCAGATAGGATTTCCAGGGTCTTCAGTAACACTAGCGCCACCCCCCCGGTTTCTTCCGTCCCCAGTGGCGACAGAAGGCATCGACGGTCAAGGCGGCCATGGTGGAGCAGCAGGTGGCAATAATGGTAGTACCGACAATTTCCGCCGGGTTTTTGGAACCGGCGGCGGCCCTGGCGGCGATAACCAGGGTTGGTATTAAAGTAATGCCGGAAGTGTTAATGGCCAAAAGGGTGCACATACTGTTGGTCGCAGTGTCCGGCTCTTCATTTAGCTCCTGTAATTGTGCCATGGCCTTTAAGCCCAGGGGTGTGGCAGCATTTCCCAGGCCCAGCAAATTGGCACTCATGTTGAGCAGGATGGAACCCAGGGCCGGGTGATTGGCAGGCACCTCGGGAAAGAGCCACCTGACAAAGGGACGGATAATGCGGGCGAGAAGAAGGATTAAGCCGGCATCTTCTGCAATGCGCATCAGTCCCATCCAGAAGGCAATGGTACCGATAAGGCCGAGGGCAGTTTCCACGGCTGTTTGACTGCCCTCAGTTACCGCCCTGGTCACCACCTCAGCCCGGCCCCCCAAGATCGCTGCTGCAATACCAATCAGGATAAAGGAAAGCCAGATCCTGTTGAGCATTGGTGCCCCTCCTCCCTACATTTTCACTTTAGCCTATGAGGGCAGGAGAGGGCATAGAACAGTAACCCCGCCCGGAGGTGACCGGGCAGGGCAAAAAATGCAGGGAAATCTAAACTATTGATTTTCCTCAATAACGGTACAACCAAATTCGGCGGCAATTTGCTTGGCCTGATTCCGATCCTCCGGTCCCCAGACCGACCAGCCTCCCTTTAGCTCACCGTTAACATATATTTCTACCCGGTTGGCCGTGATGAGCATTACCTTGTCCCGGCCCTTGCGCATATTCTCAACCTGTTGTTTGACAACCTCCTCGGCATCCATTCCCAGTACCTTGAGGGCGATAAAGAGACAGGCAAGGGCATCGCCCAGTTCCTTTCGTGCCCGGTCTTCATCATTGCGCAACAGGGCTTTGAGGGATTCGGCCACTTCCTCATTGAGGTGGCTCAAGGCCTGCTTCGGGTCCAGGGTTATGTAACGCCGGTTTTTCCATATTAGTTCTACTGCATCGGCTAACAGCATTGTGCTCTTCCTCCTTTGCCGCCTCCACTTACTAACTACATTAGTTTTCTACTAAATGGAGCAACAATCCTGCCAATTACCGGGAAAAAGGGGAATTAATTAGTTATCTGGACAGGAATTAGGCAAAGGAGGAGGGCCTACAAATGGAGGCCGGCCCGTTGACCGGCTGCCCTTTGTTTTACGCCAGGGGTTGATAGCCCGGCGGTGGTTGGCTTATTTCTTCTTTTCTTGTGCTTCCTTCCTGGCCCTTCACCATGAGTCCCAGCTGCTGCAAGAGCTGGGGGGCCAGATCGATTAACCGATCGTAGAGGGCCCTGCTGTCTACGGGCAGCAGTCTCACCTGGCCCTGGCCCACAACAAGGAAGGCCACGGGCTGGACCGATACTCCTGCCCCACTGCCCCCGGCAAAGGGGAGATTTTCACCACCGCCTTCGCCATTCTTCTGCTGGTAATCCCCCCCTCCGGCGGCAAAGCCAAAACTGACCCGGGAGATGGGGATGATCACATTCCCATCGGGTGTTTCCACGGCGTCACCGACAATGGTATTGACATCGACCATTTCCTTAATACTCTCCATGGCAGTTTTCATTAAACCTTGAATTGGATGTTCGTCCACCAGCGTCAACTCCCTTGCCATATTTTTCCCATATTATCTTTGCCAGTAATTGTCCCATGACAGTAATAATATGACCGGGCTGGACCTGCAATATACCGCTGACCTCTATTCTCAGGACCTGGCGATTAAAGTGGGGAATAATTGTAAATTTCCCTCTCCCGGTCCTTGCTCCCAAATGGTGCTGGAAGATGCCGAGGAAACTCCAGAGGAGGCCCGTGAGGATTCCTGTTTCTGCTGCGTCACCTGTACCAAGTTCCATATGGAAAGACTTTATTTTCAGGCTTCTTAAAGGCAAAAGCCGCCGGCAATAGGGCAGTGCTTTGGTGAGAAGGCCGACCCAGTCCCTCAATAAAGATACTAGCCCTTCAATTTTTACCCTTTCCCCCTCCCCCCCTTCCCTTTTAACCAGGGATTTGGCGGGGACGGGCAAGTAGAGGGGAATGGTAAGTAAGGGATGGAGAAGGGTGAGCTGCAGGCCCTTCAAATCCTTTGCCCAGGCCAGGGTAAGAAGGCCGAAAAGTATGCGGGCCTTGACAGCAAACTCGCTGCCCCCCTGCAGGTAACGATAACTGAAGTGGACCTGTACCGGCAGCAGGAGGAAAAAGATCAGGACTCCTAAAAAAAGCAGCAGATAGCGGAGCAGAACCTTCCCGTCCCTTCTTTAAGGCTTTATCTCCTAGTCTAACCAGAATTAGGTAATAGATACCAGTTTTAGAAAAAGCCAAGGACAAAAAACCCAACCTAAACCTTTAGGTTGGGAAAGGGTAAGTCAAACCTTATTGGCCCTGTCAGGGTTTGCTTCCTTATCTACCCTGGGCAGATCTTCTAAATCCTTTAAACCAAAGGCTGTTAGAAAATACTTGGTGGTCCCATAGAGGATGGGTCGACCGGGGACAGCCTTCCTTCCTATTTCCTTAATTAATCCCTTCTCCATCAGGGTGTTCAGGACACTGTCTACCCTGACGCCCCGGATATTCTCAATCTCAAATTTGGTAATCGGTTGTTTATAGGCGATAATGGCCAGTGTCTCCAGGGCCGCCTGGGAAAGGGTATTCTTTTCCCGCTTCCCCAGCAGATTTTCTATGTAAGGTGCGAACTCTGCCTTTGTACACAACTGATAACCACCGGCAACATAACGCACCTGCAGCCCCCTCCCCTCCCCTTCATACTGGCTTTGCAGTTCCTGCAGTGCCAGCTGGGCATCATCGGGTGCTAAACCTGCCGCGGCACAGATTTCCTCCAGGGTCAGGGGAGCTCCGGCGACAAAGAGCAGGGCTTCTATTAAGGCGGGCAAGGATTGGTAAATTGCGATCACTCCCCACACCGTAGTATGAGAATATCACCGAAGGTATTTGCCTGGTAGGCCTTTAATTCACCCCTGTGTATTAGTTCCAGGAGGGCCAGGAAGGTAGCGATGATATCTAAACGATCACTTCTTTTTGTAAAGAGGTCCTTAAACCAGAGGCGGGCATTTGCTCCTGGCAAGGCCTGGCGCAGCTCCTGGATTTTTTCTTCAATACTGATCATCCTTTCCCTGAGGGGTATGGTTGGGACGGAGGCAGCCTGCTGCAATACGGCGCGAAAGGCTTCCGTCAGATCAGTCAGGGTTACTGCTTCCAGGGGCTTTCCCTCGGGGAACCAGTGGGCGGGATCGTCCCCAGCCCTGGTGAAGATCTTCTCTTGATCCCGGGCTATCTCCTCAAGGAGGGCAGATAGCCTGCGAAAGAGTTTATATTCCAACAGGCGCTCGACAAGCTCTTCCCTGGGATCGATTATCTCTTCCTCCGGGGTCACCCCTTGTTTTTGGGGCAGGAGGAGCCTGGCCTTAATCTCAATTAGTTTACAGGCCAGGAGGAGGAATTCGCTGGCTTCATCGATGTCCATATCCTCCCAGGTATTCAAGTATTCCAGATACTCCCTGGTAATCTGGGCTATAGGAATATCGTAGATATCAATTTTGTCCTTCTCTATGAGGTGGCAGAGAAGATCGAAGGGACCTTGAAAGTTCTGCAGCCGCACCTGATAGGACACTGGGGCTCACTCCCAGGGCTCAAACATTCATCGCCTGCCGGACTTCCTCCAGGGTCTTGGCTGCGACTTCCCTGGCCTGGGCGGCCCCCTCTTTGAGAACATCCCGGATATAGTCGGGACGTTTTTCCAGTTCCTGCCTCTTCTTGTAAATGGGTTCCATCCGTCCAATAATCAATTCCGTCAAACGCTTTTTACAGGCTACACAGCCGATCTCACCGGCGCGGCATTGGTCGAAGACCTCGTCCACTCCCTCGGGGAGGAAAACCTTATAAAAGGCCGCAATGGTACACACCTCGGGATGTCCCGGGTCGTCCTTGCGGATCCGGGCCGGGTCTGTAACCATCTGCTGTACCTTTTCCCGGATCAGATCGGGACTGGCCGACATGGGAATGTGATTGCCGTAGCTCTTGCTCATCTTCCTCCCGTCGATCCCGGGGAGGAGGGGTACCTTGGTCAGCTTGGCCTGGGGTTCGGGCAGGATGGGTTTGTAGAGGTGATTAAAGCGGCGGGCCACCTCCCGGGCAAACTCCAGGTGGGGAAGCTGGTCTTCTCCCACCGGAACGGTATCTGCCTTGTAGGCCAGGATATCGGCGGCCATCAAAAGGGGGTAGCCGAGGAAACCGTAGGTGTGGATATTGCGCTCCTTTAATTCCCGCAGTTGCTCCTTGTAGGTTGGAACCCGTTCCAGCCATCCCAGGGGGGTGATCATGGACAGTAACAAGTGGAGTTCCGCATGCTCCTTCACATGGGACTGGATAAAAATAACGGCCTTTTTCGGGTCTACCCCGGCACTCAGCCAGTCGATGGCAATGTCGAGGATATTGTCCTGTAACTCTTCTGTATTTTCATAGCCGGTGGTCAAGGCATGCCAGTCGACAATGGCATAGAAGCATTCGTATTCATCCTGAAGGGCAACCATATTGACAACGGAGCCAAAATAATTGCCCAAATGCAGCTTGTTCGTTGGCCGCATGCCGTTAAGCACCCTACCGCGCACCATAATTTATATACCTCCCATCATAAATCTACCAGAATTTAAAGAGGAACCTGTAGAGCAAACCAAAAACCAGCCCGTGGCTCAAGACTTCCAAAATCCTGGCAAGGAAACTAACCACTGGATAAAGGATTTTCCCGACAACACCGAAATAGATTAGTACAATCAAGATAATGGGGCCGTAGACCTCCAGCTGGGAATAGGCGTAAGCCTGGGGGCCGGGCAGTATACCCTGCAGGATTTTTGAACCGTCCAGGGGCGGGAGGGGGAGCAGGTTAAATACTGCGAGATAAAGATTGTAAATGAAGGCAAGGGATAAAATTTGTTGGGTAATCAAGCCCGTCCCTGGCCAGAGCTGCAGGAGCAGGAGAATTATAAAGGCAGTGATAATATTGGCAGCCGGCCCGGCCAGGGATACCAGGACCAGGCCCTGGCGGCGGTTGCGGAAGTGTATGGGATTGATGGGCACCGGCTTTGCCCAGCCAAAGCGAAAGAGCCATAACATCAACAGGCCCAGGGGATCGAGATGGGCCAGGGGATTCAGGGTTAGCCTGCCGGCATATCTGGGAGTCGGGTCACCGAGGCGATCGGCCATCTTGCCATGGGCGTACTCATGGACGGTGATGGCCAGGAGCAGGGCCGGAACACGGAAGATCATATCCTGAGCAAACAATAGTTTGTTACCTCCTAATATGGCTTCATCTGCCAGCCAACACAGAAAATTATATCATAAAGGGGATAAGAAAAAAAGCGCCCGAGGCGCTTTTACATTACTGCCGGGAGGGTATCCTTCTCCGTCCAGGCAGGGGGTATGCGGTCACAGCGGATCAAATCGCTGTAGGTTTCCCGGCGGACGATAATTTCCGCCCGCCCCTGGGCTACGGTAATAACGGCTGGCCTGGGCAGCCGGTTGTAATTGCTGGCCATGGCGTATTGGTATGCACCGCTGGACAGGACGGCAATCAGATCGCCGGGAACGAGGCGGGGAAGCTCTATATCCTGGATGAGGATATCGCCGGATTCGCAGCACTTGCCGGCAATGGTGTATGTCTGTTCCCGGGGGGCATTGGCTTTGTTGGCTACCAGGGCCTGGTAGCGGGCTTGATAGAGGGCCGGGCGCGGGTTATCGGCCATACCCCCGTCAACGGAGGCATAGGTCCTGACGCCGTGAATTTCTTTAACTGTTCCCACCCTGTAGACGGCTATTCCTGCTTCGCCTACCAGGGAACGGCCTGGCTCCACCACTAGGGTGGGCAGGGGGAGATTGTAGTTGGCACAGGCCTCCTTGACGGTAGCGGCAATTCCCTCGATATAGGTGTCTATAGGATCCGGCTGGTCATTTTCTGTATAGCTGATACCCAGACCGCCGCCCAGGTTCAATACTGTCAGCTGGTGTCCCGTTTCCTCCTTAACTGCCGCCATGAAATCTATCATTCTTTCGGCAGCAAAGCGGAAGGATGCGGAATTAAAGACCTGGGAGCCAATGTGGCAGTGGATGCCCACCAGCTCAATCTCGGGCAAGGCCAGGGCCCTTTTCACTACCTCCATGGCCGCCCCCCCGGACAGGGAAATGCCGAATTTCGAATCCAGCTGCCCGGTCTGTATATAATGATGGGTGTGGGTCTCAATACCAGGGGTCAAACGCAGGAGGATTTTCACCCTGGTTTTTCTTCCTGCCGCCAGCTGGGCCAGATTCTCCAGCTCCCAGGGGTTGTCGACGACAATGTACCCGACACCGGCGGAGAGGGCAAGATTTAACTCCTCGATACTCTTATTGTTGCCGTGGAAGTAGATTTTTTCCGGGGGAAAATCGGCAGCCAGAGCAGTGTACAGCTCTCCGCCCGAGACAACATCTAGGCCCAGACCTTCCTGCTCCATCAGCCGGCAAATTGCCAGGGAAGAAAAGGCCTTGCTGGCATAGAGCACCTTGTAATCCTGATAATTGGCAGCCAGGGCCCGATGGTATTCGCGACATTTTTGCCTTATGCCCATTTCATCATAAATGTAAAGGGGAGTTCCAAAGGTCCTTGCCAGTTCTACCACATCACAATCGCCCACCTGCAAGTGACCCTGTTCATTGATACAGATGGTACCCGGTAAATTCATTGACGGCCAGCTCCTTCCTCTGTTTTTTGCATGGGTGGCATGGCCGGCAGGAACGAAAAAGACCAATGCACGTGGCCTTGGTCGTTACATTCCAAGCACGCCCATCCCCTCCAGGCTGTGAGATAGCGCTCCACCAGGATTGGAGGAATAATCCTGGTGACAGTCCTACACCTTTTCAGTGCAGGCCCAGCCACAAGGCCAGCAGCGGACCTTGGACTTCGGCGGTGTCCCCTTTTACCGGGGGTCATCAATGCCCTTCTCTCCTCCGGCTACTCATGAACACCGCTCCTCTACCCCACCCCTTGTGTTAAGAGATGAGGTATGCTTTTATTGAATTTTGTACATTCTAACACGGCTGCATGTTCCTGTCAACCACTTTGCCTGTCATGTTGTAGTTATTCTGTGATAATGTCATGTTGAATTTATTCTGATAAAATGTCACCTATGAGAGAGGAGATATTCAAC
>LFSN01000074.1:0-1887 GCA_001513125.1 Clostridia bacterium DTU030
CCGGGCCTGATCACCTGTATGCCCTCCACCCCGGCCGATGCCAAGGGCATGCTCAAGGCAGCCATCCGGAGCAACAATCCGGTCATCTTCATTGAACACAAGCTCCTCTATGCTACCGTGGGCCCCGTTCCTGAAGATGAAGACTACATTGTGCCCCTGGGCAAGGGGGACGTCAAGGTAGAAGGGGACGACGTCACCATCGTTGCCACCTCCTACCAGGTGGTCAATGCCATCAAGGCCGCCAAGATCCTGAAGGAAAAGGGCATTTCCGCCGAGGTCGTTGACCCCAGGACCCTCTATCCCCTGGATGAAGATATTATTGTCAACTCGGTCAAGAAGACGGGCAAGGCCGTTGTTGTCCAGGAAAGCCCGGAAAAATACGGCATTGCATCGGAATTTGCCTACCTCATCCAGGAGAAGGCCTTCGACTACCTGGATGCTCCGGTCAAGCGGGTTGCACCACCCCATGTGGTAGTGCCCTACAGCCCGGCCCTGGAAGACCTGATCCGGCCGGAACCCGAGCACATTGTCAAGGCTGTAGAAGAGCTCATGTAATGGGTTTAGAAAAACCCTTCGCTTTAAAGGGATACCACCCCACTTCAATACAGGCAGGGACTATGCCAGGTCCCTGCCTTCTTTTTTGCCCATCAGTTCGGGAAACCAAAGGGGTTACCAGATCGTTACCCTCCCGTTAACCTTTTGTAATCCTTGTTAAAGACCATTTTACGCCTTCGGTGTATAATGGAGTTAAGAAAGGTAAAGGAGTTGATGGGAATGGCAACAAACCGGGGAAGGAGGCGGAACCTACTTCTTTTCTTGCTGGCAGCCCTGCTCATATTAGTCCTGACCGCCGGTGGGTGCGGCTGGCGGCAGCAAGAAGGGCTGCCGGAAGAGAATGGGTCAAAAGAGGGGGAAGGGGAGCAGTCGGCGGCCGGTGATGATGATATGGTAAGGGTAACCCTCTACTTTGCCGATGAACAGGCGGAAAATCTGGTGGCCGAAGAAAGGGAAGTTGAGGAAGACCGGCTGCCTGCTGCCATTGTGGAAGAACTGATTAAGGGTTCGGAAACTGGTCTGGGGCGGACAATCCCGGAAGGGACCAGGGTGCTGTCGGTAGAGGTCAAAGAGGGCGTTGCCTATGTAGATTTCTCCCGGGAATTTAAGGACAACCACTGGGGCGGCAGCGCAGGCGAACTTATGACCGTTTATTCCGTAGTAAATTCCCTGGCCCGCCTCGAGGAAGTTGACAAGGTTCAGTTCTTGCTGGAAGGTGAGGTTCAGGAAGAACTGCTGGGCCACATGTACTACGGTGAACCTATTGAACCCGACTGGGATCTGGTGGAGGAGTATAGAGAGTAAACTTCAGCTAAAGGGCTGTACTTCATAGTGCAGCCCTTTTAAAAAACAACCCATGGGAATAGTGTGAAAAAATGAGATAAATTCTACCCGGGGAACGCCAGGGGTGTTTCCTTTTTTGTAGCTCGTCGGTGGAAAGACAGAAAGTTAGAGAAAGGAGGCAGGAATTGGGCTGTTCGTTAGAGAATAATTAATAACCATGACTTTAATAATAGATACGGCCATCCTGACCCCCTTACCTGGTCGGTTTATTTTCAACAACCAGGGGGTGTTTTATGGAGCAAAGAAATTTCCCGTGGTATTCTTCATAGTATGTATAATGACCGGCGATGTTTAAAGGAAACCGGGCGGGAGGTGTTTTGGTTGGAAAATCTAAAATTGTTAGGTTTTTGTGCCTTTATTGGTACAGGAGTGGGGTTGATTATAAGCTCTGCTGTCAAGCAGGGGTCTTCCTGGCTTGTGGTTCTGGCGGTGGTAGCAGTTGGCTATCTATTTGGCCTTGTAAATCATTATCATAGTTTGCGTTCTTAG
>LFSN01000074.1:1921-7349 GCA_001513125.1 Clostridia bacterium DTU030
CCTGTACCTGGTATATTAACCACCAATTGGGTTATGGTGCTGTTATTGCCAGTAGTTTTGTAGGTATCGTGGCGGGCATAGTTTTACCCGCTGATCTGGCCGGTGCCGCTTACACTGCCTCCTTTGTCGGCATGTCGGCAACTGCTGTCCTTCCCTCCCTGGGATTTGCTTTATTGGCCGGTATTGTTGTAGGAATTGTGATAATTTCCACCGGGCCGGTATATGCCGGTATGGGGGGTAAGGGCGGAACTACTGCGGCCACCTCGGTCCTCATCACCCGGGGTATCATGCGGGTGTTTGGCCTCTAGAGGGAGAAAGGGGGTTTTTTTATGGAACAGCTAATTTTGGTTGTCACCGCCATAGTGGCCGGTGTTGCAGCTTATGCCATTAATGTTGAGTTGGGAAAAGGTGGGGTGCTGGGTTCTGCTATAGTAGCGCTGATCGGCGGCATTCTTTTCCCACCCCTCTTTGGCGAACTGGGGAGCAGTATGGCCTTAGTCGCCGCCACTGCCTCCTATGCCGGTATGGTTTCGAAAAATAATGTCCACTCTATGGGGGAAATGGCAGTGGTCGGGGCGCTGACGGGGCTTTTGTTTCTGGCCGCCGCTCCTGCCTACCCCGGTGTGGGGGGAAGATTGGGAACTATTGGAGCCATCGCCTGCCTTTGTTTTGTAGGCTACAAGCATTTGTTTGCCAGTCTGGTACAGCAGGATATGCAAAAACTTGCCAGCGGGAAGTAATGATATATATCTAAAGGGAATTTCGTCTTCTCTAAAAGATGACGTTAAAAAAACAGGACCGCCAAATATGGGCTATGGTCCTGTTTTTTTATATAGTTTCCATTTGCGCTTGACGGGAAAAACAGTAGGGGCGACCTGTGGTCGCCCGCGGGCGGTCAAAGACCGCCCCTACAAAATCTGGTCAATATGCTATTTTCAGGGCATATGACCATTAGCACTCGCTA
The DNA here is from genome assembly GCA_001513125.1 of Clostridia bacterium DTU030. Lineage (GTDB taxonomy): Bacteria > Bacillota > DTU030 > DTU030 > DTU030 > DTU030. Next base: position 2,886 of record LFSN01000074.1, read on the forward strand.
TAACCGCACATGCACTTGGCACAGCCCTCGGCCCGCATGAGGGTGTAGTTGCCGCAGGAGGGGCAGAGGCCGAAGCTGGGGCCCTGGGAGGGCAGCTCCAGCTGCTCCTGGGCGGCAGCCTGCTCTTTACTGCCGTTGCTGAGATATTCGTCGTACAAGACCTTGCCGATGGCATCGGCCAGGGAACGGACCCGGTCGGGCCCAAAGCCCAGCTGCCGGTCCCCGCCGATCCCCTTCAGCTGTTTGGTAACCCAGCGCAGGGGAACTCCGGCCCGCAGCAGGCCGCTGGCCAAACGTCCAATGGCCTCACAGTCGGCCTGGATATCGGAGCCGCCGTGACCCACCTGGATGAAGAGTTGGACCGGCTTCCCATCCAGCTCTGTGACAAAGATCTGGGCTTTGCCGACGGGGGTTTCCCGTTCAAACCAGCGGGCCGGCAGCTGATCGGGCAGCTCCATGGGTCGGACATTGCCCCACTCGGCCAGGACGTAACCCCGCTTCCGCAGGTAATTCTGCAGCTGGTTAAAGGCTTTGGGATTGGCCAGCTGTTCTTCCAGCCAGGCCAGGGTCTCGGCTGCGGCCGGTTCCCCCACCTTAACATCCACCTTGGTTCCGGTGGTCAGAATTCCCTGCTTGCTGCCATCCCGGAAGATGGTAATACCCTTACAGCCCAGCTTCCAGGCCAGGGTGTAGGCGGCCTTCACATCGCCGACGGTGGCACTGTGGGGTAGGTTGACGGTTTTGGAGATGGCGTTGTCCACGTGCTGCTGCAGGACAGCCTGCATCTTGATATGGTCCCGCCAGTGGATGTCGTGGGCCGAGGCAAAGATCTTCTGCCATTTTTCCGGAACCCCATCGACCCCCCGGACCGTTCCCACCCGGGCTACCCGGTCCATCAACTCTTCGCTGTAAAAACCTTCCCGCCGGGCTACCTCTTCGAAGAGGGGGTGGATAAAGCGCAAAATCTGATCGTCGGCAGTCCGCCGGGTGTAGGCCACGGCGAAAATGGGCTCGATGCCCCCGGTACCGCCGATTATGATGCCCGTGGTGCCGTTGGGGGCTACCGTGGTGGTGGTGGCATTGCGCATGGGTATGCCCTTCTGGCCCCAGGTAGATTCCTCCCAGTTGGGGAAGGTCCCCCGGTCTTCGGCCAGTTCCTGGCTGCCGGCGTGGGCTCCCTCCTGGACAATTGCCATGACCCGGGCGGCAAACTGCCTGCCTTCCTCCGAGTCGTAGGGATGTTCGGCGGCAATCAAGAGGTCGGCCAGGCCCAGGATTCCCAGGCCTACCTTCCGGTTGGCCCGGACGATCCGGTCCATTTCCGGGGTCGGGTAGGCCGACACATCGATGACATTGTCCAGGGCCCGGACGGCAAAGGCAGCATCCTGCCGGAGCTCCTCTTCCCGGATCCTTTTCTTTTCCGGGTCCCAGTACTTGGCTACATTGAGGGCCCCCAGGTTGCAGGCCTCCCCGTGGAGGAGGGGCTGCTCCCCGCAGTTGTGGACAATGAGGCCGTTGGCCACAAAGGCATTGGCCCCGGGGACCTGCACGTCGTAAACCTCTTCCTGCCCCAGGTATTCCACCTTCCTTACCCTGGCATAGGGTTTATCCCGATAGGGGCCCCGGGTGAGGGAGGCCAGGTAGCTGGTGGCCAGGGCCTGTTTTTCCTCGCTGGCAAAGCCGAGCCTTTCGACGAAGGCAGCGGCTGCCTGGGAGGTTAGAACCAGCTCATACTGGGGTTTCGTCCGGTAAACAGCCTCCCCTCCCTTGCCGTCGGGCAGAAGCCTCTCCTGGGCCGACCGCCTCTTGTAGATGGAAGAGATGATGCCAAAGCGGGAAAGGATCAGCTGCACCCTCTTGAGGAGGGTTAAGTCGCTCTGGGCCAGGCGGAGGGAGAATCTTCCCCTGGGGCAGATCTGCACACTGCCGTCGGCGGTAAAGAGGGCCGACAGCAGGCCGGCCTGCAGGGAGAGAGAAGCCTTCATTATCTCATCGGTTATGGTCTTGCTGAGGGTATCGGTGATGCCGTAGGCAGCGGCCAGCTTGGTGACGGTGCGGGATTTCAGGCGGACTTCATCCCGATCTTTGCTAGAAACAGGGGTTACTCCCAGCTTTCCTGCCCACTTCTCAGCCAGCTTCCGGTCTTTACCCCAGAAGGAAAGGATGGCATCGGTGTCGTTGAAGGAACCATCGCCAATGAGCCAGCCCAGCAGCTGTCCCTGCCCGAATTCCTCCGGGTCCAGGGAAGTGTCCGGGTTGTTGAAGGTGCCCAGGGCAATGGCTGTATCCGGTGTCAACTCCTGCACCGGCACCCAGCCCTTATCGGTCTGGATCAGGTGGTCGGCCGTGGCCTTGATCTCATAACCCCGGGTGGTCTCGACCCTGTAGACGGCCTTCTTCCCCGTGGGGAAAAAGGGCAGTACCTCCTGCTCTTCCCCTTCCGGGGTGATGATGCTGAAGGGTTTGTCCAGGAGATCCCGGACCTGGCGCAGTCCCTCTCCCACCCACACCCAGGTATCCCCCGTTACACAGGGGTTGGTAGTCTCGATGGTGCCCACCTGGGGGGTGGGATTATCCCTGTTGATGGTATCGTAAAAGAGGAGTCCCGGATCCCCCGTGGACCAGGCCGCTTCACAGATGGTATCGAAGAGTTCCTGGGCGTTGGCTTGTCCCCAGACCTCTCCGTTCCTGGGGTTGATCAGGGGGTAATAGGGGTCACTGTCTTCCCCTGTAGCCTTGCGCATGAAATCGTCCCGGGCCATGACGGAAATGTTGAAATTGGTCAGGTCCCCATCCAGCTTGGACTGGATAAACTCCTTGATATCGGGGTGGTCGGCTGCGAGGCAGGCCAGGGAAGCGCCCCGGCGGATGCCGCCCTGCTTCACGGCCTCGGTAGCCCGGTTAAAAACCCTGATAAACTCCACCGGACCCGAGGATTCTCCCCCGGTGGAACTTACCCGGTCCCCCTTGGGCCGCAGGCGGGAAAAGCTGAAGCCCGTACCTCCTCCTGCCTGCTGGACCAGGGCCATGGTCTGGAGCATTTCAAAGATGTGCCCCATATCATCGTCGACGACAAAGGCGGTGCAGGCCGCTTTGGAAAGATTACGTCCCTTGCCGGAGTTAGTTAGGGTTGGGGTGTTGAAGATAAATTTCCCTTCGACCATCAGGTTGTAGATTTTTTCGGCAATCTCGCGGATTTCCTTTTCCGATGCCCCATAATTCTCCTCGGCTAAGGCTGTCTCCACCGCCACCCGCCAGCACATATCCTCGGGGGTTTCGATTACCTCCCCTTCCTCGTTGCGGAGGAGGTAGTTCCTTTTTCTCAGTATGGTGATGGCATTTTCGCTCCACTGGCCCATCTTGGGCGGGCGCGGCCACACCTGCCAGGGGGGCAGGGCCTGGTCTTTTCCTTTATATCCTTTATATTCACCCATTGCTGTCCTCCTTTACTTCCCTTTGAGCTTTCATATTCTTATTCTTATATCATACTAAATTTAGAAGAAAAAAGAAAAGGCAGTATGTGTTTTCAATTGGATTCGGGTGTCGTAATAACGCGAAAGATGCTATTAGAGTATTAAAGAAGTTTTTTACATAATCCTGCTTGGATATTTATTTTATCGGGATAAATTTTGGGGACAGGGTGGGAGAGGGGGCTTTTTGCTTAGCAGCAGGAAGGGAAGAAAGGGGCCGAAGCAGAATTACCAACTATGGGGAGGAGTGACCAATGCGAAGCCTTGACCAAGGGCTGCAGGATTTACTTTCTGCGGTGAACAATATATTGTCTGTCCGGGAGAAAAACCGCCCAGACCGGGGGAAAATCCGGCGGCGCCTGCAGGCAGAGGTAGGCGCCATAAGAAGGGCGGTTCCCCTTACGCCTGATACAATAAAGAAGCTGGCCGGCGGCCGCCCCCTGGTGGGAGTGGACGGCTCGGTAACGGCCTATGGGGCCCTTTTCCCCCACATAATCCACCTTTTCCGGGCCCTGGCTTCCACAACGGCCCAGTCGGTGGAGGAGGGCCTCTACCTGGTCGATTTATTTTACCCCGAGCTGGAGGACCACCGGCAGGAAATTGAAGAGGCGGTGGCCAGGGCTGCGGCCGCGGGGGAGAACCTGGCCCCGGAGGCCGTTCTCTCCCAGATTGTCCGGGCCAGGCTGGCCGCCCTGGAAGTGCGGGCGGCCCGGGGGGCCATCGAAAAATACCGGCCCTTTGCCGTCTTCTTTGATGGGGGCTTTCTCCGCTACGGGACCCTGGCCCCCGCCGAGTGGCAGGAATACCGGGAACTGGCCCTGGCAAGGGACGTGGTCAGCATCGGGGTCATCGAGGAGATCGGCACCTTCGACCTGGCCCGGAAGATACTGGCTGGGCCCGGGGCGAGCCCGCCCTTCACCTGTGACCGGGATCTCCTCTTCGGCGTCCTGGAGCCGGGGGAGTGGCTGGCAGTAAGGGGAGAGCTGGAACTGAA
>LFSN01000132.1 GCA_001513125.1 Clostridia bacterium DTU030
ATCCCAGCAGCGGTGGTTATCCCCAGGGGCATCTTCCACCTATAGATGGCAAGACCAAATATTATAGCCAGGAAGATAAAGAGGATAGATGTAGTGGCAACCTCGGGTATGGCTACGAATACGTCCCGGGTCAGGATGGTAAAGACGGCCACAACCAAAAGCAGGGTCAACCAGGAGAAGAGGAGGAAGAGAATCTGGGCCCTGTCCCCCACATTTCTCTTGATAATCTCACCGATAGACTTCCCTTCGTGCCGGCTGGAGGCAAGGAGAGCCGAATAGTCATGGACCCCACCGAAAAAGATACTGCCGCCAATTACCCAAAGGGCCACGGGCAGCCAGCCGAAGGCGGCCGCTGCAATGGGTCCCGTAATGGGTCCGGCCCCGGCAATGGAAGCAAAATGGTGGCCCAAAAGGACCGGAGCTGGGGCAGGCACATACTCATTGCCATCATACATGGCATGGGCCGGCGTCTGGGCATCGGAGTTAATCCCCATTACCTTATGATCCAGATAGTCACCGTAGAACTTATAAGCAATGGCAAAGCAAACAAGACCAATTAACAACAATCCCAACGCTCCCACCAGAAAAGCCTCCTTCCAATATAACTCCCTTCACCGCCGAGCAATACTAACTGTTGTTTTTTCACCACCCCCTTGTCCTTATCTTGTCTCCGGAGAGGGGCTTACTCCGCCGGCCAGGGAGCCTGCCGGTGGCAGGCAGCCTGTCCGCACCAAGGGGAAATTGCCCGGGCATTGTTATAAAATAAACTACAATTTTTCTGATATACAAGTGGGAGGTCAGCTCCC
>LFSN01000101.1:0-17953 GCA_001513125.1 Clostridia bacterium DTU030
ATGTATCTGATCATCTAGCCGTTCCAATAAAGCAGAGAAGGCTTCACAAAATTCTTTTCTTAGCTCTTGAAACAAAATTTGTTCCAGCTGGAGGAAGGAAATATTGATCATTTCACGAAGTCTTTCCATAGGAACGAGGACCACCTCCTCTGTGTTTTGTTGTGCTAACTTATCACTTCGGAGGATCGGCTTCTCGTTCCTTCTTTTTTTCTAATATTCTCCTCCAGTACCAGAGTTAATTTTACTCATACCGCTGCCTTACTCGGCAAATAACAGGAGCTGATCCGTCTCCGGTAAATCTTCAAGACAGCCGTTCTCCCGCAGAACTTCTATCACGTTTCTGCTCAACCGGGCCCTGAGCCTCAGATCCTCCACAGAAGTAAAGGGCCCTTCTTCCCTGGCCTTAACTATGTTATTGGCCGCCCCCTGCCCGACGCCGGGCAGGGCGGTAAAGGGAGGCAGGAGACCTGCGGGTGTAATCTGAAAGGTGCGGCTGTCCGACTTATTCAGATCTATCCCTCTGAACTTAAAGCCCCGGGCATACATCTCCAGGGCCACCTCCAGGACCGGAATCAGGCTCCTTTCCTTGGGGGTGGACTCATTGCCCTTTTTGTTTATGGCCACGATTTGCTGGCGGATACCCTCCAGGCCGCCGGCCGTTAAGGTGACGTCAAAATCATTGGCCCGCACGGTAAAGTAAGAGGCGTAAAAGGCCTCGGGATAATGGACCTTAAACCAGGCAATGCGAAAAGCCATCATGACATAGGCCACGGCGTGGGCCTTGGGAAACATGTATTTTATCTTCTGGCAGGATTCGATATACCACTGGGGTATTCCCGCAGCCTCCATGGCTCTAATATCCTCTTCCTGAAGGCCCTTTCCCTTGCGGACCCGTTCCATAATATTGAAGGCATGGCGGGCTGGAACCCCTTTTTCCATAAGAAAGGTCATGATGTCATCCCTGGTTGAGATCACTTCCGACAGGGTGGCTGTTCCCGACCGGACGTATTCCCGGGCATTGTTGAGCCAGACATCGGTTCCGTGGGATAAGCCCGATATTCTGACCAGTTCGGCGAAGGTTGTCGGTTTGGTCTCTGCCAGCATTTGTCTGACAAAGCGGGTGCCAAACTCGGGTATCCCAATGGTGCCGATGGGAATTTCAAAGAGCTCCGGATCCAGACCCAGTTCTCCCAGGCCGGAAAAGATGGCCATGGTGCTGGGATCGTCAAAGGGAATGGCCTTCACATCGACCCCCGTCAATTCCGACAGCAGCCGCAGGACGGTGGGATCGTCATGGCCGAGGAGGTCCAGTTTCAACAAGCGGCTGCTGATGGCATGGTAGTCAAAATGAGTCGTGATTACACCGGCACTCTTGGCATCGGCCGGGTACTGGATGGGGGTAAACTCGAAAATATCCCTGTCGGCAGGAATGATCATGAGGCCGCCGGGGTGCTGTCCCGTGGTCCTTTTAATCCCGGTACAAGCCTTCACCAGGCGCTCTATTTCCACACTGCGGCATTTTTGACCCTTCTCAGTAAAATAGCCCTTGACAAAGCCGTAGGCGGTACGGTCAGCCACGGTGGAAATGGTGCCGGCCCTAAATACCTTGTCGGAGCCGAAGAGTTCCTCGGCATATTGATGGATAACGGGCTGGTAATCGCCGGAAAAGTTTAAGTCGATATCGGGGACCTTGTCCCCTTCAAAGCCCATGAAGACCTCAAAGGGAATATTTTGGCCATCCCGCACCAGTTCCCTCCCGCAGTGGGGACAAGCCCTGGCAGGCAGATCAAAGCCAGAGCCAACACTGCCGTCGGTAATAAAGCTGCTGTAGCGGCAGCTGGGGCAGCGGTAATGGGGAGGCAGGGGATTGACTTCCGTTATTCCGCACATGGTGGCCGCAAAGGAAGAACCTACAGAGCCCCGGGAACCGACCAGGTAACCGTCGGACAGGGATTTGTCGACCAATTTGTGGGCAATCAGGTAGATGACGGCAAAGCCATTGCCGATAATAGCTGCCAATTCCTTCTCCAGCCTTTCGGCGACAAGGGGCGGCAGGGGATGGCCGTAGAGTTCCTGGGCCCTGGCAAAGGCCATGGAGCGTATTTGCTCCTCAGCCCCGGGTATCTTCGGTGCGTGGAGGCCATCGGGAAGGGGCTGTACTTCTTCTATGAGGCTGGCAATTCTCTGGGGATTCTCCACCACCACTTCCCGGGCCGCCCCTTCACCCAGGTAGCTGAATTCGGCCAGCATCTCCTCGGTGGTCCGCAGGTACAGGGGAGGTTGGTGCTCGGCGTCATCAAAGCCCTGGGCTGTGAGGAGGATACGGCGAAGGAGGGCATCTTCCGGTTCCAAAAAGTGCACATCCCCCGTGGCCACGACGGGCAAGCCCAACTGCTTCCCCAGGGCGTAAAGCTCCCTATTCATGTCCAGAAGGCCCTCCCGGCTGATCCTGCCTTCCCTGATCAGGAAGGCATTGTTGGCCCAGGGCTGGATTTCTATATAATCATAGAACCGGGCTATTTCGGCCAGCCCTTCTCCCCTGATGCCCTGCAGGTAGGCCTGGATCAATTCCCCTGCTTCACAGGCCGAACCCACCAGGAGGTTTTCCCGGTAGGCCTGCAAAAGCTCCCGGGGGATGCGGGGCACACGATAAAAATGCTCCAGATGGGATAGGGAAACCAGGCGATAGAGATCCTGCAGACCCCTTTGATTCTTGGCCAAAAGGATAATATGATAGGCCTTCCCCCGATCCTGTCCCTGGTTTACCAAATACCCCTCAAGACCGTACAAGACCTTGATCCCATATTTCTTACCCAGGGCATAGGCTTCAGGATAGGCCTGGATTACCCCGTGGTCGGTAATGGCCACCGCCTGGTGCCCCCAGCCCTTCAGGGTGGCAAATAAGTCATCGAGGCGAAGGGTAGCATCCAGGGCACTCATCTGGGTATGGAGATGGAGTTCTACCCTCTTCTCTCCTTCCCATTCCATCCGCCTCCGGGCCGGTATGAGGGTGATGTCCGAGGCCCACAAAACTTCCTCCCCGGCATACCGGTCTTCTTCTAAGGAACCCCTCACCAACAGCCAGGCATCTTCCCGCTGGCAGGCCTGTTCGAGGGTTTTTTCCTTGTCGGAATTGCAGAACAGCTTAACAGTAACGGAATCAGTCTTGTCACTGATAACAATGGTGAAAAGGGCCCTTTCGCCCTTTACCCTCCTGCATTCCCAGTCAATCACTTCTCCGGCCACGACATAGTCACCCATTGTTCCCTGCAGCTGCTCCAGGGGAAGGGGTTCGTCGTTGATGGCCTTCCCCAATAGGACCAGGGGCAGTTTTTCCCCTTCCCTGCCCTCTCCCCGGAGCAAATCGGCAAGATACTTCCTGTCTTCCTCCTCCCTTTTTTCCTTCAGCTCAAGCCATTTGTCCTCCCATTCCGAGGGAAGGGCCTCCAGTTTAATCAAAAGCTTCTTCCCTAAAAGCCGGAGGAAACAGTCCTCCAGTTGTCTTCGTTTTTGCTCCAGTAATTCCACAAGAAAGGCAGAGGGTAGGGTAAGGAAAAGGCAATCATTTCCTGCTATCTGGTAAGAAATGGCTTCTGCACAGCCTTGCAGGAAGGGGAATTCATCCCCCAGGCTTTGACAGATAAGGGACCAGTCTTTTTCTATCCTTTCCTGCCAGGATCCCTGGCCCCCGGGGACCACCACAGTCCTGAACTCAGCCTGGCAGGGAAAACGCTGGGCCAAAGCCTCCGTCAGCATTTTCAACCATTGATCTTCGAGGCCAGGGGCGGCAGTAAAATAGAGGCAAATCTCCTTTCCCTCGGCACAGACCTCAACCCGCAGAAGATTTTGGTGTAAAAATTCCCGGGCCTTCCGGGGCAGGGGCAGAGTCGCCAGTAGTCGGAAATAGGGAGTTTCCCCTTCCTTTCTAACCGGTGCCGTCATGGAATTCCTCCCTTTGCTCATAAATCCTGGATACTATAAACTCCCTCCACAGCCATCAATTTGGCAGCCATGTCGGCTTTGTTGCCGTGGGGTGGTAGTTGCACAGCCATCTCCACCATAACGGTACCCTTGTCGGGGAGCTGTTTGAGTTCAATGCTGCGGATATGTACATTCATCTCGCCCAGCACAGTTGCCAGTTTGCCCAGCTGGCCAGGACGGTCGAAGATCTCTACCTGAAACTCGTGATCACGGGCACTGCCCCTTAATGGCCTGTCCAGCCTGGCCAGACCCGCCAGGGTAAAGACGACCAGAGCACTGGCCATGGCCGCAGCTATATAAAGACCCGAACCCACAGCCAGGCCGATACCCGCCACCACCCAGAGGGAAGCAGCCGTTGTCAAGCCCCGCACGGAGCTGCCTTCCCGCAGGATAGTACCGGCGCCTAAAAAACCAATGCCGCTGATCACCTGGGCGGCAATGCGCCCCGGATCACCGCCGGTGGAACTGGAAACCTGCATGATCAAGGCAGACCCCAGGGAGACAAGGGTGTGGGTGCGCAGGCCGGCAGGACGATTCAAGGTCTCCCGTTCCAGGCCAATGATACCACCAAGAAGGGCGGCCAGGAGGAGGCGGCAGAAAACAATTAAATGTTCCTGGGCAAACACATTATCCCCCCCCACTTCCCTGCTGGATGCTGGAAAGTCAACTATAAGTATTAATTATGCTGCTCCTTAGGAATAGTAGAATGGTAAAAGTTACCAGAAAACCAGATAGCAACAACCGGTCTGCCTGCAAGGGGAGACCGGTTGAAGAAGAATAATGACCAAGGAAGGGTAGTTGGTTCAACCTATTTTGACGCTCTTGACAATTTCCCAGTACATTTTTAGCCGGGCACAAAAACCCCGGAGAAAGCCCAACTTTTCTTCCTTCATCACATGGGTTAGATCATGGAGGACTACCTCCTTAACCCTGATGCCGCTGTTTTCGGCATATCTGGTCAGGGCAACCTCTATCCCATACCTGGTTGCATCCATATGATCTATTCCGTTTAAGACGCTTTTTTTCACGGCCCGCTGTCCCGATAAGAAGGGAGCGACCTTCTGGGCAAAATCGGTGGCCAGCCTGCCGTTGCCAAATATCCCCACTGTCATATCTGCCTGGTCGGAAAGGACCGGTTCCAGGAGGGCCTCTACGTGTTCCTCCTTTAAACCGACGAGATCGGCATCTAAAAACAGGAAGATATCACCCTTGGAAAAGTCACAGCCAATTTTCATTGCCCCGCCTTTGCCAATGTTTCGGGGCAGGGCAATGACGGTAACATTGTATTTCAGGGCCTCATCTACCGTGTTATCCTCTGAACCATCACTGACGACAATAATCTCATCGACCAGTGGTACCCGTTCCAATACTGCCAGGACATTGCCAATTCGCATTTCTTCATTGTAGGCCGGAATAATGGCTGCTACCTTCATTGGGTTCCCCCCCAATTAATGGCGGACATAGCACAGAGGATGGAATATTCCCCTGTATATTATTCCCCAAAGAGGAGAATAATTCCTTCCCTAATCCTGGGCCCCTATTTCTATTTCTGCCCTGATCAGTTCCTGGAGGGTTGCCACCACCTGTTCCCTTTCTACCAGCAGGATTTCCCCCGTCCGCCGCTTCTTTATCTCTACCTTGCCTTCCTTAAGGGAACGGGAACCAATTGTTATCCGCAAGGGGAAGCCAATTAAGTCTGCGTCATTAAATTTCACCCCTGCCCTTTCATCCCGGTCATCTAAGACCACCTCGATCCCAGCCCCTTGCAGGGCCGCGTAAAGCTCCTCGGCTACTTTCATTTGTTCCTCAATTTTGCTGTTTACCGGGACCACCACAACCTGGTAGGGGGCAATGGGCATAGGCCAGATAATACCCTTGTCGTCGTGGTTCTGTTCTATGGCAGCGGCCATGGTCCGGGGAATGCCGATGCCATAACAGCCCATGACAAAGGGCTTTTTGTTGCCCTTTTCATCGAGGAAGGTTGCCCCCATGGCCTCACTGTACTTTGTCCCCAGTTTGAAAATATGACCTACTTCAATTCCCCTGGTAGTCTTGAGGGCATGGCCACAAACTTTACATTTGTCGCCGGCAACTACCTTGCGAATATCGGCGACTTCAGTGATGGCAAAATCCCGCCCCGGATTGACATTTACCCAGTGGTAATCTGCCCTGTTGGCGCCGCAGACTCCGTTGACTATATGGGGCACTTCCTCATCGGCGATAATCCGCACATCCTTGAGCCCCACCGGGCCGGCAAAGCCAACGGGGGCACCGGTAATCTTCTGGACTGTATCGGCATCGGCCAGGGCCAGGTGCAGGCAGCCCAGATAGTTCTGGAGCTTTATCTCATTGACTTCCCGATCTCCCCGGAGCAAGACAACCACCGGCTGGTAGTCTTCTTTGTCAATGGCCAGGTATACCAGAGTCTTTATGAGGCCTCTGGGGTCCACCGCCAGAAAGTCAGCCACCTCAGATATGGTGGTCATACCGGGGGTGGATGCCAGTTCCAGTTCTCCCTGGGCTGTGGGACTGCTGCCTTCTACCTCCAGCACCGCCTCAGCCCTTTCCACATTGGCCGCATAATTACATTCATCACAGTAGGCAATTTCACTCTCCCCGGTTTCCGCAATGACAACAAATTCGTGGGAATCGCTGCCCCCGATTGCCCCTGTATCAGCCTCCACTACCCGAAACTTGAGGCCACAGCGGCGAAAGACCTCGCTGTAGGCATGATACATCTTCTGATAACTTACAGCCAACCCCTCTTCGTCCTTATCAAAGCTGTAGAGGTCTTTCATGGTAAACTCCCGCCCGCGGATCAGGCCAAAGCGGGGACGAATCTCATCCCGAAATTTTGTTTGGATCTGGTAGAGGAGGAGGGGTAGCTGCCGATAGGAACTCACCTCCCGCCGGACCAGATCGGTAATAACCTCCTCGTGGGTGGGTCCAAGGCAATAATCCCGTTCATGCCTGTCCTGCAGGCGGAATAACTCCTTGCCATAGACATCCCAGCGGCCGGACTCCAGCCACAGATCTGCCGGGTGCAGGGCCGGCATTTGCAGCTCCTGCCCCCCCTGTTTATCCATCTCCTCCCTGACAATCCTTTCGATTTTTTGCAAGACCCTCTGGGCCAGGGGCAGGTAATTGTAAATCCCCGCCGCAATTTTTCGGATCATGCCTGCCCGCAGCAGGTACTGGTGGCTGATGGTTTCCGCCTCTGCCGGTACCTCCCGCAGGGTGGGAGCAAAGAGTTGGGACATTCTCATAAGCGAGCCCTCCTTAACATTTTTCAGCTTTTTTCTGCGACTGCCCTGCAAGGGCTTTTCTGGCCTTACTAGCCCAATTACTATGTTTCCCCCTGACAAACCACAAGCCCCCCATCCCCTGGCAGGGACGAGAGGCTCTCCCGCGGTACCACCCTACTTGGCAGCCAAAGGCTGCCCCCTCTTGCTGTCACCAGGACAGCTACCCGGTAACGGGGGGTACCGTTTTGCCCTAACATTTCTGCTTCAGGCAAAAAACTCCGGGACGGGTTCAGGGGAGAAACAGGTTGACCTTGCAGTCTGTGGGTTCAACTCCCTGGACTGTTCCTTTATCCCTTACTATTTCCCTTCATTGCCAGTTTGTTCAATTTCTATTTCATTGTAGCCGATGGCTGGTACCTTGTCAATTCCCGCCGCTGAGGTAATCTTCAATCTCCTGCAGCAGGGCTGCGACCAGTTGATCCTGGGGCAGCTTTTTTATTACCTGTCCCTTCCGGAACAAAAGGCCCACACCCCTGCCCCCGGCAATGCCAAAATCGGCATCGGCAGCTTCACCGGGGCCGTTGACAACACAACCCATGACGGCAACCTTCAGGGGTGCCTCTATTTCCTTTAACCCTTCCTCCATTTCCCGGGCCAGGGCCATCAAGTTAACTTCACAGCGGCCACAGGTAGGGCAGGAGATTAAAACCGGCCCCCTTTCCCGCAAGCCCAGGGCTTTTAGGATCTCGTAGGCAACCCGTACCTCCTCGACGGGATCCGCCGTCAGGGAAACCCTGATGGTATCACCGATACCCAGGGAAAGAATAGAACCTATCCCCACCGCCGACCGGATGGTTCCCGCCCAGGCAGTGCCGGCTTCCGTTATGCCTACATGGAGGGGGTAATCGGTCCTCTGGGCGGCCAGCTTGTAGGCCTCCAGGGTCACGACCACATCGGTGGCCTTGAGGGATATAACTATATCATGAAAATCTTCCGCTTCCAATAGGGCCACATGGCGCAGGGCACTTTCCACCAGGGCCTCGGGCGAATGTCGGCCATATTTTTCCACCAGGTCCCTTTCCAGGGATCCGGCGTTGACGCCGATGCGAATGGGAACTCCCCTCTCCCGTGCCCTGACCACCACCTTCCGGATCCTCTCTCTGTCCCCAATATTACCAGGATTGAGGCGTAATTTATCCACCCCCTGCTCCAGGCAGAGGAGGGCCAGGCGGTAATCAAAGTGGATGTCGGCCACCAGGGGAAGATCGGTTCCGGCCTTGATCTGGCCGACGGCCAGGGCCGCCTCCTGGTCGGGAACGGCAAGCCGGACCAGCTCACAGCCTGCTTCCTTGAGCCTGGCTATCTGCTCCAGGGTTCCTTTTACATCCCGGGTATCGGTACTGGTCATGGACTGGACGACAATGGGATTGCCGGCACCGATGGCCACATCCCCCACCCTTATTAAGCGGCTCTCCCTCCTTTGCAAAGGTACACACCTCCACAAGGCAAAAGGAATTTGTCCCTCCTCCCTGGCCCCCCAGGGCTTTTAGAGGAGGAGGCGGCTGATGTCACGGTAGGTTACGACGACCAGCAAAAAGAGGAGAAAGAGGATGCCCACAAAACGGAGAAAGCCTTCCTGTTCCGGTTTCAGGGGTTTTTTCCGCAGGGCTTCCAGGCCAAGGAAAAGTATCTGGCCCCCATCCAGCATGGGTATGGGAAAGAGGTTGAAGAGGGCTATGTTGATACTGAGGATGGCAGCCAGGGATAATAGATTCAGCAGCCCGGTGCGGACCACCTCCCCCACCGCCTGGACTATCCCCACGGGCCCGGTTATTTCCGGCGCTATTTGCCCCGTCAACATCTCCCCAAGCCGGGCAATGATAAAGGCCAGGATGGCAACGGTTTGGACAAAACCGTAGTAGAGGGATGTCAGAATACGGTACCGGCGCATACCCCTCTGTATGCCAATATAACCGATACCGCTATCCGGATCAATTTCCGGCCTGAGCTCTACCGTTATAATCTCCCCCTGCCGGGCGAACCTGACTGCAATCACTTCCGTCCCACTGTCCTGGATGGCTGCTACCATTTCCTCCCAGGAAGCTACTTCTTCCCCATTGATGCTTAGGACCCGGTCCCCTGCCGCCAGGCCTGCCTCTGCCGCCGGACTTCCTTCCAGGACAGCACCGACCAGAGGGGCCCGCTCCGGGATGCCCACGAGGAAAAAAATGAGGGCAAAGAGAAGGATGGCCAAAAGGAGGTTCATGAAAGGGCCCGCTGCAATTACTGCCAGGCGGCAGAGGACAGGCTTGTTGTTAAAGGCCCTGTCGTCATCGGGCACCGGCGCATCCTCACCACTCATTTTCACAAAGCCGCCCAGGGGTAAGAGGCGCAGGGAATAGAGGGTCTCGCCCCGCCAGGCCGTGACAACGGAAGGACCAAAACCAATGCCAAATTCCTCCACCCTGATGCCGGCCAGTTTGGCGACGGTGAAGTGCCCCACCTCATGGGCTATGGTCAAGAGGCCAAAGGTAAAGATAAAGGCCAGTGCTGTCACCATAGTACCACCTACCCCAACTAGCTTATGCCGGAAATAGTCCCAATAATCCTCTGGGCTTCTTCCCGTGCCCAGCTATCGGCAGAAAAGATAGCATCCAGATCCGGGTCCTTCTGCAGCCGATGCCCATCCATTACCTGCCTGATAACCCCGGGAATATCTAAAAAGCCGATTCTTCTTTTCAAAAAAGCTGCCACAGCCACTTCATTGGCGGCGTTGACTACAGCCGGCAGGGTTCCCCCCTTCTCCCCTGCCTCATAGGCATAGGCCAGGCAGGGAAAGACCTCCAGGTCGGGAGCGGCGAAGCCCAATTGCCGCCCAACCAAATCCAATTTGGAAAAATTGTTGGACCAGCGTTCAGGATAGGTAAGGGCATACAGGATGGGAAAGCGCATGTCTGGTGGGCCGAGTTGAGCCAGGAGGGACCCGTCTTTAAACTCAACCAGGGAATGAACTATGCTCTGGGGATGTACCAGCACCTCTATGGCAGTGAGGGGCAAGGAAAACAACCAGTGGGCCTCCAAGACCTCCAGGCCCTTGTTCATCATGGTGGCGGAATCGATGGTAATCTTGGCCCCCATACTCCAATTGGGGTGCTGGAGGGCCTGCTCCGGGGTAACTCCGGCCAGCTCATCCCTGCTGCAATTGCGAAAGGGCCCCCCCGAGGCAGTGAGGATTATTTTTTGTAACTGCCCCGGTCCACTGCCCTGGAGACACTGGAAGATGGCACTGTGCTCACTATCTACGGGAATAATATTTACCTTCCTTGCCCGGGCCTTCTCCATCACAATCCTGCCCGCAGCCACCAGGGTTTCCTTATTGGCCAGGGCAATATCTATCCCGGCATCAATGGCCGCCAGGGTAGGTTTTAAACCGGCAAAACCCACCACCGCCGTTACCAGTAGATCCGTTCCCGGATAAGTTGCCGCAGCCAGCAGCCCCTCCTCCCCGGCCAACACCCTGGTCTTCTGTCCCACCAGGAGCCGGGAAAGCTCCCGGGCGGCCTCTGGATCGGTGAGGACAGCCAGCTCAGGCTGGAAGCTTTTCACCTGTTGGGCAAGAAGGTCCACATTTTTGTTACCGGTCAGGGCCAGGACCCGGAATTTTTCCGGAAAGTCTTTAATGACATCCAGGGTCTGGCGGCCGACGGAACCGGTAGAACCCAGTATTGAGATCTGCTTTACCATACCTTTACCCCTTCTCCTTTCCCTTCTCAGTTCTCCCCTTTACACCAATCCTACCAGCCGAAAGAGAAAATATCCCAGGGGCAGGGCAAAGAAAATCCCATCAAAACGGTCGAGGAAACCACCATGGCCCGGAAGGAAGCTTCCAGAATCCTTGACGCCGGCATAGCGTTTTAGCATTGATTCCCAAAGATCCCCCAGCTGGGCAGCCAGACCCAGGCAGAGGCCCAGGGCCGCCAGCGGCCAGGGTGAAACCTCCACCAGCCTGGTGAAGAGGGAGGCAACGAGGGCGCTCGCCACCAGGCCTCCCACTGCCCCTTCCACTGTCTTGTTGGGGCTGAGGGAGGGGATGAGTTTGTGCCTGCCCAGGGACCGGCCGACAAAGTAGGCACTGGTATCATTGGCCCAGGTAACGATAAAAACCAAGAAGAGGGGCAGCGCCGATGCTGTCCGCAGGGGAAAAAGATAAGACCAGAGTAAAGAAGGATATAGGATACCCAACAGGGTTCCGCNNACCAGGATAGCGATAAAATGAGGCACTGCCTCCGCCTTATTGGTAAAGACGAGCCCCATCAGCAGGACTGTTCCCGCCATACCTATTCCCCAGGGACCCGAAAAGCCCCTCCGGGCCAGAAGGGCATAGAGTTCGGCCTGGGCAGCCAGGGCAACGGCCAGGGCTGCACCAAAGAGTATCCAGCCCCCCGCCATTACCACCAGGATAAGGAGGGGTATGCCAACTAAAGCAGTGAGAACCCGCACCTTCAACATGTCTATCACCTGTTTTGCCCGGGAATACGCCCAAACCTTCGTTCCCGGGCCTGATATGCCGCTAAAGCCCTTTTGAATACCTCCTCATCGAAATCGGGCCACAGGACAGGGGTAAACCACAGCTCTGTATAAGCCCCCTGCCAGAGGAGGAAGTTGCTCAACCGGGCCTCTCCCCCGGTGCGGATAAGGAGATCGGGATCAGCAAGATCGGCTGTATACAGGTGGTTGGCAATAGTGTCCTCGGTTATCTCCTCCGGATCAAGCTCCCCCTCCTGGACCTTCTTCGCTATCCCGCGCACAGCATCCAGTATTTCCATCCTCCCGCCATAATTAATAGCAATATTTAAAACAAGGCCTGAATTGCCAGCCGTTTCCTGCCGGGCTATCTCCAATGCCCGTCTTGTGGCAAGGG
This sequence comes from Clostridia bacterium DTU030, assembly GCA_001513125.1. Classification (GTDB taxonomy): domain Bacteria; phylum Bacillota; class DTU030; order DTU030; family DTU030; genus DTU030. The sequence continues at coordinate 12,148 of LFSN01000101.1, forward strand.
GCAATTCTCCCGTACGACCCAAAAAACGTACCCTGACATTGTTTCCCTTGAGTTCAGGCAGTTCCCGTTCCAGGTAAACCTGGGGCAATGACATGAGGAAGTCCACTTCTTCCCGGGGCCTTTGCCAGTTTTCTGTAGAAAAGGCATACAGGGTCAGGGTCTTTAGGCCATATTTGCAGCTGGCAGCAACTATCTCCCTGAGCCTTTCCATACCCTTTTGGTGTCCCCTGGTGCGGGGCAGGCCCCTCTTGTTGGCCCAGCGTCCGTTGCCATCCATGATAATGGCCACATGCTGCGGCATTTTTTCTGCTTCCAATACAACATCGTCCCTCCGGGAGGATTCCTTCCAGCCCAGAAGACGTCGCAGCCATTGCCACACCTTGACTTCACCACCTCCGGCATTAGTAAAAAACCCCCCTGGAATAAGGGGGACAATGATTCCTGCCCAAAGGTCCTCATACCCTTACCCGGCACTCTCGGACTACAGCCAGGGCGACCCGGCCAGCGCCGACAATCCTTTGACGGGCAACACGTAAAAATTCGTCTCCTTCATACACTCCTTGGGGAGCCAAGCTCAATTCTATGGATGCAATAGCCCAACCGGCAGCCGATAGTATTTTTTCTGCCTCCGCCAATAGCCAGCCCCTCACATCGGGAGGTTGAACTGCTGCCACTGTTTAAACCTCCATAATCTCCTCTTCCTTGGTCGCCAGAAGCTGGTCCACTTGCTCAATATATGTATCTGTTAATTTTTGTATTTCTTCCTGGACTCGGTGCAGTTCATCCTTGGATATTTCACCGTCTTTTTCCAGCCTCTTCAGCCGGTCGTTGGCTTCCCGCCGCAGATTGCGGACGGCCACCCTCGCCTCTTCGGCTTTTTTCCGCACTACCTTGGTCAGCTCAATCCGGCGTTCCTCGGTAAGCTGCGGGATAACCAGGCGGATTACTCCCCCATCGCTAGTCGGATTCAAGCCCAGATCCGATTTCAAAATTGCCCGTTCGCAATCGGAAACGGCATTCTTGTCCCAGGGTTGGACAAGCAAAAGCCTGGGCTCTGGAGCAGTGATTGTTGCCAATTGATTGAGGGGTGTGGGGGTTCCATAGTAGTCGACCATCACCTTGTCCAGCAGGGCCGGTGTGGCTCGCCCAGCCCGGATAGAAGCTAGTTCCCGCTTCAGGGCGGCTACTGTCTTTTGCATTTTCTCCTCGGCCTCACGGCGAATTTCAGTAACCATTATTATTCCCCCTTTACAAAGGTTCCTATTTTTTCACCCATGACTGCCCTTTTAATATTACCCGGCTCAGTAATGCCAAAAACAATGATGGGTATGCGGTTATCCATGCAGAGGGAAGTGGCCGTTGCATCCATAACACCTAGTCCCTGTTTTAGTACATCGATGTAGGCCAGCTCCTTGTATTTTTTTGCAGTGGGATTCTCCATGGGATCGGCGTCATAGACACCATCGACCTTTTTCGCCATCAGGATCACTTCAGCCTCAATCTCCGCCGCCCGCAGGGCAGCACAGGTGTCGGTAGAGAAGTAGGGATTGCCGGTTCCGGCAGCAAAGATTACGACCCGCCCCTTTTCCAGGTGCCGGAGGGCCCTCCGCCTGATATAGGGTTCTGCTACTTCCCTCATCTCAATAGCACTCTGCACCCGGGTATCGACACCCTGCTTTTCGAGGCTATCCTGAAGGGCCATGGCATTGATAACAGTCCCCAGCATTCCCATATAGTCAGAAGTAGCCCGGTCTATCCCCATTTTCATCCCCTGGACACCGCGCCAGATATTTCCTGCGCCGACGACGATGGCCACCTGGACACCGATATCGGTTATTTCCTTTACTTCCCGGGCGATGGAAGAAACAATCTGGGGATCAATGCCAATCCCTTTGGAGCCGGCCAGGGCTTCGCCACTTAATTTTAAAATTACCCGTCGGTATTTGGCAGAACTCACCCTCTAACTACCTCCAATCTTCCTCCTCTTTTTTCTCCATGGGGGCAGCAAAATCCTACCGTCACTGCTATTTTTTAAAAAAGAGAACACTTAGTGTTCTCTTTTTCCTAATCCTCCTCACCCAGGGCAAAACGGACAAAGCGCCGGATACTGATATTCTCCCCTATGGTTGCAATCTGTTCCGTCAGCAGGTCCTTGACAGTCCGATCAGTGTCCCTGATATAGGGCTGCTCTAAAAGGCAAACCTCCTGATAAAACTTGGCCAGCCTGCCTTCAACTATTTTGTCTACCACCTTTTCCGGTTTTCCCTCATTCAAGGCTTGTTGCCGCAAAATTTCCCTTTCCCGTTCCACCACATCTTCCGGTACGTCTTCAATGCTTACATAGCTGGGGTTTGTAGCTGCTATCTGCATGGCAATATTGTGGGCAAACTCCTGGAATTGCTGGTTCCTGGCCACAAAGTCGGTCTCGCAATTTACCTCTACCAGGACACCAATTCTCCCGCCGGCATGAATGTAAGAATCAATAATCCCCTCTCCTGTAGCGCGGCCAGCCCGTTTGGCTGCTGCAGCCAAACCCTTTTCCCTTAAAATCTCTACGGCCTTTTCTACGTCACCATTGGCTTCGACCAGGGCCTTTTTGCAGTCCATCATCCCTGCACCTGTTTTATCCCGCAGTTCCTTTACTTGAGCGGCGGAAACCATATTTATACCTCCCTTTCCAGCATGGATTTTCTCGCCAGTCCCTCTCCCCATATAGGGTACCCGAGGGGGCCTGCAGAAAACCCTAAAGTCCTGGCCCCACCGAGGCCTTTTCCTTGGCCTTCTGCAGACCCACCAGGGCTATAAGGAAAAAGGTAAGGATGTAGGTCAAGGGTGATATCCCCTCCCGCTACCCCTTACCTCCCAATCACTCGGCCTCAGCCAACTGTTCCCCTTGCTTACCTTCAATGACGGCATCGGCCAGTTTGGCCGTAATCAAGCGTACGGCCCGGATAGCATCATCGTTCCCCGGGATCACATAATCGATCTCATCGGGGTCACAGTTGGTGTCGACGATAGCGATAATCGGGATCTTCAGCTTCCTTGCTTCCGACACAGCTATCCGTTCTTTCCTCGGGTCTACTATAAACACGGCATCGGGCAGCCCCGGCATATCCTTGATGCCACCCAGAAACCGCTGCAATTTCTCCTTTTCGGCCCGCAGCTTCATGACTTCCTTTTTCGGGAGGACGGAAAAGACACCCTCTTCCTCCATCTGCTCCAATTCCCGCAACCGCTGGATTCTCTTCTTTATGGTTTGGTAATTGGTCAGAGTCCCGCCCAGCCACCTGGTATTGACGTAGAACATGCCACAGCGTTCTGCTTCTTCCCGCACCGTTTCCTGGGCTTGCTTCTTGGTCCCCACGAAGAGTAGGGTTCCCCCCTGCATGGCCAGATCCCGAACAAAGTTATAAGCTTCCTCCATTTTACGGACTGTTTTCTGGAGGTCAATAATGTAAATGCCGTTTCGCTCGGTGAAAATGTACTGGGCCATCTTGGGATTCCAGCGGCGGGTCTGATGGCCAAAGTGTACGCCCGACTCCAGGAGCTGTTTCATGGTCACAACAGCCATCTACTCCTCACCTCCTCCCCATTGGTTTTTGCCTCCGCCCCTCGCATTTGCTTGCGGAAACCGGCTTAATAGCCAGCAACCCCCGCAGGCAGTTGAAGGACGTGTGTAATAGCACCAGCTTGTAGTATATCACAGGAAAGGGAGAGAATCAATAATTTCCCTGATCTTTTACCAGTTGTCCCTCCTTCCCGACCTCCAACAAGACAGGAATCCTGCCCCACCAGGTTTTAATGCTCAGAACCTGCCGGGCGGCCAATTCCTTTCCCAAAGAAAGGGTAACCAGCTCCCGGGCCTGCTGACCCAGGTCCCTGGCCAGGGTATCCAACTCCATACCATCGAGAAGGCGGTAGAGGGTTGTTTCCACCGTTCCCTGCAGGTAATTGTCCAGCTCCGCCAGGGCCGAAGGCGGCAATATGATACTGATATCGGAGATTTTTATCTCTGCCTTCCTATTACCTCCCTGCATCTGCTTTTTCACCAGGGCAGGAACCCGGGCCTTTACCTCCTCCAAGACCCGGGGCAGTTCCTGGGCCGCTTGGGCCTCAATTTGGTCCCCCAAATAATCGGCCAACTCTTCTATTTCCAGGGTCACAACCAAACCCCTGTCGGTCAAATAATAGCAGGCTCCGGTGACAAAAAGGCCGGCAAGGGCTACGCCGACAAAAAGGCCGAGCCAAAAGAGAGCTGTTCCTCCCGGTCTCTTTTCCAAAGCTTTCACCCCCACCTCATATTATGCCTGGCCGGCTGGATAATATAACCTGTGGGTTTTGCTTTTACGACGAGAGGAAGGCTTCCGCAGGGCTCCCTGCTATCTTGACCAAAAAAATACCACCTGAACCAGCTTAGAGTTCGGCGGTTAAAAAGTACTTAACACCAAAAGCCACAGCCCTTAAACCCTGAAGTCCAATTTACGGCCCCGGAGGGGATCCTCCACCTTCCTTTTTCTCTCTGCGTCTTCTTTTCTTTTTCCCGTATACCTCCGCCTGCGCCGCCCCTCGGGACGAGTCTCAAGCCTCCCCCTCTCTCCCTGGGGAGGTTTCTGCACCTGCTGCCCCCTTTCCGTATACTGCCTTTGCTCCTGCAGGGCAAATTGATGTCTGAGGTCGACCTGTCTTTCATCCCTTGCCTGATACCGGACTGTGGGTTCTATCCGGGGTAGCAGCACCTGTAGGTCAACACTCTTTAAGGTTATTGTCATCACAACCTTTCCCGTCTATTTAACCCTGCAAATCCCCCTTCTTGGATCCCAAATAGCCCCGCAGCCGTAAAATGGCCTTCGTATGTAACTGGGACACCCTTGATTCGGAAACACCGAGGATCTCGGCAATCTCTTTTCGGGTAAAACCATCGTAGTAGTAGAGGCTCACGACCAGCCGCTCCTTTTCCCCCAGCTTATCGATGGCCTGGGCCACCAGGTCCTTCATTTCCTTTTGGGAAAGCAGGTGGGATGGCTCCCAGGTCTGGGGGGCCGGAATGTGAGAGGCAGGGTTGGTTTCCCCTGGTCCTGCTGACTCTGGAAAAAAATCGTCCAGGGAAAGGAAGGTTGTCTGGCTGAGCTCGTGGAGAAGTTGCCGAAAATCCTCCAGGGTCATGTCAAGTTCAGCCGCCGTCTCTTCCTCGGTGGGGAAGCGGCCTAATTTATTGGCCAAATCCTGCTGTACCTCACGGAGCTGGCGCTCCTTCTGCCGCAAGCTCCGGGGCAGCCAGTCTCCTTGCCTGATCCCATCGAGGATTGCTCCTCGAATGCGGGCCAGGGCAAAGGTGGTAAATTTTACTCCCCGGGAAGGGTCAAAACGATCGATGGCTTGAATTAAGCCTAGGGCGCCATAGCCGAATAAATCATCGGCTTCCACCGTTGGCGGTAGAAAAAGTGCTAGCCTGCCGGAAACGTACTTGACTAAAGGAGCATAGGCTTCGATCAGCTTTTCCCGGGCCTGATAATCACCCTTGCTGTGGTAGGACTCCCATAGTTTAAGCTCCCTTTCCTTTTCCAGCAATGCCACCACTCCCTTTGGCCGGCATAACTCAGATATACTTCTCCCCGTGGGCGATGGTCTTGATCCGCAGGGCGCCGGTCTCTGTTTCCAGTTCTATAGTTCGGCCGTAGTTACCCCCGGTATCGGCAGCGACGATTTTAATACCTATCTCCCCCAGTATTTTCCTGGCTGCCTCCACATTGCGCTGGCCGACCTTGAGAATCTCGCTGGTCTCTGACCCTTTGTTGGCAAACATTTG
>LFSN01000101.1:18093-33553 GCA_001513125.1 Clostridia bacterium DTU030
CCCAGGTCAGCCATGGCAACCCTGATAATTTCCTTCACCGGGAAACCACCCCCAAACTATGGAAGAAGGTTTCCAGGTCCTCCGGCGCCGGAATGAAGAGAAAATACCCGGTAACAGAACGCTGCTGTTGATGAAACTCGGTATCGATAACCAGGGCCCGCTCAAACTTCTCACCCAGGCGCGCCAGGGGAAGGTTGAGGACGGCACCGGCCATATCCACAGCCAGGGCCGGGACGCGGGGATTAAACTTCATATTGGTAAATTTCGCCAGGGCATTGAGGAAGGAGTTGGCCATTATGTTGCCCAGCTCTTCCAGGGCAGAAGCTTCCAGGGCGTCGAGGGTGAAGGTTTCCTTTGCACCCCTGCCCAACAGTAAGTCGAGGATAAGACAGGCCTGGGACCAGGGCAACAGCAAGAGGAGATCGGCCTTCAGGTCACCGGACACCTCCTGGAGTATTCCCGCCACTATGGCATCGGCTCCCCCGATAATATCGGCCACCTGATCGAAGGATAGACTATGAACGGCGGGCACACTCATTTTGACCGGTTGGTGGATCAACTCAGCCAGGGCGGTTGCGGCATTGCCAGCGCCAATATTGGCAACCTCCCTCAGAGCATCCAGCTTCAGGGCATCCAAATCAGAATACTTGTCCCCCATTGCTTTGACACCTCATTCCTCAATTTGCTGGCTGAAGTCCTGTAAATCGCCGAACTCATCGACGGCAAGGATTTTTTCCAGGTTGAGTATAATCAAGAGCCGTTCTCCCAAATCGCCAATGCCGGACAAGAAATCATTGTCTATGCCTGTCACCAGGGCCGGCGCCGGAGATATAGCCTCCTTGGATAGGGAGATTACCTCCAGGACAGTATCCACAATCAAGCCTATAATCAGTTCCCCAATGTTAACAACGATAATCCTGGTATCGGCCGTCCTTTCCGCAGCCGGAAAGGCAAAGCGGCGGCGCAGATCGAGGACGGGAATTATTTGTCCCCTCAAGTTTATGACTCCTTCGATAAAATCGGGGGCCTGGGGAACCCTCGTTATATCAAGCATCCTCTTGATCTCCTGAACCTGAAGAATATCCACCCCATACTCTTCGCTTCCAAGGCGAAAGACAACCAACTGCTGCTCTTCCTGGAACTGTATCTGGGCTTCCTTGGCCATCATGAAACCTCCCTTCCCACATTGCTGCCGGCAAGCAGATAATCGGTATCCAGGATCAAGGCCACCTTGCCATCCCCCAGAATGGTAGCCCCCGCCCAGAGGGGAATCCTTGTGAGAAGCCTAGCCAGGGGTTTAATTACAATTTCCTTCTGCCCGACCAGGCCGTCGACTAGAAGGGCAAGGCGCTGTTGTCCGGCATGGACCACCAGGAAGTATTCCCCCCTACCCTGGGCCTCTTCGGGCACCTGCAGGATTTCCCGCAAATGGACCAGGGGCAAAACCTCGCCGCGAATGTTGATAACCTCTTTCCCCTGGATGCTCTTGACGACCACTTCCTCAGCCCGTCTGATCTCTTCCACCCTCTCCAGGGGCAGGGCATAGACTTCAGAACCAAGGGTGATAAGGAGGGCCTGGATGATGGCCAGGGTCAAAGGTATTTTAATCCGAAAAACGGTCCCGACACCCAATTCGGTTTCCAAATCAATGGAGCCATTCAGGGACTCTATCTTGGTCCGCACTGCATCCAGGCCGACACCCCGGCCTGAGACACTGCTCACCCGGGCAGCTGTACTAAAGCCGGAAGTGAAGATAAGATTCAGGGTTTCCTCCTCCCCCATGGTCTCCGCTTCCGCAGGGGAAATGAACCCCTCCGCAATGGCCTTCTCCCGCAGCTTCTCCAGAGAGATGCCACGGCCGTCATCCTTAACTTCGATGACCACGGAATTGCCCTCATAATAGGCAAGCAAATCCAGCCTCCCCTGGGGCGGCTTTCCTGCAGCCACCCTGGCAGCCGGATCCTCGAGGCCGTGATCGACGGCATTGCGGATAATATGTACCAGGGGGTCGGCAAGTTCATCGATAACCCTCCGGTCCAATTCCGTCTCCTCACCACTGATCACCAGCTTTATTTCCTTGCCCATTTCCTTGGCCATATCCCTGATCATCCGGGGGAAGCGATTGAATACCTGGGCCACAGGCACCATCCGGGCCTGCATCACCACATCCTGGAGGGTGGCGGAAATCCTGCCCAGGCCCTTGAGGGCCTCCTCCACCTCGCTTCCCGAATGGAAGGCCAGAAGCTGTTCCAGCCGTGTTTTGGTGATCACAAGTTCACCGACCAGGTTCATCAATTGGTCGAGGCGTTCGATGCCAACCCGCACCGTCTGCCGCGCACTCATCCGTTCGTTCTCTGTGGTTTTCTTTGCAGGTCCGGGACTTTCCTCCCCCGCCGGCGCCAAGGCAGGAGCCTTAGGGTCCGGTGGCAGGTTGAGGGCCGTCAGCTCATACCGCTCAATTTCCGCCAGGCCCGCCATAATCTTTCTTATCCCTTCCTCGCCTGACCGGCAGACCAGGACGACCACAAAGTCATCGCTGAACTTTTCCTCTTCCAGGTCTTCCACACTGGGAACCGTCTTGATTATTTCCCCCAGCTGTTCCAGGCTCCTCAAGATCACGTAAACCCTGGCCCTTTTGAGAAGGCATTCGGCTTGCAGCCAGATCCTAATTTGAAAGACGCCAAAACCCTCTTTCTGGGCCCGGGCAATTACCCTGCTTTCATATTCGTTGAAGGTAATGGCATCAACCCTTTCCTCCTCGGTCCTGGAAGGCTGGGCTTGTCCGCTACCAAAGCCTTCGAGCCTGGCAAGGAGGGAAGCAATTTCTCCTCTGTCGGGTGTGCTGCCCTCTGCCACATGCTGGACCAGGCCGGATAGGGCATCAACACTGGCCAGGAGGAGATCAAAGAAGGAACCCTCCGCTTTAACCTTATCCTGCCGCACCTGATCCAGGAGATTCTCCAAATGATGGCTGAGAATGGTTATATCCTCCAGCTCCATAGTCGCCGCCATTCCCTTCAGGGTATGGGCAATGCGGAAAACTTCCTGGACCATATCTTTATCCTCTGGGTGGCGTTCCCACTGCAACAGGACATGATTAAGGTTTTCCAGATACTCCTGGGCTTCATCCACAAACTGTTGCAGGTACTGGGATTTATCGAACACCTTACTCCCTCCTCATCCCTATCGTTTCCCATAGGCTGTCCCTTCACAACAACCCCTTGCGCCGCATCTCCCGCTGCATGGCAAAAATAAACTTGATTATATTATCCCTTTCCTGTTCCGTCAGGCCGATAAATTCCACCGCCCACTCCCAACGGCTCCTCTGCCCTGCCACTGGCTCTACCCGCAGCACCTGGGCCTCTGTTTCCAGATAAGGCTCCTGCAGCAGGGTCAGCTTGACTACTGTTCCCGGGCTGCAGCTCTTATTCATGACCAGTTTTGCCCCACCGGCACTGAGATCTACCACATTGCCCAACAGGCTATTATCGGGGGCATCGGGCAGCTCCACACTGGCCGGTATTAGGACCTCAATGCGCACAAAGCGCCGCCTTTGACAGCGAGCAATCTCCGTTGGATATTTGATTATCAGCTGGGGGGTAGGGTAGTTTAGATCCCCCACCACCGAAGTAGTAAAGGTATAAAGGGCAGTGGGCCCCGGGAGAAAAGCCTTCAGCCTTTGTCCCCTTGGAAAGGTAACAAACCGCCCTCGAAAGATAGGAACTGCTATGGACAGGGTGTCCCGGCCAAGCTCTGTTATATAAGTCGCATACACTGGCTTTCGCTTCGTGCGCAGGGAAGATGAAAGTGGCTGTACCTCAAGCTTCTGGTTGACTTTGAAAATATTCATTTCCTCGCTCCCTCCTCTTCCCTTTCCTGGCCAAAATTCCATTCCCTTAACATATACCTTCCAGATGTGCCGAAGGGCCGCCCCCTTTACCTGCGGAATAAACCTAGCATCCTCTGGAAAAAACTCGTAAGCTTATCCCCTTTGGCAAGTGTCCCTTCCCCAGCTAGAAAATTCTTCGCCACCTGCCGCAGGCACTGGCTGGCCGGCGACCGGGGATAGGCATAGAGGAAGGGTTTCTGGGCCTTAACGGCCCTAGAGATCGATGCATCCTCGAGGATGTAGCCAAAATCACAAAGCTCCAGGGATAAAAACTCCCGGGCTACCAATCGCAATTTCCTGACCACCTGCCTGGCTTCCTGGGCGTTTACTACCCGGTTTACCAGCAGGCGCACGACGGCATCCCGATTTTTACTGGCGATTACCTTCAAAAGGGCATAGGCATCGGTGATGGCGGTAGGCTCCGGTGTTGTGACGACAATGATATCCGTGGCCGCCAGGACAAAGCCCAGTACGTGGCGGTTAATACCGGCACCTGTATCGAAGAGAACATAATCACTCACGTCCTCTAGCTGCTGGAGCTGGGACAAAAAGTTTCGCAGCTGCCAGTCGGGTAGATCCAGGAGTTCCTCAACACCGGAGCCGCCGGCGATGAGATTGATCCCATATTCGGAAACAATTATGTCTTGCAGTCCCCTTTCCCCCCTGACCACATGGGTAAGGGTGAAGGGGGGGATAATTCCCATGATAACATCAACATTGCCCAAGCCCAAATCGGCATCAAAGACCAATACCTTTTTCCCATATTCTTTGAGGGCCAAAGCCAGGTTCACAGCCAGGTTGCTTTTGCCTACTCCACCCTTGCCGCTGGTTATGGCCACGACCCGGCTGCCCGTCATATGGAGACTGGGCTTGGCCCTTCCCATTTTTTCTACCAGCTTGCGCAGTCCCTGGGCCTGATCTGCCATGATCTAAATTTCCCCCAGTATTAGTTTGGCAATTGTTTCCGGCACGGCAACCTCGATATCGTCGGGTACATTCTGCCCCGTTGTAACATAGGTAAGGGGCTTCCCCGTTGCTTTAACTACATTGAAAATAGTGCCATAGCTGGTGGTTTCATCCAGTTTTGTAAAGACCAGGGCATCATAGTTGACCCGCCGAAATTTCTCTGTAATATCTAATAAATCCCGGTGCTTTGTGGTTATACTCAGCACCAGCAGGGTTTTTATCTGCACGGAGGGACTGAGAATATTCCTCAGTTCCGACAGCTGAACAATACTGTGCTGGCTCCTACCAGCAGTATCTATTAAGACCAGATCCTTGTCCCCATGCCGCCTGAGGGCCTCTTCCAGCTCCTTTCCTTCCAGGACCACTTCCAGGGGCACATCAATTATTTCAGCATAGCGCCGCAGCTGTTCAACGGCGGCTATTCTATATGTGTCGGCCGTGATCAGGGCTACCTGCCGGTTTTCCAGCAAAGCATATTTGGCCGCCAATTTAGCAATGGTAGTTGTCTTTCCCACACCCGTGGGTCCGACCAGGGCTATCACCTGCTGCCCACTGCCGGCGAGGGGTGAAATGACCTCCAGGTCGGCGGCGATAATTCTTTCCAGGCAGTCCTTAACCTGCCGGTAATCATGCAAATCCTCCTCGGGAAGAAAAGTTATAACCTTGTTGACCAGATCTGCAGCATTCTCCGCCGTTACCTCATTTTCTACCAAGCGGTTGTTAAAATCAGCCAGGAGTTGATAGGTGGCAAAGAAATCCGCCTCATTTTCCCTTTCTGCCCTTTTCGCCAGACCAGCCACCATCTGTTTTATTTCATCCAGTTCCTTTCGCATCTCTGTCAGCATTGCCCCTTCCCCCTTTTCCCTGGGCAAGGGTGCAGGGGGAGCTGGAGGCCGGGGGCGCGGAGGAGGCGCTTCCGGGAGGCCGGCAGTAACCTCAACGACCTCCTGGGCAAAGAGACCCAGGAAGCCACCCTTTCTGCGCCGTTTCGTATCTAAAATAATGGCATTCTCGCCCATTTCGGCCTTTACCTGTTGGATGGCATGTTGAAGGTTTTCGGCCACATAGCGCTTTATTTTCATAGGATGCCCACCCTTCCGATTACCTGCACCTCTAGGTCAGCTTCCAGCTCATTATAAGATAACACCGGCAAGCGGGGAAACTGTTTTTCCAGAAAGCGGCGAAGATAAAACCTGATTACAGGACTGCAGAGAAGGACTGGCTGATAACCCCGGTCAACAGCTCCTTGAAATTCGTCCTCTACCGCCCGGAACAGTTTTTCTGCCTCCTGGGGGGCCAGGGCCAAATAATTCCCATAATCGGTCTTTTGCAGGGCATTTCGGAGCAGCTCTTCCAGCCTAGGATCCAGGGTAAGGACCGGTAAAGGACCACTTTCGGGCCGGTACTGCTGGGATATCTGCCGGGCCAGGGCCTGCCTGACATATTCCGTCAGTATGTCGGTGTCCTTGGTCAATGGCCCGTAATCGGCCAGGGTTTCCAGGATAGTAACCAGATCCCGAATGGAAACCCTTTCCCGAAGGAGATTGGCCAGGATCCTCTGCACCTGCCCCAGACCCAAAATAGTCGGGACCAATTCATCGACGACGGCCGGATGGCTTTCCCGTAAGGAATCGAGGAGGGTTTTCACTTCCTGCCGGCCCAGGAGTTCGTGGATATGCTCCTTTATAACCTCCGTTAGATGGGTGGCCAGCACCGCCGGCAAATCCACCACCGTATAATTGGCCCGCTCCGCCTCCTGGCGCCTTTCCTCAGGGATCCACAAGGCCGGCAGGCCAAAGGTTGGCTCCCGCGTTGGAATTCCATCCATTTCCTTGCCTTCCTCTTCTGGCCGCATGGCCAGCAGATAGCCGGGTAATAATTCGCCGCCGGCGGCCTGTAAACCCCGGATACTGATGCTGTATTCGTTGGGTGCCAGCTGCATATTATCCCGCACCCTTACCGTGGGGACCAAAAAGCCTAACTCCAGGGCCAGCTGTTTCCTCAACAGGACAATTCTTTCCAGCAAGTCCCCACCCTGCTGGGGATCGGCCAGGGGAACCAGGGCATAGCCCAGCTCTATTTCCAGGGGATCTACCTGTAAAAGGGCCGTCATATCCCTCTGGGTCAGATATAGATCTCCCCTTTCTTCTTGTTGGGGTACCTCAACTTCCTCCCCCCTATCTACAGGGGCAGTAGTGAGGGTGTAGGCCAGAAAACCGGTAAAGCCGGCCAGGACGAAGAAGGGAATTCCGGGTAAACCGGGGACCAGTCCCAGTAAAAGCAAAACCACCGTCGCCACCATCAAAACCCGGGGCTGGGACAAAAGCTGACCCGTCAATTCCTGTCCCAGATTACTTTCCGAGGCCGAACGGGTAACGATGATGCCCGTAGCCGTCGAAATCAACAGGGCCGGAATTTGGGAGACCAGGCCATCGCCAACGGTCAGGAGGGTGTATTTTTGTAAGGCCATATCCCAGGACAAGCCCTGCTGGACGATACCAATGATGAAGCCCCCACCGATATTAATCAATGTGATTATGATGCCGGCAATGGCATCCCCCTTGACAAACTTACTGGCCCCATCCATGGCCCCATAAAAGTCGGCTTCCCGCCGGACTTCCAGCCTCTTTGCCCTGGCTTCCTCTTCGGTTATAATGCCCGCATTGAGATCGGCATCGATACTCATCTGCTTCCCCGGCATAGCATCAAGGGTGAAGCGGGCGGCAACCTCCGATACCCTCTCTGCCCCCCTGGTAATGACGATAAACTGGATAATAATTAAGATCAAAAAGATAATAAAGCCTACTACCGGGTTACCACCCACTACAAACTGACCAAAGGACAGGATGACCCGCCCGGCATAGCCTTCCAGGAGGATGAGCCTGGTAGTAGAAACATTGAGGGCCAGGCGAAAAAGGGTGGCAATTAAGAGCAGAGAAGGAAAAACGGAAAAGTCCAAGGGATGGAGGGTATTCATGGCAAGCAGCAAGACAAGCAAAGAAAAGGTGATGTTAAAGGTCAGCATTATATCCACCAGCAAGGTCGGCAGAGGGATGATCATCATGATTATTATAGTAATCACAACTACGGCAACAAATATATCACTGTAGCGTAAAAGGCCAAGGGAAGAGCCTGTAGGTGCTGCCAATCTTACCCCTCCTTCCCAAGGTAATAATGTCTGTTCTGCATCTGGTAGATAAAGGCCAGGACCTCGGCTACTGCCTGGTAAAATTCTGGGGGGATCTCCTCGCCAATTTCCGCCCCCCAGTAGAGGCCCTGGGCCAAGGGCCTGTTCTCTACCAGGGCAATTTCGTGGGCCCTGGCTATATCCTTAATCCGCTGGGCAACATACCCCCTCCCCTTGGCCAGGACCACCGGGGCCGACATTTCCCCGGCATCGTATTTCAGGGCCACAGCATAATGGATGGGGTTGGTAATGACAACATCGGCCCTGGGCACATCCTCCATCATCCGCCGAGAAGCCAGCTGGCGCTGGCGCTCCCTTATCTTAGCCCGGATTTGGGGATCCCCCTCGACCTCCTTCAATTCATCCTTCAGTTCCTGTTTGGACATCATCAGGCTCCGTTCGTATTCCCACCGTTGATAATAAAAATCCATGATACCCAGGGCTAAAAGGACGGCACCGCTATTTAAACCCAACTTTAGAGTCAGATACCCAATAAACCTGGTCCCCTCCTTTAGCTCCATTAAAGCAAGGACGGAAACTGGCTTAAGGAACTGGCGGAGGAGAAGGTATGTTGTGATGAGAACAATGACCAGCTTAGCCAGGGACTTGATCAGCTGCACCAAAGCCCGCCGGGAAAATATGCGCTTAAAGCCTTCAACAGGGTTAATCCGTTCCAGTTTAAAGCGCAGGGGCTCCCCACTCAGGACAAATCCTGTCTGGGAAACATTGCTTATCAGGCCAACAACCAAGACCAGGGTCAACAGGGGAAAGGTCAGGCGCAAAAAGGAAAGGACTACGGTAACCACAATTCCCGATAAACCAGCAATGCTGACCAGCTGTTCCGGCTGCTGGGAATAGACCCAGACAACAAGCTTCTGAAATTCCCCCACCATATAAGGAAAGAACAAATACAGGCCAGCAAAGGCTGCCATCAGCAGGAGGGCAGAGGCAAGTTCCTGACTTTTAAAGACCTGACCTTTCCGCCTGGCCTCCTCCCGCCGCCGCGGTGTAGCTGGCTCCGTTTTCTCCTGGGCAAAGAGCTGCAGGTCAATAGTCCGCCGGGATACCTGTGCCACCCTATTCCCTTGCAGAATCAGCCCTCCCCTTTTCAGCTTGACCCTGTACATCTGGAACACCCCTATTTCCCGTGCCAAAGCAGCAATTATGCCTAAGGAGCTCCTTGCCCCCTTTCCCCTCCCCTGCCTAGTAGCCCATAGCCCGGAGCAGCAGTTCCAGGTTGGCAAAGATTTGCTGGAATAAAAGGCGCAATACGGTAGCGAAGAGGGGCAGGGTTACCAAAATTGTCCCCATCCCGACTAAGATCTTGACGGGAATTCCCAGTACAAAAACATTCATCTGGGGCACGGTCCGGGCCACAATCCCCAGGGCGACATCGGTAAGAAAGAGTACCCCCGCCACCGGAAGGGCAATCTGGAGGGCAAAGGCCAGTATCTGGGTAAACAAGCCCCCCAGATTCGACCAGAGGGAGACGGGAAAGGACAGGGTTCCCGGGGGGATGAGGCGAAAACTCCGGGTCAGGGCCATGAGAAGGTAATGGTGGCCATCACTTAAAAGGAATAACATGGTAGCAAAGAGGTAGAAAAAGTTGCCCAGCAATGGCACTTGCATTCCCGATTGGGGATCCAGCACGTTGACCATACCAAACCCCATCTGGGTGTCTATTATCTGCCCGGCCGCCTGGATGGCATGAAAGAGTATGAGGCTGGTTACTCCCAGAAGCAGGCCGAAGACCGTCTCCTTAACTACCAAAAGGACATAGGGCAGGCCCCAAGTGATTGGCGGCGTCTGCTCCTGAACCATGGGCAGCAAAGCCAGGCTCAGAAGTAAACTAAAGAAAATCTTTACCTGGGGGGAGATGGTCCTGCTGCTCCAAAAGGGAGCAGTGGTCAGCATCGCCCCAATGCGGGTCAGGATCAGGAGGAAAACCTGCAAGCCCTCCTGTACTAAGACGATAGACGGCACCCTTCCCTCCTCCTACTGTATATAATAAGGGATATTCACCAGGAGTTCATGGGCAAACTGCAACAAGACTGTAAGCATCCAGGGCCCCCACAGGACAAGAGCAGCGAGAATGGCCAGGATCTTGGGAATAAAGGTAAGGGTCTGTTCCTGGATCTGGGTCGTCGCCTGGAAAAGGCTGACGATAATGCCAACCAGAAGGCCCGAGGCAAGCATGGGACCTGCCACCTTGATGAGAGTCAGCAGGGCATTCTGCCCCAGGGCTATGACAAACTGCTCATTCAAACTGCAGCCCTCCCCTAGTTAAAACCTAAAATTAAGGACCTCACCACCAGATGCCAACCATCGACCATAACAAAGAGCAAAATCTTAAAGGGCAGAGAGATCATCACGGGGGGCAGCATCAACATCCCCATGGACATCAGGGTGCTGGCGACTACCATATCAATAACGAGAAAGGGAATGTAGATTAGAAAACCGATCTGGAAGGCCGTTTTCAGCTCACTGATTATAAAGGCCGGGATTAAAACATAGGTAGGGATGTCCTCGGGCCCCTGGGGGCGCTCCAGGTCCACCAGGCTGACAAATAGGGCCAGATCCTTTTCCCTGGTCTGGCGAAACATAAAAGACCGCACCGGTTCCACTGCCTCGGCCACCGCTTCCTCATAGGGTAACTCACCCGCAAGATATGGCTGCAGGGCCAGCTCATTGACCTGCTGCCAGTAGGGGGCCATGGTAAAGAAGGTGAGGAAGAGGGCCAGGGCTATGATCACCTGGTTAGGGGGCATATTCTGGGTGGCCAGGGCGCTGCGCACAAAGGAAAGGACAACTACGATCCTGGTAAAGGAAGTGACCATAATCACAATGGCCGGAGCCAGGGATAAGATGGTCAAAAGAAACAGAATCTGCAGGGTTAAGGCCACATCCTCCGGTTCTTCCAGGCCCAAACTGGGCAAATCGATGGGCTGTGCTTTGGTCAGCCCTGCCAGAAGGAAGGTCAATAGCAGAGCTAAACTCAGGATCAAATATAGCTTGAGTGCCCTTTTCCTTACCCTCATCGACTATTGCTCCTTCCCTTGCTGCAGGTCTGAATCCGGTTTTCCCCTTTTCTTAAGGCCCTCAAGCTGGGCTTCCAGTATGGACAGGGGTAAAAAAACACCTTGCCTTTGGCTGGCAAGAACCCTGGCAAAGGCCCTTTCCTTTTCCTGTTCTTGTAAAGCCAGCAGTAAGTCGGGATCGTCAACCCTCTCCAGGAGGGAAATGCTATCACCGGTGACCCCCAGGACAAAAAACTGACTGCCGATGCGCAGGATGTAGATATCCCTGTTGGCACCTAGGGACAACCGGTCCATAACCGCCAAATACTTTGCCTCCATGGCGCTGCCCCACCTGGCCTTTAAAAAACGGGCTACTAGATAGAAGAGGGCGATGACCAGGGCCAGGGAAAAAATGAGCTGGGTGACAACCCGCAGGGGACTTATCTCTGCCGGCTCCTCCGGCCCGGCATAGGCAGGGAGAAATTCTTCTCCGTCGGTGGCACCGGCAATACCCCAGCTGCAGAAAAATATACATACCATGAGGACTCCCACACGCCAGTAGGCTTTCTTCATCTTCCTCCCCCTAGGCCAAAGCCTTGCGTACTGCCTCTATCACCCTTTCAGGCTGGAAGGGTTTTACAATAAAATCCAGGGCCCCGGCCTGAATGGCATCTATTACCATGGCTTGCTGCCCCATGGCGCTGCAGATGATGATCTTGGCCTCTGGATCAAAGTTTTTAATTTGTTTTACCGCCTCGATCCCGTCCATTTCCGGCATAGTAATATCCATGGTAACCAGATCGGGCTGCAGCTCCTTATATTTTTCTAGGGCCTTTTTCCCGTCCTCTGCCTCACCAACTATTTCAAAACCATTTTTTGTCAGGATATCCTTGAGCATCATGCGCATAAAGGCAGCGTCATCGACAACAAGAATTCTGTGTGCCATGTGTCAATCCTCCTTAGTCCTTTTTCCCTAGATTTGTCATTGGAGGGTTTTAACCCGTTCCTGGATTCCCACAATATTGGTTACCCGTACACCGAAATTTTCACCGATTACCACCACTTCCCCCTGGGCAATCAGTTTCCCATTAACTAAGATGTCCACCGGCTCACCGGCCAGCTTGTCCAACTCCAGGATGGAACCTACCCCCAGTTCCATGATTTCTTTGAGCACCCTCTTTGTCCTACCCAGTTCCACGGAAACCTCCAGGGGAATGTCAAGCAACAGATCCATATTCCCCTGCTCCCCGGCCCCTTCCTGGGTCCTGAGGGGGGCAAACTGAACCGGGTGGACAACGGGCTGCGGTTGGGGGCTGGCAGCCACTGGCTCGCCTACAGGTTTCCTTGCCGGTTCAACCTCTTCCCGGGATGCCTGGGGTTGGGCCACCGGCTCAGGTACCTCTTCTGCTGCTCCTGCTGCCCCCAGGAGGCTTTCCACCATTCCCTTGGCGAAGGAAACGGGCAGGAGCTGCATGATTACACTGTCCACCAAATCTTCTATAATGAGTTTAAAACTAACCCGCACAATAATGTTTTCTCCATCATCGGGTATAAACTTGTCGGCTTCCTCCTTTTTAAAATCGACCAGCTCAACCCGGGGCGGCAGAATGGAAATTACTTTATCAAACATGGTGGAGATAGCCGTTGCCGCCGACCCCATCATCTGGTTCATAGCTTCACCGATGGCACTGAGCCTTATTTCATCCAGCTCAACCTCTTCCTCCGGGTCCTGCCCCAGCATCAGCTGGGCGATTATGCCGGCATCCCTTTCCCGCATGATCAGGAGGTTCATCCCCTCCAGCCCCTGGCTGTAGCGGACCTCTACGGCCAGATGGGGCACAGGATAATCCTGGGGCAGCCTCTCCCTTTCGACAAGGGAAACACTGGGCGTAGTAATCTTCACCCTGCGCCCGATTAGTTGGGACATGGCCGTGGCCGCCGAACCCATGGCAATATTGCCAATTTCCCCTAAGGCATCCTTCTCCTCCAGGGTAAGCTCTTCCATCTCTTTGTGGGACTTATCGCTATTGAGTAGGGCATCTATTTCTTCCTGGGAAAGCAGGTGCTTACCCATTGTCATCACCCTCCCTTCTTATTGCTGTAATCTCAACTGCCAATTTTTCTCCCACCAACCCCGGACGGGCCTTAAACTTTGGTCGGTCTACAATCAGCACATCTATATCGCCAGAGGCCTTACTCTCCAGGGCTATCACATCCCCCACCTGCAGCTGCAGCAGCTCGCCGGTGGTGATGGTAGAACGACCAATTTCCACAACTATTGGAATCTCGGCATTGCCGAGACGCCGGAGCAGATTCTTCTGTTCCGTTCCCTGGACGCCTTCCTGCTCCGTCTTAGAAAACCAATAGCGGGCACTTAATTTCCCGGTAATCGGCTTCAACAATATGTAGGGAAAACAGAGATTCATCAGCCCCTTAACCCCTTGAATGGCCACTTCCAGGGAAACAAGGGCGACCATTTCGTTCCCGGCGATGATATGGACGAATTGGGGGTTAAGCTCTAAACCGGCAACACTGGCTCGCATGGGCAGGATATGGTGCCAGGCTTCAGCCAAGATCCTGACCACGCGGCTGGTCAATTTCATAATGATCGTTTGTTCAATGTCCGTCAGGGGACGCCTCTTTTCAGCACCGTCCCCCTTCCCTCCCAGCAGGCGTTCGAGGATGGCAAAGGCCAGGACCGGGTTCATTTCCAGGAGCATCTCCCCGCCCAATTCCTCTATTCGCACCAGGGCCATAACGGTTGGTACAATGAGGGAGCGAATAAACTCATCATAGGAAAGCTCCTGTACAGAAAGCAATTTGACATCTACTGCCGTCCGCAGCTGGGCGGAAAAAAAGGTGGAAAGGAGGCGGGCGAAGTTCTCGTGGATCATCTCTATGGTCCGGATCTGTTCCTTGGAAAACCGGTTGGGGCGGAAAAAGTCGTAGACCTTGACCTTCTTTTCTCCCTCTTCCTTCATCCGCTCCGCAGAAATATCTCCCGACGTGAGGCTTTCCAAGAGTTCATCTATTTCTTGTTGAGATAAAATATCTTGCATATCCTGTCCCCCCTCAATGGGAGATGAGAAACTCGGTAAAGTAGACGGCATCGACACTATCTTCGGGTAAATGCCGGTTTATTCGCCTTCTGATTTCTGCCTTCAGTTCTTCATAACGATTTTGATCCTTCAGCTCATCTGGCGTCTTACTGCGGAGAAAGGCTATGATTTCATCCCGCACAATAGGATCGTATGTCTCCATATTGTTTGCGATCTTGCCATTCCGCAAATCCAATGTTATCACCGCTTTGAGTACTACCCTTCCCTGGTCCCCGGCCAAATTGACATAAAAGGGTTCCAGGGCATACATGGGACCGGGCTCCGGTGGCTTCTCCGGATCTGCTCCCCGCCCCAGGTGGCGAACTGTTTTATAGATCCCTCCCAGGGCGGCAAGACACAGTACTATAAGGACTATCACGAGGGCACGGAGCCAAATATTTCTTTTTCCCCTCTCTTCTGCACTCATTCCCAACCAGCCTCCTCTCCCGGTATCCATTCCTCTGGTTCCCCGCTGTTCCAGAACTCCCGCAAAACTACCAGATCAACCCTGCGGTTTAAGGGTTGTCCTCCCGGCTTATTGGGTGCAATGGGCCTGAATTCCCCATAGCCAATGGCTGCGAACTGGTCGGGTGAGAAGGAATAGGACTCCAATAAAAACCTGACCACCGTGGCTGCCCGGCTGCTGGAAAGCTCCCAGTTGGAAGGATAACGATATGTATTGATGGGCAGATCGTCGGTATGCCCTTCCGCCCTGATCTGATTGGGCAAGCCCTCCAGTATTTCAGCAACCTTAACAAGGATTCCTTTGCTCTCCTCCTTTAACTCGGCACTGCCCAGGTCAAAGAGAACAGTATCCAAAAAACGAATCACCAGTCCCCTTTCTTCCAGGGATACTAGAACCTGTTCTCCCAGGCCTTCAGCCTTGATAAAGGTTTCCAACTCAGTCATTAAATCCCCCAGCCGGCGTTGTTCCGCCAGCCACTCTCCCTCAAGCTCCCCCGATAAGATGGTTTCTTCCTGAATGATGTCCAGGGTCGTGCCCCCTTCCAGCAGGCCCAGGGCATCCTGGAGGGAAAAGAGTACAGCCTGGAACTTGCTGATATCCGTGGTAGAAAAGGCAAAGAGCAGGACAAAGAAGGTCAACAGCAGTGTCACCATATCACTGTAGGTCAACAGCCAGTTTCCAGCTTCAGGTAAATCCCTCTTCCTTCTTCTAGAGTACTTCCCCATAGCTCTCTCCTGCTTTCCGGCTCTCCCGCTCGGCCTCCAGAGCGAGGCGATCTGGCGGGGCTAGGAAGGCCTTCAATTTTTCCTCTACAATCCGGGGGTTTTCCCCTGCCTG
>LFSN01000101.1:33629-34805 GCA_001513125.1 Clostridia bacterium DTU030
TTGGCAAAGAGGACGCCGTAAAAGGTGGTGATCAAGGCAACGGCCATGTGGGGACCGATATTGTCGGGCGAGTCCAGTTCCCGCAGCATATTGATCAGGCCGATCAGGGTGCCCACCATACCAAAGGCCGGGGCAAAACTGCCCATAGTAAGAAAAATGCTCTGCCCGGAACGGTGGCGCTCTTCTAAGAAGGCCAGCTCTGTTTCCAAAATGCTGCGGACCAGCTCCGGATCAGAACCGTCCACCACCAGCTGTATCCCCTTTTTGAAAAAATCATCTTCCATTTTTTCGGCTTCTTCCTCCAGGGCCAGCAAGCCTTCCCGCCGGGCCTTATCGGCGAAGGAGACCAGCATGTTGATCACCGCCGCCGGCTGCATAATATCCTTGCGGAAGGCATTGCGCAGTACCTTCATGACACTGATGATCTGGCTCATGGGATAGTTGATCAGGGTAGCTGCCATGGTGCCGCCGATGGTGATCATCAAGGAAGGCACATCCCAGAAGGTTTTCAGACTGCCAGTAGAAACAATGGCACCAAAGATCAAGGCCATACCTACCACAATGCCGATAATTGTTGCAAAATCCATCAAGTCACCCCGTTTCAACGGGATGGGCGGGGCAGGTTTATGCCCCACCCTTCCCCCTTACCCTGTTACCTTTTCAGGTTTACAAGCTCCTGGAGCAACTCATCGGAGGTGGTTATGATCCGGGAGTTGGCCTGGAAGCCCCGCTGGGTGATGATCATGTCTGTAAACTCCTGGGCCAAATCCACATTGGACATTTCCAGGGAACTGGGACTGATGGCCCCCAAGGAGCCCTGCCCCGCCACCCCTATCTGGGCAGGTCCAGAGTTGTTGGACTCGGAAAAGAGGGTGTTGCCCAAATTGTTCAGTCCCTCGGGATTGGCGAAGTTAGCCAGGACCAAGCGGTAGAGGGGACGGCTTTCCCCGTTTGAATAGACCCCCGTTATTACCCCGCCGGTGTCAAAGAATACCTCCACCAGGTCTCCCTTGGTGTATCCGTCCTGGGTTAGTTCCATGTAGGACTCGCCTTCGGCAGCGTACTGGGTGAGGGCGGAGAAATCCAATGTCAGATCCATATCTTGGCCGAAGAAATCTTCCATAGTATATAGCCCATCTTCCTCAACAATCTTACCGTTATCTTGAAAACTAATCT
>LFSN01000101.1:34827-41679 GCA_001513125.1 Clostridia bacterium DTU030
CTTTGGTAAATCTAAAGGTCACCGTCTTGGCTACCCCCAGCTGATCATAGACCGTTATACTCCGGACATACCCGCTGCCAGCGTCGGCGTCGGCGGCCAGGTTGCCGGTAAACACTACCTCCCCGGTTTGCCGCGGGGGGGCCTGCTTGTCCTCACCAAAGAGCTTTATGTCGCTTATCTCCAGGGCCCATTCCCGGGTCACCGGATCAAAGCGCTGGCCCCGGACCACCAAGCCGGCTCCGTTGACCAGGGTCCCGTCGCCATCCCAGCCGAAGGCCCCCGCCCGGGTATAGAGGTGACTCTCCCCCACACCCCGGAGGATAAAGAAGCCCGCACCATCTATGGCCAGGTCTGTGGTCCGCCCGGTGCCTTCCAGACTCCCCTGGGTATGGAAAGTATCTATGGCACCGATATTCATCCCCAAACCTACCTGCATGGGGTTGGTACCTCCCCTGCCCTCCCCAGGCCGGCTGGCTCCCCGCATGGTCTGGCTCAAGGCTTCCTGAAAGGTTACCCTGCTCCGCTTAAAGCCGTGG
This sequence comes from Clostridia bacterium DTU030, assembly GCA_001513125.1. Classification (GTDB taxonomy): domain Bacteria; phylum Bacillota; class DTU030; order DTU030; family DTU030; genus DTU030. The sequence goes on from LFSN01000101.1 coordinate 35,364, forward strand.
GTATTGACGTTGGCGATGTTGTGGCCTATTACATCCATCCGTACCTGGTGGTTGCGCAGTCCAGATACGGCTGCAAACATGGAACGCAGCATTCTCATCCCTCCCATTATGGCCGCCTCTGTCGGTCGGCGGCTTCCAGGGGCCTCCTTTTAGAGGTCCAGCCCCTACTTGACTATTACCGCACTGTCGATATTGGTAAAGACATGTTCCTTCATGCTCTCTCCGTCCATGGCCGTTATGACCGTCCTGTTTTTAACGCTGACCACAAAGGCCAGTTCATCCATCAAGACCAGGGAATCCCTGGCGCCCTTACTGGCTGCCCTCTCAACTGCAGCCTGCAGGCGGCCCACTTCGCCGGCCGTCAGGGTTATATTCCTGGTCTGGAGGCGCTCGAGGGCATGGCGGGAAAACTTGATCTCCCCCTGAACCCGCTCCAGGACCCTGGCGAAATCCTCGCCGGCCGGAGTTTTACTTCCCCTGTCTGGTCCTTTAGGCCTATAATCAGGTGGCAGTATCGGTTGCGGTACCCGATAAATCCTCTCCCTCATCTCCATTTCCACCCCCTGTCACTGCAGCTACCCTCACCTGCAGCACCTGCCCCAGCCCTACCCGCTGTCCGTCGACCAGCAGGACAGGTCGGCCATCCTCGTAGGTTACTCCCTCAACCAGACCGGTGACAAGGCCTTCCTCGGTCTGGATAACCACTTCCCGTCCCAGAAGCTGCAGCCCCTGGTAGGACAGGCTGCTTTCCAGCAGCATGGCGATGGCAGTGAGCCGGCTGTTGGTTTCCTGGGCGGCCTCCAGCTGGGAAAACTGGGCCAGCTGGGCAATAAACTCATGGTCTTGCACAGGGTTTAGAGGATCTTGATACTGGATCTGGGTTAAAAAGAGTTTCAGGAAATTATCCAGACTGGCCAGTGGGGGGGAATTCTCCCCGGTCCTCCCCTGGGTGCTGGCAGTGGAAGCAGTGGTGGCACCTGTTACGTACATCCCGTCACCTCCCCAACCCCTTCTGCCAAAGTCCCTTGCCGCAAAGGGGTTACCCTAGACTAAATAATCGAAGCCTTCCCTGGACAGGATAGGGCCCGATCCCGTCCATTCCTCATCGGAGCTGCCCCTGTTCCCAGGGGTAAAAGGCGCCCCTTGCTGGTAAAGCCAGGGGTTACCCTGACTGCCGGTGTCCCCTCCACCCTGCTGATCGACCAAGACATCGACGGCAACACTATCCAGCTGCAGCCCCTGCTGGGACAGGGTCTCCTGCAGGGCCGGCAGGTGGGCGGCCAGAAGTTCCCTTACTTCCTGGTTTTCTACCACCAGCCGGGTAGAAAGGCTGCCCTTCCGGTAGACAAACTCCACTTGCATTTTCCCTAACGCTTCCGGCTTTAATTGTATGCTCAGCTGGGTTTCCCCCCGCTCCCGGGCCAGTTCCACCCTGGCTACCAGCCTGTCCATAAAGTCGGGTTGAGCCACATCCAGGGGTAGTGTTTTCCCCGGGGCAGGCTGCACCGTCTCCGGCTGGAATTCGGCAGCGGCAGTTGCGGTAAAGAAGGGGGGCGAAGTTGTTTCTGGAGCAGGAGGCCTGACTTTTAGGTCCTCCCCCTTTATTGCTCCTCCCTCTCCCCTGGCCCCGGACGGCTCCCCTGCCAGGGGTTTATCCTTCCCTCTGGCAGTTTCTCCTGCCCTTAACCCTTCAGTGTCCAGACCGGCAATACCGGTTTTTGCTTCCGGGGGCAGGCCATCCCCACTGGCCGGACTGGCTGGAAGCTCCTCCCCTCCTTCCCGGGGAAGGGAAAGTTTCCGGCCCTTTTCAGCAACCAGCTGGTCCAGCTGGACTTCTCCCCCGGTCAGGTTAAAGACCCTGGGTTCAAGCTCCCCTGTTCCCCCCTCAGACGCCGGAGGGAAGGGCAGCTCTGTTTCCTGGTCCACAGCAAGTTCTTGATTCTCTACCGGTAGGGGTGGGTGATGGGCCAACAGGGGCTCTGCCAGCAATTCCCCTTCCCTTTCCTGGCCTGGCTCCCCGCCCCCGGCTGGTGGCCAGGGGGAAAGCTGGGTTTGTTCCCCGAGCAGCAGGGCCAAAAGGAGGGAAAAGGCTGGATCATTCCCCCTTGTCCTTCCTTCCTCCGATTTCCCTTTGTAGATGGGGCCGGTCGCAGTGGAAACTCCCAATAGCTCCATGACATTATTCACCTCCTTTCGGGTTATTCAGGGCTCTGGTCAAGGCAGCTGCCTTGCTGGGATCCATTTGGGCAAGGATCCGGCCCGCCTGTTCTGGATTCAGGGCCAGCAGGATCTCCACGGCCTCCCCTTCGGAGAGCCTTTCCAAAATGGCGGCAGCTTCCTGGGGACGCATTTTTTCGTAGACTGCCCCTATCTGCCCTCGCTTCTCCCTTTCCTCCTCGAGCTCCCGCAGTTTTGCCCGCACCTCTTCCAGTTCCTGCAAAAGTTCTAACATTTCCCGGCTTTTCTCGGCCACTTCCCCCCGGAGGGTCGTATTCTCCCTTTTTAGCTCGGCCAGTTCCCTTTCCAACAGGACCAGCTCATCTGGTTCCTCGGGGGCTTCTTCCTCCCCGGAGCCTGACCCAAGGCGCTGCAGCCATGTTTCCTTTAAAGCATCTAAATCGATGATGTTCAGGTAGCCGAGGAGAAGGAGGGCCAGGCCAAGGAGCAGGGCCAGGATTATTACTACGACCACTCCCCAGAGGAAAAACCTTACCCATCTATTTTGCCGCCAGGTTATCGCCATTCCTAGTACCTCCGCTCCCTCAGCTCTCCTTACCCTCTGCAAACCGGAAAATGCTCATTTCATCTAAAAACCTTTGGGCCAGGATATTCTCCCTCTCCCTCTGCCTTTCCTCCCACTTTTCCACAAGTTTCTCCATTTTTTCCTTCTCCACCCGGCACCCTTCCCACTTCTCCCGGGCCTTGCGAACCCTGTCCCTGCTTCTTTCCACTTCCTCCAGCTGTTCCTCTATCCTGTCCTGGAGCCTGTCCAGGTAGCAGGAATACTGCCGGAGAAGGGCGGCGGGAAACTTAACTTCCTGCAGCAGCATGTTTTCCAGCTGCAGCAGTTCATCCTGGAGCCTCTGCAGCCTGTTTAACTCCTCCCTGAACTCTGCTATCCTCAGGCTCAAGACATCTTTGGCCTGCTGCTCCTGCTGCTTCCTGAATTCCAGGAGACGCCTAAACTTCACTTTTCCCTACTCTCCTTCAGCAAAGATTGCCTGCAGCCTTTGCCGGGTAGCCGTCAAACTTACCTCCTCCTCCACTCCCTGGCACAAGAATTCTTGAATACGGGGGTAGATAGCCAGGGCGGCATCGAGTTCCCCATTGCTCCCCGGTGTATAGGCGCCAATGTTGATCAGATCTTCGTTTTCCCTGTACAAAGCCAGGGCAGACCGCACCCGGGCAGCCAGCTCCAGGTGTCCGGGGGAAACCAAATCGATCATGAGACGGCTGACACTGGCCAGAATATCAATGGCCGGGTAATGGTTGGCATGGGCCAGGGAACGGGACAGGACAATGTGACCGTCGAGGATCCCCCGGACAGCATCGGCTATGGGATCGTTGGGGTCATCTCCTTCGACCAAAACTGTATAAATTCCCGTTATAGAACCCCTCTCCGCCGTGCCGGAACGTTCCAGGAGGCGGGAAAACATAGTAAAAACCGAAGGGGTGTAGCCCTTGCTGGTGGGCGGTTCCCCAGCAGCCAATCCCAGCTCCCGCTGGGCCATGGCCAGGCGGGTTAAGGAATCTACCAGGAGGAGGACATGCTTCCCCTGGTCCCGGAAATACTCGGCTATTGCCGTTGCCACAAAGGCACCCTTGACCCGGCAGAGGGGGGATTGATCTGAAGTTGCAACAACCAGTACAGATCGTCGCAAACCCTCTTCCCCCAGGACCTTTTCTAAAAAGTCCCTTACTTCCCGGCCCCTTTCCCCAATGAGGGCTATGACGTTGACGTCGGCCTCGGTATTTTTTGCCATCATTCCCAAAAGGGTACTTTTACCGACACCACTGCCGGCAAAAATACCCATTCTTTGCCCTCGCCCACAGGTAAGGAGGCCGTCCACTGCCCGCACACCCACAGGCATTATTTCCTTTATCCGGGGCCGCCGGAGGGGATGGGGGGGGGAGTTTTCCAGGGGATACTCCTCCCTGACGCCAATGGGACCCTTGCCATCTAAAGGTTGGCCGAGACCATCCAGGACCCGACCCAAAAGATCGGGCCCAACCCCAACGGTCAGGTATTTGCCTGTCGCCCTGACGGTAGCGCCCGGGGCAATCCCCTGCATGGAGGCAAAGGGAGTTAAAAGAAGATTGGGCGTCCGAAAGCCAATGACCTCGGCCCTCACTCCCCCATCGCCAACGAGACATACTTCCCCAACCTGGGCCGGTGGCCCCTGGGATTCAATCAGGGAACCTGCTACCCGGGTCACCTTGCCCAGGATCCGCATCGGCCTGACCTCTTCCAGGGCCTTTATGTATTTGTCCGCTGTAAAGACCTTATTCGCCACTGCCAAGCACTTCTTTCAAAGCCATTTCCAATTCTTCTAATTGGGTTGTAACCCTGGCATCGACGGTTCCTAGCTGGGTGTCGAGGATAAATCCCCGCTCTATCCCCGGATCGCCCTCCACACGAATTTTGGCCTGGGGAAAGAGCTGATTGAGTTGGGCTTCCCTCTCCTGCAGGTAGGCTAGGCGGTCGGGGTGAACGCGGAGCACTATCTCCTGCAGGGCATCGCCCAACTGTATCCCTTTCAACATATCCAGTAAAAGGGAAGGATCTAGGTCTAGCTGCTGGTTGACAATCTTTTCCGCCAGCGCCAGGGCCAGGTCAATTATCTCTGGCTCGGCAGAGCGGATAATTTCTTCCCTCTCCCGCCTGGCTTCCTCTATGAGGGCCGAGGCTTCTGCTTTCAGCTTTTGCGCCTCCTGCTCTCCTGCTTGATAGCCCTGGACAAAGCCCTCTTCAAAGGCCTTTTGTTTTATCATTTCTGCCTCTTGGGCGGCCTTTTCCAGTATTGAACGACTTTTCTCCTGGGCCTCAGAGAGCAAGGCGGTGGCCTTGCTCTCTGCCGTTGCCAAGACATAGTCGGAGAGTATCCGGTACTGGGCCTCATCGGTGGGAGTTCCTTTGCCGGCAGCAGGTTCCTGGTCCCTCGTCCGGGGCCCGATGGTGGAGACCTTTGTCGTCACCTGGACATCCTTTAATACCCTAGACAACGATCTCATCTTCACCACCCCGGGCAATTATTATCTCTCCCACCTCTTCCAGTTTCCGTATTGTATTAACAATACGCTGCTGGGCTTCTTCCACATCCCGCAACCGTACCGGACCCAGGTAATCCATTTCCTCCTGCAGGGTTTCCACCGCCCGTTTGGACAGATTATTGAAGATCTTTGTTTTAACTTCCTCGCTGGCCACCTTGAGGGCCATGGGCAGGTCCCTGGTCAGGTCGATTTCCCTCAAGACCCGCATTACTGCCTTATCATCAAGCTGGACAATATCTTCAAAGGTAAACAGCCGCCGTTTTATTTCTTCTGCCAGTTCGGGCTCCTGCTCTTCTAAATTTTCCAAAATGGTTTTTTCTGTGGCCCTGTCCACCTGATTGAGAACTTCAACCAAGGCCTCGACTCCACCCACCTGGGTGGAATCCTGTCCTGCCAGGGCTGACAATTTGGCTTCCAACACCCTTTCCACTTCATGGATGACCTCGGGAGAGGTGTGCTCCATGAGGGCGAGCCGTTTGGTCACGTCCACCTGCTTTTCCGGGGGCAGGGCCGTCAAAATGGTGCCCGCCTGTTCCGGTTGCAAGAAAGCCAATATCAGGGCAATGGTTTGGGGATGTTCGCCCTGGATAAAGGTCAGCAACTGCCCCGGATCGGTGGAGCGGATAAATTCAAAGGGCCTGACCTGGAGCGAAGCTGTCAGGCGTTCGATTATCTCCATCGCCTTCTGGCTGCCCAGGGCCCTTTCCAGGATCTCTTTCGCATAATCGATCCCCCCCTGGGCGATATATTCCTGGGCCAGGTACATATGATACAGTTCCCCCAGGATCTTATCCTTCTGTTCGGGGGGAACCGTGCGCATGCTGGCGATCTCCAGGGTCAGCTCTTCTATTTCATCCTCCCGCATATGCTTGAAGACCTCTGCCGATAGCTCTGGCCCCATGGCTATCAGAGCAATGGCTGCCTTCTCTTTTCCGGAAAGACCATGACGGGCCATCTATCCCACCCCTAATCCTCATGCATCCATGTACTCAAGAGCTGGGCCACCGTTTCCGGCTGCTGCCGGACCAGGCGTTCCACCTGTTCC